>NZ_BAAGQL010000049.1:0-69114 GCF_054783495.1 Luteococcus sediminum | reverse complement strand
CACCACCTTCGCTGACCGCATGCCCGCGGCCAGCACCCACCAGTAACGAAACCGCCACTTACACCGTTAATCGGACGCTCCCCGGCAGAGAGGCGGCCGAACCGAGTGCCGGTCGACTTCTGGTGGGTTTCTGTGCCACTGCGGGTATTGCACAGGTCCGGGGCATCGATGGTCCGGACGGGGGAGGTGGGTGACAGCCGGTGTTCGCGGTGGATCTTGATCATTTCTTCACACTGTCTTGCTCGTGGCTCGACATGCCGCCTGGAGGCTTGGCGGCATGACGACGAATGAATCCTCATCCCTGGCTCGTGGGTCCCTCGCATTCCTGGGAATTGCCAGCGTGGCCGCGGTCGGGCTGGCCCTGGCCGTGCCCGACCTGACTGCTGGCTCGGGCATGGCTGGCATGGCGATGACCCACTACATGGAACTTCTCGCGGTGCGGCAACCGTGGAACCTGCTGTTGTTCATGGCCCTCCCGGTCATCCTGGCCGAGACCTTGGCGATCACGGAACTGGTCATGCTGCTGGGGCGCCGCAATGACCGGCCCGCAGCCCCGTGGGTGGCGAGGCTCAGTCGGGCTGCTGGCCTGCTCGCCGGTCCCGTGTGGGTCTTCATCGGGACGCACCTGATGGTCCACGCGGTGGTGCCCTTGACCATGAATGGGGGATGGCGCGGCCCGGCTGATGTCATCGCGGTCCTCAGCTACCTGGTCGGTGGCCTGCCCATGCTCGTGATCAGTCTCCTCGAGGCGGGGGTCCTGGGCCGCAGTAGTGAGAACCGTCTGCGGATGCACGTGGCGATGGTGGCGGCCTTCCTCGTGGTGGCCCACGTGGCGATGATCTTCGGGATGGTCGATCCGGCAGTCCTGGGAGGTGACACGTCGTCGAGCGTCATGACCCATGACATGGGTGGCATGTCCGGCATGAACCACGACATGGGCAGCATGAACCACAACATGTCCCCGTCCTCGCAACCGACGAGGTGACGCCTGCTGGGTCTCGTGGTGAGGTGGAGCCATGAGCGATGTGGCGCGCACTTCGGTGCTGGTGGTCGACGACGAACCGGTGCTGGCCGGCACGGTGAAGAACTACCTGGAACGGGCCGGCATGGCCGCAGACACCTGTGCAGACGGGAACGAGGCGGTGTCGCGGATCCGGGAGGAGCAGCCGGATGTCGTCATCCTCGACCTCGGCCTTCCGGGCCTCGACGGAGTGGAGGTCTGTCGCAAGGTGCGCACCTTCAGCGACTGCTACGTCGTGATGCTGACCGCGCGAGCTGACGAGGTGGACATGCTCATCGGGTTGTCCGTGGGCGCGGATGACTACCTCACCAAGCCCTTCAGCCCGCGCGAACTCGTCGCACGCGTCCAGGTGATGCTGCGTCGCCCGAGATCCACGGCTTCGGCATCCGTCGCCCGCAGGATCGGGGAACTGGTGGTGCATCCCGACTCGCGCGAGGCTTTCATGGATGGTGTGGCGGTGGACCTGACACGCACCGAGTTCGACCTGCTGAAGGCGCTGTCCGCGCATCCCGGACGTGTGTTGAGCCGGCGTCAGCTCACGGACATGGTCTGGGGCGAGGACTGGGTCGGCGACGACCATCTGGTCGATGTCCACGTGGCACACCTTCGCAAGAAGCTGGGTGAGGAGGCCGCCGATCCCCGCTACGTGCTGACTGTGCGGGGCGTGGGCTACCGGATGGGCCGAGGCTGATGGGAGGACGGCCATCAGAGCTGTGGCCCGGGTTGTCGTGGGGTCGACGGCTGGTGTGGACCCAGTTCGCCGTCCTGGTCACCATGAGCGTCACGCTGGTCCTGACCGCCCTGGAGATGGGCCCGCCGTTGTTCAAGAAGCACATGGCCGAGGCCGGGCACACCCAGCCCATGGTGCTGGACCATGCCGAGCGTGCCTTCCATGACGCCGGTGCGGCCTCCCTGGGATTGGGGCTTGCCGCCGCGATGATGATCGCGGCGGTGACGTCATGGGTGCTGAACCGCAGCCTCATCCGAGGGCTGGATGCCCTGGCCGAGGGGGCTGAGAGGGTCGCGCACGGCAACTACGACGACCCCGTGCGCATGCCGCCACTGGGGCGCGAACTCGAATCCGTGGCCCATGAGTTCAACCGGATGGCGGCCCAGATCGCGGCCACGGAGGCCACCCGACGACGCATGTTGACCGATCTTGGCCATGAGCTGCGCACGCCCCTGTCCGTGACGCAGGTGACGCTCGAGAGCCTCCAGGACGGAGTCGCCGTGTATGGGCCGGAGGTCCTTGAGGTCCTCCAACGCCAGAACGAGCGCATCACGGCGCTGGCGGCCGACATCTCCGAGGTCTCCAGGGCAGAGGAGGGGCGGATCCCCTTGGAACTACGGCTGACCCGCATCGATGACCTGGTGGAATCGGCGGTCACCTCGTGTGCGAAAGCCTGTGCCGAGGCAGGTATCCAGCTGGTGACCCGTGGCAACTGCCCCGTGGAGGTGGATGTCGACCCTGCACGCATCGGCCAGGTCCTGGACAACCTGCTGCGCAACGCCGTCCAGCACACGCCACGCGGGGGTGAGGTATGTGTGACGAGCTGGTCTGACACGGACTCGGTGTCCATCCAGGTCAGCGACACCGGCGCAGGCATACCCTCCGGTGAGGTGCCCCACGTCTTCGAACGCTTCTTCCACCAAGGATCACGCAGGGTCCGTGACGTCGACGGCGGAACCGGAGTCGGCCTGACCATCGCCAGAGCCGTCGCCCGGGCACATGGGGGCGACGTGCTGGCGGCCAGTCCGGGGGTGGGCTGCGGTGCGTCGTTCACCCTGGTGCTGCCACGAAGTCTTGATCGAATCTCCACACTTCCCTGACCCGGTCACAATGCGGGGCGGGAAGAGTCGTGGGCATGAACACGATCACTCGCCGACAGGCCTTGCTCGCCGGCCTCGGCCTGGCATCCACCAGCGCCCTGGCTGCATGCGGCGCCAAGCAGCCCTCCCCGGCCAGCACCACCCCGGCCACATGGGCCATCCCGACCCAGACACCACTCGCCACCCCGGCCGGGGCGACGACCGTCACCCACACCCTGACCCCGCGCCCTGTCACCTTGGACCTGGGCGGTGTCCTGGCCAAGACCTGGGCCTACACCGACGAACTCGACGGGAACGTCCTGCGCGGCAAGGCGGGCGACCTGTTCCGGGTCACGGTCGACAACCAGCTCCCCACAGCCACCTCGGTGCACTGGCACGGCATTGCCCTGCGCAACGCCTCCGACGGTGTGCCTGGTGTCACTCAGGACCCCATCGCCGTCAAGAGTGCCTTCACCTACGAGTTCGTCGCACCCCATGCCGGAACCTACTTCTTCCATCCCCACAGCGGAGTCCAGATCGACCGGGGGCTGTACGCTCCCCTCGTGCTGGACGACCCACGCGATCCGGGCGACCACGACGCGGAATGGGTCCTGGTCCTGGATGACTGGACCGATGGGGTTGGCAAGTCACCGGATGCGATCTTCGCCGACTTCAAGGCCAACAGCGGCCCCCTGTCCCAAGGAATGAACCACGACATGGGAGGCATGGACCACGGCAGTTCCCCCTTGGGCGATGCCGGAGACGTGAGCTACCCGCACTACGTCGTCAACGGCCGGATCCCGGCCGCACCGCGCACCCTCACGGCACGCCCCGGGGACAAGGTCCGGCTACGGCTCATCAATGCCGGAGCCGACACGATCTTCAAGGTCGGCCTGTCCGGGCACCGACTCACCATCACCCACGCCGACGGTTTCGCCGTGCAGCCGGTCGAGGCGACGGCCATCTACCTCGCCATGGGAGAAAGGATCGACGCCACCGTCACCGTCGGCGACGGCGTCTTCGTGCTGCAGGCCGCCCCCGAGGGCAAGACCGGTACTCCCGCCCGCGCCATCGTCAAGACCGGTGCCGGAAGCATTCCGCCGGCCACCACCCGAATCCCCGAACTCGGAGGAAAGGCTGCCCTGGGCACCGCCCTGCGCGCCGCCGACGCAGCCAAGCTGCCCGACAAGGAACCGGAGCAGACCCTCGAGGTCCAGCTCAACGGCCAGATGAAGCCCTACGCCTGGGGCATCAACGGCAAGAAGTTCGGTGAGGACACACCCCTGTCCATCAGCCCGGGGCAGCGGGTCCGGATGCGGATGACGAACATGACGATGATGGCCCACCCGATGCACATCCACGGCCACACTTGGTCCCTGCCGGGCAGCAACGGACTGCGCAAGGACACCGTGCTGCTGCTGCCCATGCAGACCATCGAGGCCGACCTGCAGGCCGACAACCCGGGAGCCTGGATGCTGCACTGCCACAACATCTACCACGCCGAGATTGGCATGATGACCAGCCTGCGCTACTGACCCCAGCCCACGCCGATGCGGTTCCCGCGTCACCCCGGGAACCGCACCGCCGCATGCCCGCACATGCCTCCGACGTCTTGGTCAAACCTTCATCATTTGCCCCGGTCCAGCTTCATGGACGCTCGACAGTCTGGATGGTGACGGCAGCCAGCCACACACGACGAAGGAGACCACCATGTACACAAGCCCCACCCAGCTCAACCGCAGTGACAGCGACGCTCCCCGCCCCGCCGCCTACCCGGTACTCGAGCCCGTGCAGCACCGGCACGACCCGAAGATGACAGGCCACGGCAAGAGCCACCACTGGATGCACCTGCTGATGTGTGCCCCGATGCTGCTCATCGTGGCCGGATACCTGTGGACAGGTCGTGCCAGCCTCGCCGCAGGCGGCGTCATGGCCGCCGTCATCCCCGCCCTCGGCTGCGTAGTGATGATGTGGCTCATGATGCGGATGATGAACCACGGGGCCGATCACCACTGAGCCAAGAACCTCGCACCACGCGCCCACCAGCACCACAGAGCACCACCACTCAACGGACGAGGAAGACCATGACCAGCCCTACCCCACCCGACGAGCCCATCACGGCTGAAGGGGACTCCTTCACCTGCCCCATGCACCCCGAGGTCACCAGTGACCACCCTGGCCGCTGCCCCAAGTGCGGCATGTTCCTCCAACCGGACGGACAGCCCCCCGCGCCAGCAGCACACCAGCACACCCACCCCGGGCAGACTGCTGCCCACCAAGAGCACGGCGGGCAAAGCGCCCCGCCATCACAGGCCGACACCGGCCCACGCGATGGCGGATGGACCTGCCCCATGCACCCCGAGATCCGGCAGGATGGGCCGGGCGAGTGCCCGATCTGTGGCATGGCGCTCGAACCGGTCTCGGTGGGCGTCCACGACGGACCCAACCCAGAGCTGGCAGACATGCGCCGCCGTCTCCGCGTGGCAGCCGTGCTCAGCCTGCCCCTGGTGGTGCTGGCGATGGTCCCGGCCCTGGCCGTCGGGGCGTGGGTGCCCTGGGTCGAACTCGCGCTGTCCACCCCCGTGGTGTGGTGGGCCGGGTGGCCATTCTTCGCACGTGGCGCCCGATCAGTGGCCAGCCGGCACCTCAACATGTTCACCCTCGTCAGCCTCGGTGTGGGTGCCGCGTGGTTCTACAGTGTGGTCGCCGTCCTGGCCCCGGGGATCTTTCCGGCCATCATGCGTGATGACGGTGGCCGGGTCGGCGTCTACTTCGAGGCCGCCGCCGTGATCATCACCCTGGTGCTGCTGGGGCAGGTACTCGAACTGCGGGCACGCGACCAGACCTCGGGTGCCATCCGCGCCCTGCTGGACCTGTCGCCAGCCACCGCGCACCGCATCAACCCCGACGGAGAAGAAGAGGAAGTGCCATCCGCGGACCTGCAGGTCGGCGACCATTGCCGGGTCCGCCCCGGTGAGAAGATCCCAGCAGACGGCATCGTGGTCGACGGCCACGCCTACGTCGACGAATCCATGATCACCGGCGAGCCGGTACCTGTTGACAAGAACCCCGGCGACCGTGTGATCGGCGGCACCATCACCAGCGGCGGCAGCCTGGTCATCGAGGCCACCGGCCTGGGCGCCGACTCGACCCTGGCCCGCATCGTCGACCTCGTGTCCCAGGCGCAACGTTCCCAAGCCCCCATCCAAGGGCTCGTCGACAAGATCTCCGCTGTGTTCGTGCCGGTCGTGATCGGCATCGCACTGATCACCTTCGCCGTCTGGGCCACGGTCGGGCCACAGCCCCGGCTACCGTTCGCGATCGTTGCTGCAGTGTCCGTGCTCATCATCGCCTGCCCTTGCGCGCTTGGCCTTGCCACACCCATGTCCATCATGGTCGGGGTTGGTCGCGGAGCCCGCGATGGCGTCCTGGTCAAGAACGCCGAAGCACTCGAACGACTGCAGAAGATCGACACCCTGGTGGTCGACAAGACCGGGACCCTGACCCAGGGCCATCCCAGCCTCGTCGACCAGAAGGTCGTCGCCGGCCACCACGCCGAGATCGTGCTGGCCATGGCGGCCGCTGTCGAGTCCGGGTCCGAACATCCCTTGGCCCGCGCGATCGTCGACGCGGCGCGAGAACGCGACGTCACCGTACCGACCGCCACTGCATTCACCGCCCGCCCGGGTGGCGGCGTCGAAGCATTGGTCGACGGTCACCAGGTCATGGTCGGCAGCCCTGCCTTCCTCACGACCCAGCATGCCGACACGACCCCCCTGACCGACGACATCGACGCCTTCCGTCGCCAAGGAGCCACTGCCGTCATCGTGACTGTCGATGGTCAGCCTGCAAGCATCCTGGCCATCGCCGACCCACTCAAGCCCACCACCGCCCAGGCCATCGACGACCTACGTCACCGTGGCATGCGGATCGTGATGCTGACCGGGGACAACGCCACCACCGCCCACGCCATCGCCGACGAGCTCCACATCGACGAGGTGATCGCGGACGTGCTTCCGGATCAGAAGCATGGGCACGTCCAGCGGTTCCAGGAGCAAGGTCACACGGTCGCGATGGCCGGTGACGGCGTCAACGACGCCCCTGCCCTGGCCGGGGCGGACGTTGGCGTCGCCATGGGCACCGGGACCGACGTCGCCATCGAGAGCGCAGACGTGACCCTCCTCGGCGGCGACCTCGCAGCCCTGGTCAAGGCCCGCGACCTGTCCGTCGACACTATGCGCAACATCAAGCAGAACCTGCTGTTCGCATTCATCTACAACGTCATCGGCATTCCGATCGCCGCGGGAGTGCTCTACCCCGCCTTCGGCTGGCTGTTGTCCCCGATGATCGCCGCAGCCGCCATGGCCCTCAGTTCGGTGAGCGTCATCACCAACTCCCTGCGCCTGCGCCGACACCACTGACATGAACTGCCCCCCATAAGCTGCCCGGAGTTCACTCTGGGTTGGCTTCTCGCACCCAACCGGGGCCCAGCCAGACCGACAACCCGGGGCCAAATGAAGTTGACATAGCCAATCTGGGTGGGCTGCATCGGCAACGTCTTCTGGGTGCGATCGAGGGCTTGGATCTGGGACTTCTCATCCACGCACAACACCACGGCATCCTCCGGCGGCGCCAGATAGAGCCCGACGACGTCGGTGACCTTGGCGACCAGCTCGGGGTCGGTGGAGAACGTGAACGTGCCGCTGCGCCACGGCTGTACCCCGTACTCGCGCCACGCTCGTGCGATGGTCGCGTTGCCCACGCCGAGATGGGCGGCCAGCAGTCGGCTCGACCAGTGCGTCACGCCGTACTTGTTGGGCGGCGGCATCAATGTGGTGGCCACGATCGCTCGGTGGTCCAGCCGACGCGGCCGACCAGAGCGCGGCGCATCGGCCAGGCCGGCCATGCCCCGCTCGGCGTAGCGCCTGCGCCAGGCCAGCACCGTGTTCTTCGACACCTGCAGCTGCTCAGCGATCCGCTCATTCGCCACGCCGTCCGCGGCCGCCAGCACGATCCTGGCCCGCATCACCGCACCCGCCTGCGCCGTTCGCGACCGCGTCAACGACTCCAACCGCGCACGATCACCTTCACGCAGACCCAACGGCGGGGCAGGAGAATTGGCCATGACCCATTCTCCCAAACACCAGTCATTCAAGAACTAACGACACGCCGCACTAGTTGGAGCTCAGCCGTTGAGTTCGATCGGAAGTTCGTGGTCTTGATGCGGCACACCCACGGCGCCGGGGGCAGGGGCAGCGTTTCTGCGGGAACTCTGGGACATGTCGGCGCCATCGCGGGCCTCCTGGTGGTGGGAGAGAGGGGCAATAACCAATGGTCAGTTTCTAAGGTTTCTCATATGAAACAAATTTGAGGCGGTGTGCAATCTTCCCTGCATCTCGACAATCTCGACAGACATCGACGGCTCAGTGCTGCATGTCCACGAAGCGCGAGTAGTGGCCCTGGAAGGCGGTCACGACGGTGTCGGTGCGGCCATTTCGGTGCTTGGCGACGATCAGGTCCGCCTCGCCGGCACGGCTGGATTCCTTGTCATACACGTCATCGCGGTGCAGAAGGATCACCATGTCCGCATCCTGCTCAAGACTGTTGTGGACGACGATGCCGTCGGCGATGAAGTTGTGGGTGCCCAGGACGGTGGCGTCATAGACCGGCGCCTCACCGATGGGTTCGATGGAGGCGATCTGGTCCCAGTAGACATCGCTGGCGGCGTGCGCGGCGAGGGTCGCGTCCTCCAGGACAGCGGCGACCCGCGCCGGACGGGCTCGGCCTGGGGCATGTTTCCACTGCGTCGAACCGCAGAACTGTGTCCCCATCGCTGCCGCGAAATGGCGATGCGTCATCCCTGCTAGGGCGAGTTCACCACGGACGTGCTGCCACACCTCCACCGGGATGGTGTCGAGATTGGTGTTGGGCTTCACATTCCGCAGCTCTTCGAGGACCTTGGCTGCGTGCGCACCACGTGTCCCATGGACCCCGATCAGTTCACAGAAGCCGCGTTGCTGTTCGGCGCCATTGATGATCAGGTGGTGGTCATCCCGGCAGCTGGCCTTTCGCACCACCTTGATCCACGCGACGATTCCCACACGGAGGAGGAGACGGGCCAAATCGTCCACCAGGCGTCGACTGGTGCTGGCGTAGTAGATGCGTCCTTGCCCCGCTGTCGCGTCCCAGCGAACTGATCCATCCGTTGCCCAGATGTGCCGCAGGAACAGGCGAACCTGCTCGGTGGGTGCTTGGAAGACACACGGCGGCACGAACTTCTCGTGGCTTCGCAGTCCAAACAGGCCGAGACCGTCCAGCCAGGCGGCGATGGGATTGCGGCGCCCGTGAGTGAGGCGGTAGGGCGCCGGCAGGCGGAGGGTCGTGACGCGAGCTGCCGCGTACTCGTCGCGCACCGGGGTGATCCCGAATCGTCGAGACGCCGCATCCCCAACGGCCTTCAAGTTCTCTTCGTCGATGGAGGCATAGCGGATCGGCTGTCGCCCGACGAAGGGTCCGTCGCCCAGGAGATGAGCCAACAGGACAATCTCGTCCTCATCCATGTGCTGCGGGGACAGCGGCTCGGGGTTGCTGCGCGGAGTTGCCAGACGGGTGCCCACGGCCAGCTCCCCCAGAGGCATCCAGCCACCCCAGGTGAGGAAGGGGTGGTTCGCTGTGGCCTCGATCGTGCGACCGGAGGTCATCGTCATCCGGTGGACCGGCTTGGTCCCGCTGGGGAAGGCGTGCGTCATTGTCGCCGGCACAAGCTGCTGCTTCTCGTCCATGGACCACACGGGAATGTCGGTGCTGCCCGACTCCAAGAGCTCCCCCATGGTGATCTCGGCACCCGTGTCTGCCCTGAGGACGCGCGTGCTGGCCGTCAGACAACCGGACTCGCGAAGGTCGGAGAGCATCGGCTTCTTGTCGGTGCGCTGCTCGGGACCACGGTTGAGCTGGGAGAGCGCGATCACGGGGATCTCGAGCTCCTTGGCGAGCAGCTTGATCTGGCGGCTGAACTCGCTGACCTCGAGCTGGCGGCTCTCGACCTTCTTGCCGGAGCTCATCAGCTGCATGTAGTCGATGATCACCAGCTTGAGGTCGTGGCGCTGCTTGAGCCGTCGGGCCTTGGCGCGGATCTCCATCATGGTCAGGTTGGGGGAGTCGTCGATGAAGAAGGGCGCCTCGGAGACCATCGGCGTCTTGCGCACCACGCGCGCCCAGTCCTCCTCGGTCATCTTGCCGCCACGAATGTGGTTCAGCGGCACCTGGGCCTCGGCCGAGAGCAGGCGCATGACGATCTCGGTCTGGCTCATCTCGAGGGAGAAGAAGGCCGTGGTCAGCTTGTGCTTGATGGCCGCCGCGCGGGCGAAGTCCAGAGCCAGGGTGGAGTTGTGGGTGGGGACCATCGACTCGGACGCCAGGTACAGGTGCGAGGGATCGTCGATCTGCACGCAGCGGACAGGGACGGAATTCACGGCCACGACCTGTGACACCGTGAAGGACTTGTTCAGGGTGCCGACCTTCGACATGCCGAGCGGGGACTGATCAGCCAGTTCGCTGGTCAGGCACGAACCCCCTGCAACCAGGGGCCATTCGTGCTGGGCATCGGCGACGATCTCGGTGCCGTCGCTGAAGGTGAGCCGATAGCAGGGGCGGTCCTCCATCACCTCCGTGGCGGCAACCACTCGAGTGGGCCGGCCGTCGGCGGTGAGCAATTCGTCGCCGACCTGCACCTCGCCCATCGTGGTCCACCCGGTGGGCGTTGGCAGCTTGGTGTCCAGCGCCAGTGCCTTGCCCACGGCAGGCCTGGCGGCAATGATGATCATCTGCCCGGCGTGGAGGCCGTTGGTGAGGTCGTCGAGCTCGGCGAAGCCGGTGGGCACGCCGCTCATCTCGCCGCCACGGTTGGCGATGGATTCGATCTCGTCGATCGCCGGCTCGATCAGGACGCTCAGCGGCTTGTAGTCGTCGCTGGTCTTGCCCTCGCTCACCTCGTAGATGGTCTGCTGGGCCGCATCGACGATGTCGGTGACGTCGCCCTGGCCCTGGTAGCCCATCTGGGCGATCTTGATGGAGGCCTCCACCAGGCGTCGCAGGACGGCCTTGTCGCGCACGATCTCGGCGTAGTAGCCGGCATTGGCGGCAATCGACACGCTCGCCAGCAGGTCGGCCAGATAGACGTGGCCGCCCACGCGCTGGATCTCGCCGCGCTTGCCCAGCTCGTCGGCCACCGTCACGGGGTCGGCCGGCTCACCGCGCCCGTACAGGTCGAGGATGGCGTCGTAGATGAGTTCGTGCGCGGGCCGGTAGAAGTCACGTCCCTTGAGCACCTCGACGACGTCGGCGATGGCGTCCTTGCTCATCAGCATGGCGCCCAGGACGCTCTGCTCGGCGGCCACGTCCTGAGGCGGGGTGCGGTCGATGCCGCCCGCACCCTCATTGCGCGGCCCGTCGTACTGCTCGCTCATCCTGCCTCCTGGTCCGTGTCCCACCAGTGTGGCGGACGGCGCCGACACTTCTGCCGCCCCCAACCTAGCCCTGTGGACAGCGCCCCTCAAAGTGGGTCATCCACCGAGTTGTCCACAGCCCATGTGGACAGGCTGGGGACAGGTGTGGACGCACAGTGTGCACCTGTGGAGAACGGATGGTGAACGAAATCGGATTCGATCAGACGCCCGACATAAGACCAGTTGGCTAGCTGGTATGGCGATTTTTGCCATGAATCGACAAATTCCGAAGGTCAACTGAGGTGAACAAGGGCATTTGCACTCCCAGCTGAGGTGTGCACCTTCCACGGCCCATCCACGTTGTCCACAGGAGTTGTCCACAGGGGTGTGTGGATGGAGGAAGATCCTCAGGCCCCGGCTGGGGACAACGCCTGGACGCGATCCTTTGGTACTCCCCGACTTGCCTCGATACCCATGGGGGGTACAGTTAGTGTCATGGATCACTCGCAGGGCCACGGCTACATCGGCAACAAGGATGCCTACCTCAAGCGCCTCAAGCGCATCGAGGGGCAGGCGCGTGGCCTGCAGAAGATGGTCGACGAGGAGAAGTACTGCATCGACATCCTCACCCAGATCTCGGCCATGACCAGCGCGCTCGAATCCGTCGCGCTCGGCCTGCTCGACGAGCACCTCAACCACTGCGTGCGGCACGCCGCCGAAGAAGGTGGGGCCGTGGCCGACGAGAAGATCCACGAGGCCAGCCAGGCGATCGCCCGTCTGGTCCGCAGCTGACCCCGGTCAGTCCGCACCCGGACACCAACCACAGGAGCACACCATGATCACCAACTACACCGTCTCCGGCATGACCTGCGAGCACTGCGTCAACCACGTCACCGAGGAGGTCGGCGCCCTCGACGGCGTCCAGTCCGTCGACGTGAAGCTCGACGGCGGCACCATGGCCGTCACCAGCGACTCCGAGGTCGACTTCGCCAAGATCACCGAGGCCGTCGCCGAGGCGGGCGACTACACCGTCGCCAAGGCCTGATCCGCCGCACACCCCGCCACCCCCGGGTGGCCCGCAGGTGTCCGGCGCCCCGCCATCCCAAACTCCGGCGCGCCGGACACCACCCACCCTCCGAGGAAGCACCACAGTGACCACCTCCGCCCAGGTATCCACCGACGAACGCACCACCGACCAGCGCCAGTCCATCGAGCTCGACCTGCAGGGCATGACCTGCGCCTCCTGCGCCGCGCGCATCGAGAAGAAGCTCAACAGGGTCGACGGCGTGCGCGCCAATGTCAACTACGCCACCGAGAAGGTGCACCTGCTGGCCCCGCCCGAGGTCACCGTCCCGGAACTGATCACGGTGGTGGAGAAGGCCGGCTACGGCGCCTCGGTGCCGGTTCCGGACGCCCCACCGGTCGACCACGCCCGAGACCTGAAGCTGCGCATGATCCGCTCCTTCATCTGGTCCGTCCCCGTCGTGCTGATGGCGATGGTCCCGCCGATGCAGGTGGCCGGCTGGCAGTGGTTCAGCTGGGTCCTCGCCACCCCCGTGGTCTTCTGGTGCGGCTGGCCCTTCCACAAGGCCGCCTTCGTCAACGCCCGCCACGGCACCGCCACCATGGACACCCTGGTGAGCCTGGGAACGTTGGCCTCCTACTTCTACAGCGTCTACTCGCTCTTCTTCAGCTACGCCGGTTACATCCCCTACAAGCACGACTTCGAGCTGCACCTGGGCCACCAGTCGCCGGCCGGCAACATCTACTTCGAGAGCGCCGTGGTCATCATCAGCTTCCTGCTGCTGGGCCGCTGGATCGAGGCCCGTAGCCGCCAGGAGGCCGGCGCCGCCCTGCGCTCCCTGCTGGAGATGGGGGCCAAGGACGTCCGCGTGCTGCGCGACGGCAAGGAAGTGCTCGAACCGATCGAGCTGCTCGCCGAGGGTGACGTCTTCGTCGTGCGCCCAGGCGAGAAGGTGGCCACCGACGGCGTCGTCGTCGAGGGCGCCAGCAGCGTGGACAATTCCATGATCACCGGCGAGTCGGTGCCCGTCGAGGTGGGCGTCGACGACGCGGTCATCGGTGCCACCATGAACACCGACGGCCGCCTGCTGGTGCGGGCCACCGCCGTGGGCCGCGACACCCAGCTGGCCCAGGTCAGCCGCCTGGTGGAGGAAGCACAGACCGGCAAGGCCCAGGCACAGCGCCTGGCCGACAAGATCTCGGGCATCTTCGTCCCGATCGTCCTGGTGATCGCCCTGGCCTGCTTCATCGGCTACTTCCTGGTGATGAAGACCGGCATCGCCTTCGCCTTCACCACCGCCGTCGCCGTGCTGATCATCGCCTGCCCCTGCGCGCTGGGCCTGGCCACCCCGGTGGCCCTGCTGGCCGGCACCGGACGCGGCGCCCAGCTGGGCATCGTGATCCGCGGCCCGCAGACGCTGGAGAGCGCCCGCCGGGTCGGCACCGTCATCATGGACAAGACTGGCACCATCACCTCCGGCGAGATGAACGTGGCGGAAGTCACCGCCGCCCCCGGGACCGACCGCGACGAGCTGGTGCGCATCGCCGGTGCCATCGAGGGCCACTCCGAGCACCCGATTGCCCAGGCCATCCACCGCCACGCCAGCAACCAGACGTCGGGACCCGCCCCCGCGGTCGAGGAGTTCACCAACCAGCCCGGGCGCGGCGTGCAGGCCGTCGTCGACGGGCACCTCACCCTGGCCGGCAACCACGCCCTGATGGAGGCCAATGGCATCGAGCTGCCGAGCGAGCTGGACAGCGCCTTCGAGGCCGGATCTGAGCTCGGCCGCACCGTCATCCTGGTGGCCTGGGACGGCAGGGCCCGCGGCGCCATCGCCGTCAGCGACACGATCAAGCCCACCAGCAAGCGGGCCATCTCGGAGCTGAAGAAGATGGGACTTCGCACCGTCATGCTCACCGGCGACAACGAGCGCGCGGCCCATGCCATGGCCGACGGCCTGGACATCGACGAGGTGCATGCCGGGGTGCTGCCCGCCGACAAGGTACGCGTTGTGGAACAGGCGCAGCAGGGCGGCGGCTCGGCCAATGACCAGGTGGCCATGGTGGGTGACGGTGTGAACGACGCCGCGGCCCTCACCCGGGCAGACCTGGGCATTGCGATGGGCTCGGGCACGGATGCGGCGATCGCCGCGAGCGACATCACGCTGATGCGCTCCGACCTGATGCTCGCCGTCGACTCGATCCGCCTGAGCCGCAAGACCCTGGCGACGATCAAGTCGAACCTGTTCTGGGCCTTCTTCTACAACGTGGTGGCGATCCCCTTCGCCGCAGCGGGTTACATGAATCCGATGTTCGCCGGTGTCGCGATGGCCTTCAGTTCTGTCTTCGTGGTGCTCAACAGCCTGCGGCTACGTGCCTTCCGGCCTCTGGCGGTCCACTGACGAACTCTCACCCCCCCGGTATGGTGGACAAGTCAACTACCCTCACCTGCCCGTCGGCCCGCGTCACCCGGACAATCACCCATTCCTGGCAGGTGGCTGAGGCAATGGGTGACACGATGGATTCAGCGGAGCCTCGAAATTACTCGGGGGAGTGGCGAGCCTCCGGGACAAGGCCGGAAGTCGGCGCCTCGGGCGCTCGGCTTCCGGCCTTTGGGCGTCCCGGGTTGGCCGGGGGCTAGCCGAGCACAGCACGAGGGCCGCAGCTCCACTGGAGCTGCGGCCCTCGTCACGTGCTCGTCCGGGCGGGGCGCCGGAGCCTCACCGGCCGTAGACCGCCTTGGCCCGCTCCAGCGCCGCCACATAGCCTGCACGCTCATAGGCGTCGGCCGGGACATCGGTCGGAACGGCCAGCAGGCCGCGGGCCTGCTCCAGCGTCATCTGCTTGCGGTCCAGCCAGGCCGCCAGGCCACGGTTCAGCTCCCGGGCGTAGCCGGCGCCGTGGCGTACCAGGGCCGAGGTGGTCATCACCACGTCGGCGCCAGCCAGCAGGTACTTCACCACGTCGTCGCTGGTCTCCACACCGGTGGTGGCGGCCAGCGAGGAGGTCACCCGTCCGCGCAGTGCGGCGATCCAGGTGCGAGGCAGGCGTGCCTCCGACGGCGAGGACAGCTCCACCCCCGGCACCACCTCGAGGCTCTCGATGTCCACCTCGGGCTGCAGGAAGCGGTTGAACAGCACCAGGCCGTCCGCCCCCGCCTCGCTGAGGCGCACCGCGGTGTGGCCGAAGGAGCTGAAATAGGGTGACAGCTTCACCGCCACCGGCACGTCGACGACGTCCTTGACCGCCTGCAGGATCTCCAGGTGACGGTCCTCGATCTCGCTGCCCGAGACCGAGACCTCACCGGGCACCAGGTAGATGTTCAGTTCGATCGCGGCAGCGCCCGCATCCTGCATCCGGCGCGCCACCCCGGTCCAGCCGCCGTGCGTGGCGCCGTTCACCGAGGCGATCAGCGGCACGTCCAGCGCGTTCGCGCCCTTCTCCAGCAGCTCCAGGTAGCGGCTGGTGATGCCACCGGTGTTGGACGCCTGCGTGGGGAAGTAGCTCATCGCCTCCGAGAAGCTCTCCTCGTGCAGCTCCTGGATGGCCTCCTGGCGGGCGGCCTCGTGGCGCAGCTGCTCCTCGAACAGCGAGTACATCACCACGGCACCCACCCCGGCCTCGGCCAGCGCCTGCATGCCCTCCACACTCTGCGAGAGAGGGCCGGCCGAGGCCACCACCGGGCTGGAGAGCTCCAGTCCCAGGTAGCGGGTGGTCAGGTCGACGTCGGAGTGCCGGTCGGCGGGGTCCGGCTCGACGACCGAGCCCGATCCCTGTTCCTGGATCGGCACGATGCCGGGGCGCAGCAGGTCGGTGGCATTGGAGCCGGCAGCCGATTTCGCGGCGGCCGAGGCCATGGCGGCCCGCAGCGCCTCACTCATCTGCGGGGACTGGTTCTGGGGCATCTCAGAGGTCCTTCCGGGCGTCGTCGGCGAACTCCTCGGCATGGCGGGTGGCCATCCGCTCGTACTCGGTCCAACGCCGCTCCACCTGTTCCTGCGCCAGCGTGGTCAGTCGCTCGGCCTCGACCGGGTCGGCATTGGCCAGCATCTTGAAGCGCAGCTCGGCGGCGTGGTACTCCTTCAAGGTCAATCGTGGCCGCGGCGAGTCGAGCAGGAAGGGATTGCCCCCGTCCTGGCGCACCACCGGGTTGTAGCGCACCAGCGGCCAGTGACCGGAGTTGACCGCCTTGTACTGCTGGTCCAGGCCCTTGCGCATGTCGAGCCCGTGGGCGATGCAGTGGCTGTAGGCGATGATCAGGCTGGGGCCGTCATAGGCCTCCGCCTCACGGAAGGCCTTCAGCGTCTGCTGCGGATCGGCACCCATCGCCACCCGGGCGACGTAGACATTGCCATAGGCGATCGCCTGCATGGCCATGTCCTTCTTGTGGGTCAGCTTGCCGCCCGAGGCGAACTTCGCCACGGCACCCATCGGTGTCGACTTCGACGACTGGCCGCCGGTGTTGGAGTAGACCTCTGTGTCCAGCACCAGGATGTTCACATTGCGGCCGCTGGCCAGCACGTGGTCGACACCCCCGGAGCCGATGTCATAGGCCCAGCCGTCGCCGCCCACGATCCACACAGAGCGGCGCAGCAGGTGATCCGCGACGCTGCGGAGATCGTCGGCCACCGGCCCCTCCAGGTGGGCCAGCTTCTCGTTGAGCCGCTGCAGGCGCTCAGCCTGGCGGGCCAGCTCGTTCTCGCGCGCCTGCGGGGCCTCCAGCAGGCCGTCGACCAGCTCGTCGTCGCCGATCTCGGAACGCAACTGCTCCAGGCGGGTGCGGGCCAGGTTGGTCTGGAAGTCCGCCGCCAGGCGCAGGCCCAGGCCGAACTCGGCATTGTCCTCGAAGAGCGAGTTGGACCAGGCCGGGCCACGGCCCTGGGCATTCTTCGCCCACGGGGTGGTCGGCAGGTTGCCGCCATAGATCGACGAGCAGCCCGTGGCATTCGCGACGGTGGCACGGTCACCGAAGAGCTGGGTGAGCAGCTTCAGGTAGGGCGTCTCGCCACAACCGGAGCAGGCCCCGGAGAACTCGAAGAGTGGCTCCAGGAACTGGGTGCCGCGCACGGTGCCGAAGTCGACGCGGGAACGGTTGTTCAGCGGGATGGTCTCGAAGAACTCGACGTTCTCCTTCTCCTTGGTGCGGTCCAGCACCGTCTCCAGGTTGATCGCCTTGCGGGTGGGCTGGCCGATCGGGGTGACCGGGCAGGCCTCCACGCACAGTCCGCAGCCCGTGCAGTCCTCGGCATAGACCTGCAGGGTGTAGCCGGTCTGCGGCAGGCCCGCAGCGTCCAGCGCCACCGACTCGAAGCCGTCCGGGGCGCCCTCCAGCTTGCTGGGGTCGTAGTACTTGGCGCGCAGGACGGCGTGCGGGCAGACGAAGGAGCAGTTGCCGCACTGGATGCAGGCCTCCGGGTCCCAGACCGCGATCAGGTCGGAGACATTGCGCTTCTCGTAACGGGTGGTGCCCGACGGGTAGGAACCGTCGACGGGCAGGGCGGAGACGGGAAGGTCGTCACCCTTGCCTGCCAGCATCGGCGCAGTGACCTTCTGCACGAAGCGGGGCGCGTCGTGTGGGACGGGGTGCAGCAGGCCGTGCTGGCTGGAGACCTGCTGGGGGATCTCGAGGTGCACCAGGTGCTCGACCGAGGCATCGACCGCCTTGTGGTTCTTGGCGACGATCTCCATCGACTTCTTCGAGTAGGTCTTGGTGATGGCCTTCTTGATCTTCTCGATCGCCTTCTCCCGGGGAAGCACACCCGAGATGGCGAAGAAGCAGGTCTGCAGCACCGTGTTGGTGCGCCCGCCCAGCCCGACGGCCCTGGCCACCTGATTGGCGTCGATGACGTGGACGTCGATGTCCAGGTCGATGATGCGTTGCTGCATCGGGGCCGGCAGGTGGTCCCAGACCTCCTCGGCGGGATGGGGCGAGTTGATCAGCAGGGTGGTGCCGGGCCGGGCGTACTCGAGCACGTCGACACGCTCCAGGATCGACCAGTGGTGGCAACCGATGAAGCCCGCCTTGCTCACCAGGTAGGGCGCCTTGATCGGATTGGGCCCGAAGCGCAGGTGGCTGACCGTGCGCGAGCCGGACTTCTTCGAGTCGTAGACGAAGTAGCCCTGCGCGTAGGTCTCGGGGTCGGAGCCGAGGATCTTGATGGTGTTCTTGTTGGCGCCGACAGTGCCGTCGGAGCCCATGCCGTAGAAGACCGCGCGCAGGGTCTTGGAGTCCTCGATGTCGAGGTCGGCGTCGTAGTCCAGGCTCAGGTGCATCACATCGTCGGTGATGCCGACGGTGAAGCGGGGGCGGGGACGCTCCGCCGCGAGCTCCTCGAAGATGCCGGCCACCATGCCGGGGGTGAACTCCTTGCTGGAGATGCCGTAGCGGCCGCCGATGACGGTCGGCATCCCGGCGCGGCGACCGTCGGCGACGGCCTCGCCGAGGGCGGAGACGATGTCGAGGAAGAGCGGCTCGCCGCCGGCGCCGGGCTCCTTGGTGCGGTCGAGCACCGCGATCCGGCGGGCCGTGGAGGGGATGGCCTCCAGCACTGCCTGGGTGGGGAAGGGGCGGTACAGGCGCATCTGCACCATGCCGACCTTCTCGCCCTGCGCGACCAGGTGGTCGATGGTCTGCTCGACGGTCTGGGCGCCCGATCCCATCACCACCACGACGCGCTCGGCATCGGGGGCGCCGTGGTACTCCACCAGGTGGTACTGGCGGCCGGTCTTCTCGGCGAAGGTGTCCATCACCTTCTGCACGACCGCCGGCGCCCAGCTGTAGAAGGGATTGGCGGTCTCGCGGCTCTGGAAGTGGGTGTCCGGGTTCTGGGCGGTGCCGCGGATGAAGGGATGGGCCGGGCTCAGGGCGCGGGCCCGATGCTCCTGCACCAGCTTCTCCGAGACCATCGAGCGCAGCACGTCATTGCTCAGCCGCTCCAGCGTGTTGAGCTCGTGGCTGGTGCGGAAGCCGTCGAAGAAGTGCACGAAGGGGATGCGGGTGTGCATCGTCGAGACCTGGCTGATCAGCGCCATGTCGTGCGCCTCCTGCACCGAGGCCGAGCTGAGCAGGGCACAGCCGGTCTGGCGCACCGCCATCACGTCCTGGTGGTCGCCGAAGATGCTCAGGCCTTGGGTGGCCAGGGATCGCGCGGCGACGTGGAAGACGGTGCTGGTCAGCTCGCCGGCGATCTTGTACATGTTGGGGATCATCAGCAGCAGACCCTGGCTGGCGGTGAAGGTGGTGCACATGGCACCGCCCTGCAGGGCGCCGTGCATGGCACCGGCGGCTCCCGCCTCGGACTGCATCTCGATGACGGTGGGCACCTGGCCGAAGATGTTCTCGCGGCCGTGGCTGGCCCAATCGTCGGCCAGTTCGGCCATCGTTGAGCTGGGGGTGATCGGGTAGATGCTGCACAGCTCGTTGAGCCGGTAGGCGACGTCGGCCGCCGCCTCGTTGCCGTCGACGATCAGGCGCTCACCGGGCTCGATCGGCGGCGGCTCGTGGCCGCCGACCTCGGCGAGGATGCCGTGGGTGCTCTCGGGGATCGGCGGGGCCAGGGTGGCGCCGTCCTCCACGCGGGAGGTGGCCGAGAGCATGGCGGGGCTGGCGATGTAGGCGTGCTGGTCGCGCACCGGCTCCTGCGGGAAGGGCTGCTGGTTTCGGGTGGTGGTGGACATCAGTTCCCCTCCGGGATCATCTCGATGGCGTGCACGGGGCACTGGTCGTAGCAGCTGGCGCAGCCGGTGCACTTCTCGTAGTCGAAGCGGTAGCGATGGCCCTCGCCGAGCTTGATCACCGCATCCTCGGGGCAGGCACCCAGGCAGCCGTCGCACTCGAAGCAGTTGCCGCAGCTCAGGCACCGCTGCGCCTCGAACAGGGCCTGGTCGGCGTCGAGGCCGCCCACCACCTCGTCGAAGTCGAAACGCTGCTCGACGGCCAGCTCGGGCTGCTCGCGCTGGGTGTGGTCGTCGCCGAAGTACCACAGGTGCAGGTCATCGAAGGTGACCACCGGGTGCTTGACCCGCTGCCTCGGCGTGGCCCGGTTGAGCCAGCCGTCGATCTGGGCCGCGGCCTTCTTGCCGTGCCCGACGCCGATGGTGACGGTGCGGTCGCTGGGCACCGCGTCGCCGCCGGCGAAGATGCCGGGGACGTCGGTCATCAGGGTCTTGGGGTCGACGTTGACGACGTCGCCGGTGAAGCTCATGCCGGGGATGCCGTGCAGGAAGCCGGTGTCGGCCTCCTGGCCGATGGCGAGGATGACGGTGTCGGCCTCGAGCTTCTCGAACTGGCCAGTGCCGCGGGCCTTGCCGTTCTCGTCCAGCTCCATGATCTCGACGGTCAGGTCGGCCTCGTCCATCGAGCTGATGGTGCGCAGCCAGTTCATCTTGACGCCCTCGCGCTCGGCCTCGACGGCCTCCAGCTCGTGGGCCGGCATCTGGTCCTTGGTGCGGCGGTAGACGATCACCGACTCCTCCGCACCCAGTCGACGGGCGACGCGGGCGGCGTCCATGGCGGTGTTGCCGGCGCCGTAGACGGCCACCTTGCGGCCCAGCACGGGACGCTCGCCGCTGGCGACGTCGCGCAGGAAGCTGACGGCATCCACCATGCGGCTGGCGTCCTGGTTGGGGATGTCGACACGCTTGGACAGGTGGGCGCCGACGGCCACGAAGACGGCATCGAAGCCGCCCTGGGTCTGCTCGGCCAACAGGTCGGTGACGGTGTGGTTGAGGGTGATCGTGACGCCCATCTCCACCAGTCGCGCCACCTCGGCGTCGAGGACGTCGCGGGGCAGGCGGTACTCCGGGATGCCCCAGCGCATCATGCCGCCGGGCTTGTCGCCGGAGTCGCGGATCTCCACCTGGTGGCCCAGACGGGTCAGGTGGTAGGCGGCGGACAGGCCCGAGGGTCCGGCGCCGATGACCAGCACCTTGTGCCCGGTGGAGTGGCGCGGCTTCTCGAACTGCCAGCCGTGCTTGATGCCCTCGTCGCCCAGGAAGCGCTCCACCGAGTGGATGCTCACCGCACCGTCCAGCTCCACGCGATTGCAGGCCACCTCACAGGGGTGGTAGCAGACGCGGCCGTGGATGGCGGGGAAGGGGTTGTCACGGGTCAGCTGGCGCCAGGCGGCCTCGGCCTTGCCGTGCTTGATCAGACGCAGCCATTCCTGGATGTTCTCCCCGGCGGGGCAGCCGGCATTGCAGGGCGGTAGCAGGTCGACGTAGATCGGCATCCGGCTGCGCACCGGCCCGACGCGGCTGGTGCCGGTGGCCAGATCGGGCAGCTCGGTGATGTCACCGCGGGTCTTGGCCGTGACGACGGGGCTGCTGGCTGCAGGCTGGGCCGCGGTGGCCTCGCCTCGGGGGTCGGATCCTGGCTGCTCCATGCTCAATCCCTCCACGCGGGACGCATCCGGTCGCGCCCACTACAGCCGATAGTAACCACGCTGGGGGCCGGAAAAATGGCCAGGGTTGCCCCAAGCCGCCAAGGCAGGGCATCGCCGCAAGCCAACGTGGGATCAGGTGTCGGCCCCGGGGCGCCACATCCTGAACATGGGCCGGTGGAACCAGGTGGGTCCGCAATCCACCTCCAGGGCGCCTGGCAGGCGTCCGTCCAGGTCGTCGTCGACGAAGCCGTGGCGGCGGTAGAAGGCCTCCGCGCGGGGGTTCTCGCGCATGATCCACAGCCAGGCGGCCAGCGGCTCGTCGCTGCCGGGCCGGGCCAGCGCCGTGGCGAGCATCCGTGGCCCCAGGCCGGAGCCGTGGGTGCGGGCGCGTGTGTAGAGGTGGTCCAGGTTGAAGCCCACCGGGGGCTCGGGATTGCTGAAGTACTCCAGCTCCCACGGAGCGACGCCCGGGCCGGAGGCGGCCACGCCCACCACCTCACCGTCGAGCTCGGCCAACCAGTGGCGCCGCACGGGTTGCCTATCGGCGGCCTCGGCCTGCTCGGCCTCGACGAGCTGGACCACCAGCTCGTCCACCTCTGCCCGGAAGCGGTCGCGGCGCTGCTGGGCGAAGGCCGGCGGCATGATGTGGGCATAGGTCTCGGCCAGGCACTCGATGTGGCACTGGGTCATGTAGGGCGCATCCGCCACCGTGGCGGGGCGGATGATGGCTTCACTCATCCGGGGACTGCTCCAGTGCTGCCTCCAGTCGCTCCAGCTTGCCGGTCAGCTCGCCGGTGTGGCCGGGACGGATGTCGGCCTTGAGCACCAGCGCGACCCGGCTGCCGTACTCGCCGACAGCCTCGGTGGCGCGGCGCACCACCTCCATGCACTCCTCCCAACTGCCCTCGATCGTGGTGAACATCGAGTCGGTGCGGTTGGGCAGGCCCGACTCGCGCACGATCCGCACCGCCGCGGCGACGGCATCGTGCACGGAGGCATCGGGATTCTCCCGGCCCCTGGGGCCGGTTCCGGACGGGGCGACACTGAAGGCAACGAGCATGGACCCAGACTAGGCGCGGTGCGCGCCGTGGCAGGGCCGGTCCGGTTCGAGGGGAGCCGGTTCAGTCCGTGCGCGGCCGCAGGCCCATCACGCGCGCCCGGTCGATGGCCTCCTCGCGGTTGGCCACCCCGAGCTTCTTGTAGACCCGACGAAGGTGCGTCTTGAGGGTGTTCAACGAGATGAACAATTCCTCGGCCGTCTCCCCCAGCGTCTTGCTGGCATCCAGGTGCTCCAGGACGTGGCGCTCCGCAGTGGTCAGCGGCACCTCCTGCCGGCTGGCGACGGCCACCGTCGTGTGCCGCGCCTGGGGCGTGTTCAGTCCCAGCCGTTCGGCCAGGACACCGGCGCGCTGGAAGGCGCGCAGCGCCTCGTCGGGGCGGTGCAGCTCGTCGGCCGCCACCCCGAAGATCATCAACGAGTAGAGGGTGTCCTTGGGGTGCTCCAGCTGCACCTGGCCCTCGGCCAGCGGCCGCAGCATCTCGTGGGCCGCGCGTGCGTCACCCCGGGCCAGGAAGATTCGTGCCTGCAGCACCACCAGTCGGCTGCCCATCTCGGGCAGGTCGAGGTGCATCAGCTGCTGGTACTCGTGCTCGGCCAGGGCCACGTCGCCCAAGGTGATCGCGGCGTCGACGGCCGAGACGCCCACCAGCATCGCATGCATCTCGGTGGCCTGGGTGGCCGCCTCGTCGCGGAAGGCCTCCACCAGGCGCAAGGCCTGGGCGGGGTCACCCTGCATCACCGCCACGGCGCAGCGCACGTGGGTGCGGAAGGCGTCGTTCTCCCGCAGCAGTTCGGCATGCTGGTCCAGGGTGTCCAGCCAGCGACGGGCCGAGGCCAGGTCGCCGGTGTCCACTGCGGTCAGCGCCAGCCCCAGGATGGCGAACTCGTCGAGTGAGTCGGTGCTGAAGACGGTGTCGGAGCCGGTCAGGATGGCCTCGTCGGCCAGCCGGTGCGAGGAGTCCACCGCGCCCTGCTCGGCATTGAGGTAGCTCAGGGCTGACAGACAGCAGACCGTCGCCCACGGCACGTTCACCACCCGCGCCAGTCCGAGGCCGGCCAGCAGCTGCTCATTGGCCTCGGCGAGGCGGCCGTGGTGCAGAAGGTAGAGGCCGTACTCGGTGTGCACCGCCGCGAGCAGTGCGTGGTCGAGTTCGTGGATTCCCCGGGCGTCCAGCGAGCCGGCGATCTCCAGCGCGAGTGAGACATCCACCTCGCAGGGATAGCCGACCTTGCGCACCATGCCCAGGGCCAGGGCCACGTAACCCAGGCGTCCGGTGTCATTGCGCTCCACCAGTAGCTGGGGGTCGATCGCGTTCATCTGCGCCACCATCGTCTGCGGGGTGGCCATGCCACGCGAGATCGAGCGCACGATGTCGATCTCCCAGCCCGGCGGCAGCAGCTCCACCAGCTCGGGCATGGAGTGCACCAGGTCGGGGCGGTCCATGTTGATGGTGATGAACTCGCCGGCGATCATCCAGGCCAGGTCAAGCAACCCGGCCTGCATGGCCAGGCCCATCGCCTCCATCGGGCGCTGGCGGTTGCGCAACCACAGGCTGGCGCGTTCGATCAGGTGGGCATGCTCCTCGGGGCGCTCCCGGGCCAGCTGGCGGCCCAGGTGGGCGCGCAGCAAGGGGTTTAGCCGGATGGTGTTCGCATCGTCCCAGGTGATCGGCACCCCGTGGGCCTGGAGCCGGCTCAACTGGGCCGCCGCGTCGCCGCGGCCGGTCATCCAGGCGGCAGCCAGGGGATCGAGGGTGGGCAGGGGGGAGAGCTCCTGCAGCAGGGCGATGTCCTGTTCATCCAGCCCGGACAGCACCTCGTCGACGAGGTAGCTGTCGGCAAGGCGCACCGCCGAGGAGCTGTGGGCCCAGGTGAGGGTTTCGCCGGTGAGCATCTGCACCACAGCCGGCCAGCCACCAGAGCTCTCCATGATGGTGTCGAGCGCGAACTCGGGCAGGTCGGGATTGTCGGGGGTCAGCAGCTGCGCCACCTCGTCGCGGGTCAGTGCCAGCTGGTCGGTCTCGATGTTGACCAGCAGGCCCCGGGCGGCCAGCGACCCGAGCGGGGCGTCGGGGCGGGAGCGCCCGGCGAAGACCAGCCGGATCGAGGGGTCACGTTCGGCGAGTTCCAGGGCGCGGGAGACGAAGGTGGAGTCGGCCAGCAGCTTGGGGCGCGCCACCACCAGCACGCGCAGCTCGGATGGGTTCCGGGCGGGCTCGACCTCGTCGAGCTCTTGTGGGGCGGCGATCCAGCGGGACTCGAGCTCCGGGTGTGCCTCCAGCCAAGCATGGACCAGGCGTTTCTTGCCGTGGCCGGCGGGCCCGGAGACGACGGCGACCCGGGTGCGCAGGACGCGGTCGAGCGCGTCGAGCAGGCGCGGCGGGGTCACGAACGGTCGCGCGTCGTCGCGTGCCTCCCCGTTCCCGCCTGTGTCCATGTTCGTCCCCGGCCGTCGTGTCTGAGCTCGGTTCCGACCCGTGGGAGCCCCGATGCTTCCGAACA
This sequence comes from Luteococcus sediminum, assembly GCF_054783495.1. NCBI lineage: Bacteria > Bacillati > Actinomycetota > Actinomycetes > Propionibacteriales > Propionibacteriaceae > Luteococcus > Luteococcus sediminum. The sequence goes on along the minus strand of NZ_BAAGQL010000049.1, from coordinate 43,872 downwards.
GGCTAGCCCGGCGCTGGGGTTGATGTCACCCGTCGGGTCACCCGCTGGACAGGATCGGGTCACCCACTGCCGCGTGTGTGCCAAGGGGCATTGGGTCTGATGTCCAGAAGGGCCCTGGCACGAGCTCCCTGGCGTTGGGGCCGGATACCATGCAGGCATGGCAATCCTTGGTGAACTTGAACTCCAGATCATGGAGATCCTCTGGCAGCAGGAGGAAGTGCTGTCGGTCAGGGATGTTCACGAGGCACTCCTGCAGGACCGCCCGCTGGCCTACACCACGGTGATGACGGTGCTCGACCGGCTCGCCAAGAAGGGGATCGTCTCCCGTGAACGCGGCGGCCGGGCCTGGCTCTACCGGTCCGTCGACTCCCGCGCCGACCTGGTGCTGGAGCAGATGGTGGGGGCCCTGATGCAGTCGGAGGGGTCGGGCGACGAGGTGCTACGGCGCTTCGTCAAGGCCCTCGACGAGCACCAGCGGACTGTGGTGGGCGCCGAGCTGGAGGCCAGCTGAGGTTCCTCAGTCCTCCAGGGTCCGGTAGTGGCCGCGCACGTGGTGCAGCGGCTGGGGATCGGCATCGGTGACGGCCTCCACGACGCGCAGTACCAGGGCCTGGCTCCAGCCCAGCTCGGTGCTGTGCTCGAGCTCCAGCGCGGCCCAGTTGCCCACCTCGTCGAGGCGGGGGCCGTGGTTGGTCTGGGTCCACCCCTTGCCACGGAAGGCGCCGCCGGGCGCCGGGGCCAGGCCTGCGAAGACATCGGCGAGGTAACGGTGCGGCCCCTCCAACAGGTGTAGGACCGCGCGCCCGGTCTGGCCGATCCGCTCGGCCAGGTCGCTGTCCGGGTCCACCATCGCCACCACCTGCCACTGGGGTCCATCCACCAGCAGTAGTGAACTGACCGTCCAGCCCGCACGGGCACGTCCCTCGCCGGCCGTGAGCAGGCAGACCCGGCCTCCGAGGCGTCCGCGCAGGGCACGTGCCTGGTCGCGTTGGTCGTCTGCGAAGGGATGGCTGGCGTGGATCGTCACGAGGCCCATTGTGCCAAGGAGTGCGTGCCCGACGGTTGGTTCGCGTCCCCGGTGGGCCAGCTGGCTGAGCAAATGATGAATTTGTTCTCAGCTTTTCCTCATGAGAGCGTGGGACCTCCACCCCCATCCCAGAAGGATCCGCGTGACCCCGATCCACCCCCTCCTTGCCCTTCCGACCGTCGGCGGACTGCTGCTCGCCGGCGGTCTCGCCACTCCGGCCCAGGCCGCGGGCGACGTCACCGAGGCACAGCTGCGCCAGGTCTTCGGCGCCCGCGTCGACTCGAACCCGCGCGTCGCCAAGAACCTGCCGGAACTGAACCGCCAGATGCGCAAGGCCAGCATCACCACGCCGCAGCGCAAGGCCGCCTTCCTGGCGACCCTGGTCAACGAGAGCCGGGTGGACCCGTCGGCCAGCGAGCGCGGTTCCCGTGCCCGCTACAAGGGCCGTGGCTACATGCAGCTCACCGGCGCCTGGAACTACGGCGCCGCCGGCAGGGCCATCGGTGTGAACCTGCGCAGCAATCCCGCCGCGGCAGCCACTCCGCGTCACTCCGCGGCCATCGCCACCTGGTACTGGACCACGGCCCGTCCCACCAGCAACAAGGCCGCCGATCGCTTCGACATGGGCCGCATCAGCCGCAATGTCGGCTACGCCGCCAGTGCCCGCGAGGACGCCGAGCGCTGCGCCGACTTCAAGCGCGCCTACCAGGCCTTCAGCGGGAAGAAGGCGCCTTCGTCGACCATCTGCTACCGCCACTGAGGCCGTCGAGCCCCTGGGGTCGAGCACCATCGAGGTGCCTCGAGCACACTGGAGGCCACTCGAGCACGTACGAGGGGCGTCGGGCACACACTGCAACGTGTGCCCGACGCCCCCTGCGTGTGCCTCAGGCCTCCACCGGCGCCGCGAACTGGGCCTGGTAGAGGTCGTGGTAGTGCCCCTTGGCCTCCAGCAGCTCGCGATGGGTGCCCTGTTCGACGATCGCGCCGTCCTCCATCACCAGGATCAGGTCGGCGTCGCGGATCGTGCTCAGCCGGTGCGCGATCACGAAGCTGGTCCGGTCGGTGCGCAGGTTGTTCATTGCCTGCTGCACCAGCACCTCGGTACGGGTGTCCACCGAGCTGGTGGCCTCGTCGAGAATCAGGATCGACGGCTCCGAGAGGAAGGCGCGGGCGATCGTGATCAGCTGTTTCTCGCCCACCGACACGTTCGAGCCCTCCTCGTCGATGACGGTGTCATAGCCGTCGGGCAGCGAGTGGACGAAGCGGTCGACATAGGCGGCCTTCGCGGCCTCGACGACCTCCTGCTCGGTGGCGCCCGGACGGCCATAGGCGATGTTCTCCCGGATGGTGCCGCCGAAGAGCCAGGTGTCCTGCAGCACCATGCCCATCTGGCCGCGCAGCTCGCCACGGGGGACGGTGGCGATGTCGACGCCGTCGATGGTGATCCTGCCGCCCTGCAGTTCGTAGAAGCGCATCAGCAGGTTGACCAGCGTCGTCTTGCCGGCACCGGTCGGCCCGACGATCGCAACCGTCTGGCCCGGCTCGGCCACCAGGTCCAACCCGTCGATCAGGGGACGTTCCGGCAGGTAGCGGAAACTCACGTCGTCGAAGACCACCCGACCGGCCAGCGGCGTGGGCAGCAAACCGGCCGCCTCGGCGGACTGCTCCGGCGCATCCAGCACCTGGAAGACGCGCTCGGCCGAGGCGACGCCCGACTGCAGCAGGTTCGACATGCTGGCCACCTGGGTGACCGGCTGGGTGAACATGCGGGAGTACTGGATGAAGGCGGTCACGTCGCCCAGGCGCATCGAGCCGCTGGCCACCTTGAGCCCGCCCAGGACTGCGATGGCCACATAGTTCAGGTTCCCGACGAAGAACATGACCGGCATGATGATGCCGCTGATGAACTGGGCGCCGAAGGCGCTTCGGTAGAGCCCGTCGTTGTGCTCGGCGAAGACCTCCTCCACCTCGCGCTGGCGGCCGAAGGTCTTGACCAGCGCATGGCCCGAGTAGGCCTCCTCGATGTGCCCGTTCAGCTCGCCGGTGGACTTCCACATCTGGGCGAAGAGCTTCTGCGAGCGCTTGCCGATGAAGCCGGCGAGCACCCCCGAGATGGGGATGATCAACAGCGTCACCAGGGCCAGCTGCCAGCTCACCCAGAACATCATCACCAGTACGCCCGCCAGCGTCAGCAGGGCATTGAGCAGCTGCGAGAGGGTCTGCTGCAGCGTCTGGGAGACATTGTCGATGTCATTGGTGACGCGGCTGAGCAGCTCACCGCGCGGCTGCTTGTCGAAATAGCTCAGCGGCAGTCGGTCGAGCTTGGCGCTGACCTCCTGGCGCATCCGGTAGATCGAGCGCTGCACGACGCCGTTGAGCAGCCAGCCCTGGGCGAGGCCGAGCAGGGAGCTGCCGACGAACAGGCCCAGGGCCAGCAGCAGCACACGGCCCAGGTGGTCGTAGTCGATGCCCTGGCCGATCACGACGCCCATCGTCTGCACCATGTCGGCCATGTCGCCCTGCCCGGCGGCGCGCATCTGGGCGATGACCGCCTCGGTCGGGGTGCCGGCCGGGACCCGCTGGCCCAATTGCTGGCCCAGCACACCGGCGAAGATGACGTCGGTGGCACGGCCCAGGATCTTGGGTCCCGCCACATTGGCGGCCACGCCGACGGCGGCCATCACCACCACCGAACCGATCAGGCGACGCTCGGGGCGCAGGTGGCCGAGCAGCCGACGCAGCGAGACGCCGAAGTTCACCGGCTTCTCGACCGTTCCACCCATGGCCATCGGGCCGTGGCCGTGGGCGCGGCCGGGGCCGTGCTTGGGCCGCGCCGGGGCGCTCTGTTCGTCCACGGCGGCCGCGGCGGCCTGGTCGGCATTGAGGGTGACGGCACCCTCGACCGCCTGGGGCAGCGGGCCCTCGGGCTCGGACATGGCGTGGCGGGGCGCGTCGAACTCAGCGTGACGGGGCACGTCGGGCATGGCGTGGCGCGGGGTGACGGGTTCGTTGCTGCTCATGCTGCCTCCTCGGCGCTCAGCTGGGAGTCGACGATCTCGACATAGGTGGGGCAGTTTGCCAGGAGCTCGTCATGGGTGCCGCGGCCCACAATGTGGCCGTCCTCCAGCACCAGGATCTGGTCGGCGCCGCGGATGGTGGAGACCCGCTGGGCGACCACGAGCACCGAGGCGTCTGCCACCTCGCGGGCCAGGGCGGCGCGCAGACGGGCGTCGGTGGCGACGTCGAGGGCGCTGAAGGAGTCGTCGAAGACGTAGATGCCGGGCTTCTTGACCAGCGCGCGGGCGATGGACAGTCGCTGTCGCTGCCCACCCGAGACATTGGTGCCGCCCTGGCTGACCGGGGCGTCGAGCTGGCCGTCCATGGCCCGGACGAAGTCCTCGGCCTGGGCGGTGCGCAGCGCCTCCCACAGCTCCTCGTCGGTGGCATCGGGCTTGCCATAGCGAAGGTTCGAGGCGACGGTGCCGGTGAACAGGTAGGGCTTCTGCGGCACCAGGCCGATCCGGGCCCACAGCGTGTCAGGGTCGAGCTCGCGCACGTCGACGCCGTCGACCAGCACCTGGCCGCCGGTGGCGTCGAACAGGCGCGGCACCAGGTTCACCAGGGTGGACTTGCCCGAACCGGTGGAGCCGATGATGGCGGTGGTGCGGCCCGGCTCCAGGGTGAAGTTGATCCCGCCCAGCACCGGGGACTCGGCGCCCGGGTAGGTGAACTCGACGTCGCGCATCTCCAGGGTGCCGCGGCCGGCCAGCTCGGTGACGCCCTCGGCCGGCGGCAGGACAGTGCTGTCGGTGGTGAGCACCTCCATGATGCGCCGGGCGCAGACAGCGGCGCGGGGCACGAAGAAGACCATCATCGTGGCCATCATCACGCTCATCAGGATCTGCATCAGGTAGGTGAGGAAGGCGGTCAGCTGGCCCACCTGGATGTGCCCGTCGGAGATGCGGTGCCCGCCGAACCACATGACGCCGATCGAACCCAGGTTCATGATCAGGGTCACGAAGGGGAAGAGGCTGGCCATGTGGCGCCCGACGCTGGTGGTGGTGCGGGTGAGGCTGGCATTGGCCTGGTCGAAGCGACGCGACTCGTGGGGCTCACGGACGAAGGCCCGCACCACGCGGATGCCGGTGATCTGCTCGCGCAGCACCCGGTTCAGGGTGTCGATGCGGGTCTGCTGCTGGGCGAACAGCGGGGTGACCCGGGCGATGATGATGCCGATGCCGATGCCCAGGGCCACGACGGCCGCCAGGATCAGCCAGCTCATGCCGGCGTCCTCGCGCACGGCCATGAAGACGCCGCCAACCATGGTGATCGGGGCGCTGATCATCATCACACAGGTCATCAGCACCAGCTGCTGCACCTGCTGCACGTCATTGGTGGTGCGGGTCAGCAGGGAGGGGGCGCCGAAGTGGCTGAGCTCCTGGGAGCTGAAGGCCAGGACCCGGTGGAAGACGGCATCGCGCACGTCACGCCCGAAGCCCATGGCAGCGCGGGCACCGAACCAGACGGCCGCCACCTGGGCCAGCACCTGCACCAGGCTGACGCCCAGCATCCAGTTGCCGTGGCTCCAGATGTAGCCGGTGTCGCCCTTGGCGATGCCCTGGTCGATGATCCGGGCATTCAGGTTGGGCAGGTAGAGCGAGGCGATCGTCGCCACCAGCTGCAGCAGCAGGACGGTGCCCACCAGCCCCAGGTAGGGCTTGATGTAGGTGTTGATGACTTTGATCAGCACGGGGATTCCTTGTCAGACGTGCATCGTGCGGGGGCCAGGCCGCCCAGCAGCAGCTCGGCGAGTTCTCGGGGGGTGGAACTCGGGTGGTGGGTGACGTGCGGGTGGGCGGTGGCGAAGGCCATCGAGCCCACCAGGGCCGCGGCCTCGTCCAGACCGCAGGCCAGGGCGTTGGCATCGGCGGCCAGGACGCGCGCGATGGCCTCCTGGAGCTGGCGCGAGTGCGCCTCGCTGCGCGCCTTGGCATCCGGGGAGTGGTGATGCCCGGGGCTGGTGAGCCCGTCGGCATCGGGCATCTGGAAGAGCGCAGTGAAGACGGCGCTCACGTCGTCGATGGCGCGCTGCATCCGTTCCAGGACCCGGGACACCCTGTCCACCAGGGGCAGCGAGCAATCGATGGCGTCCAGGTCCTCGCAGACATCGGTGGGGTCCATGGCGTCGCTGATCACGGCCTGCATGAGTTCGCGCTTGGTGTCGAAGATGCGAAAGAGGGTGCCCTCGGCAATTCCGGCAGCTTCGGCGACCTGCCGGGTGGTGAAGGTGCCTCCCCGTTCCAGCAGCAGGGGGCGGGCGGCGCGCAGGATGGCGGCCCGTCGCTGGTCCGGGGGGAGGGCTGGTGCTCGGGGTGTCACGGGCCAAAGGTAGTGAGTGAGCACTCACTCACCCAACTGGTCGTGGGGGATTTCCCAGCTGGTTGCCAGCAAGCCGATGCCCGGAGGTCAAGCAGCTCCTGAGCTCTGGGGCCAGACGGGCGAGTCGGCTCGTCATGCCGCGGCCGGCATGGTGAGCATCGTCACCATGCATGACTGAATCTCCCCGCGGTTGCGCCCCTTGGTGGACCCGAGGCCGCGGGCACAGGCCACCGAGCTCGAGCACGTCGCGGAAGTGGCGGCAGACGCCTTCATGGACGACCTGCCGGACGGGTGCAGCGTATGAGCAGCCTGCCGCCGGTCTTCTCGGCGATCGCACGCCAGCAGGGTCGCGGGGGATGGATCGACCTGGTCGAGCGGGACGGCCAAGTGGTCGGGGCCGCCCTGTGGAGCAACGGCAAGCCCTAGGACATGGGCCTGAGGGAGGTGCTCGACCCCGGCCTGCTGCGGCTGCTGGCCACCTGCGGGCTGCGCAGCGCCCTGCACCTGTGGGCGCAGGAACTGGAGATCACCCGGATGCACGAGCGCATGATCACCGGCGATCACCGCTATCTCGTGGTGCTGACCGTCCGCCCGAGCCACCAGGACCAGGGCGTGGCCTCCGAGCTCCTGCCCATCGGTCTGGGCAAGTGTGACGAACTGGGCATGCCCGCCTACCTGAAGACCAATGTGGAGGACAACGTGGCGCTCTACAGACGCCGGGACTTCGAGGTGGTCGAACAGGCCGACAACCATGGCTTCCCCACGTGGGGGATGGTGCGCCAGCCTGCGCGAGCCTGAGCGCGCGATCGCCGGGCAGGGATGAGGGGTGGTGCTGCGTACTGGAAACCGTCAGTTGGTGAATTCCGGTGCCGCCTCGTCGCGGCCGTCCTGGTCGTCGCGCGCCTGCGGGTCGTCGGACAGCTCGGGATTGCGGCCCTCGATGGTGTGCTCGGCGACGCGGTCGTGGCCGTTCTCCTGGTCGAGCCGGAAGGCAGTCTCGTCACCGGGACGGCGCTCGGCCGGTCGGTGGGACGGGTCGGCCGTCACGTCGTCGATTTCCGAGTGGTGGCCGGAACGGTCGCGCGGGTCGTCATCGCGGGCACCATCCTCGACGACGTATTCGGTCTCGACCACCTCGCGCTCGACGACGGTGTGCTCGACCCGGTCCTGGTGCGGGCGGTCGTCGCGGGCCAGGTCATCACGGGCCAGGTCATCACGGGCCAGGTCATCACGGGCGGGGTCCTGGCGGACGGTCTCGCGGATGATGACGTCGTCCTCCTGCACCTGCTGGCGGTCGCCGGTGACCACCCGCTGGTCCTCGGTCGCGGGCTGGCCGTCGACGCCGTGACGCTCCCGGTCGACCTGGTCGCCTTCCTCGACGACGCCTGCCTGGAGTCGGTCATTGTCACCATAGGGATTGACACTCATGGGTCCTCCTCAATTGGGCGGGCACCTGGTGCGCCCGCGCCGTGGGCCGATCACGTGTCGTGCTGAGGCCCACGCTAGGCAGCGGCCGAGGGCGGTGCCAAGGGCTTACGTGCTGGGCGAACAGGCCGCCATCCGGGCAGGCCGGCCTCGTCGCCGGTCAGGATAGGATCGAGCGGTGAGTGAGAAGATCCAAGACACTGCCGCCAACGCCCCCCAGGGGCCGTCCGTCTCGGAGCAGATGCAGGTGCGACGCGACAAGCGGTCCAGAATGCTCGAGCAGGGCAAGCAGGCCTACCCGGCCGACCTGCGCCGCAGCCACAGCCTGGCGGAGGTGCGCCAGGGTTGGGGTCACCTCGAGGCCGGTCAGGAGACCGACGAGGTCGTGACCATCGGCGGTCGCGTGGTCTTCATCCGCAACACCGGCAAGCTGGCCTTCGCCACGCTGCAGGATGGCTTCACCCACGACGACTCCGGCGAGCGCCTGCAGGTGATGCTGAGCCTCGCCGAGGTCGGCGAGCAGGGCCTGGCCGACTGGAAGGCGGAGGCCGACCTGGGCGACTTCGTCTGGGTGAAGGGCCGCGTGATCAGCTCCCGCCGCGGCGAGCTGTCGGTGATGGCCTGCGAGTGGCGGATGGCCTCCAAGGCCCTGCGCCCGCTCCCCACGCTCCACAAGGAGCTCAGCGAGGAGGCGCGCGTGCGACAGCGCTATGCCGACCTGGTGGTGCGCGAGGAGGCGCGCGAGATGGTGCGCACCCGTGCCGCGATCACCCAGGCCGTGCGGCGGGTCCTCGACGGCCAGGGCTTCCTCGAGGTGGAGACCCCCACCCTCCAGCTGGTGCACGGCGGCGCGGCCGCCCGCCCCTTCAGGACCCACCTCAATGCCTTCGACATCGACATGACGCTGCGCATCGCCCTCGAGCTCTACCTCAAGCGCGCCATGGTCGGTGGTGCGGACCGCGTCTACGAGATGGGCCGCATCTTCCGCAACGAGGGCATCGACTCCTCGCACTCGGCCGAGTTCACCATGCTCGAGGCGTACATGAGCTGGGGCGACCAGTTCACCATCGCCCAGGTGATCAAGGACGTCATCATGGCGGCCGCCGAGGCCACCGGCATCCACCAGATCGAAACCCCCGCCGGCACCATCGACCTGGACGGCGAGTGGAAGTGGCTCAGCTTCTACCCGGGCCTGTCGGAGGCGATCGGCGAGACCATCACCGTCCAGACCCCCGCCGAGCGGCTGGTGGAGCTGCTGGAGGAGCGCGAGATCGACCACGACCCGAAGTGGCCCGCTGGCAAGCTGGCGATGGAGCTCTTCGGCGAGGTCGTCGAGCCGACGCTGGTCAACCCCACCTTCGTGTGCGACTACCCGGCCATCGCCCAGCCGCTGGCCCGCCCGCACCGCAGCGAGCCCGGTCTGATCGAGGCCTGGGACCTCATCATCGGTGGCATGGAACGCGGCACCGGCTTCAGCGAGCTCATCGACCCGGTGGTGCAGCGCGAGGTGCTCACCGAGCAGTCACTGCTGGCCGCCGGTGGTGACCCCGAGGCGATGCAGCTCGACGAGGACTTCCTCGATGCGCTGGAGTTCGGCTGCCCGCCCATGGGGGGCCTCGGCCTGGGCATCGACCGCCTGGTGATGCTGTTCACCAATGCCGGCATCCGCGAGACGATCCTCTTCCCGCTGCTCAAGCCCCAGGGCTGAGGGTCCAGGCTGGCCGGGCGATCATTGCCCGGCCGGCTGGGCCGTTGAGGTGGTGGAAACTACTTCCACTGCGTGGCGATGCCGAAGGCAGCTGCCATCAGACCCATGCCGATCAGGATGTTCCAGTTGCCGAGCTCCCGCATGCCGGGCACCAGGTGGCCGGCCACGTAGAAGACCACCAGCCAGGCCACGCCCAGCAGGCCGATGATGCTGAAGGCCCACGGCACCCAGTTCACGCCCCCGGAGGGCGCGGCCAGTCGCTTGTCCTCGCGCCGCTGGGCGGCAAGCTCCTGCCGGTTCGCGGACTTCTTCTTGGCGGCGGTGTGCTGGCGGACCTTGGACTCGGGCAAGACACTTCTCCTGGTGGCGTCGAACGGCCGGGAGGTCGGCCGCTACGGGTAGCCTAGTCGACGCGCACCCACAGCCCCCGCGACGAGTCCGGTGCACCTGCCGGGCGACAGATGACGGGGCGGCGCACCCACGGGAGGACGCGATGGCAGCCGGCCAGGCCTGGCGACGGGCCGCCTCACGCGTGCGTCATGCCCGGCTGCGCCAGGCCAACCGCCCGATCAACCGCGCAACCCGGCTGGCCTCGATGCTGGTGGTGGTCAGCGCGGGCCTCATGATGGCCACCAGCGCCAACACCAGCGGCGGCACTGACCTGCGGCCCACCCGCAATGACGACCTGAACGCCCTCGTGCGCGCCCAGGCCGGGCGCAATGCGGAGCTGACCGAGCGCGTCGGCACCCTGCGGGAACAGGTGGACCTGGCCTCGGTTCCCGGGTCGGGGGACCAGCAGGTCACTGCCCGGCTCGACGAGGCCAGCCAGCTGGCCGGACTCACCCCCGTGAAGGGCCCGGCGGTCAGCGTCGAGCTCACCGACGCCCCCTTGAGCGTGAAGCCCGCCGGTGTGGACGAGGACCTGCTGGTGGTGCACCAGCAGGACATCCAGACCGTCGTCAATGCCCTGTGGGCGGGCGGGGCCGAGGCCATGACCATCCAGGGACAGCGCGTCACCTCGCTGACCGGCATCAAGTGCGTCGGCAACACGGTGGTGCTGCGCGGCGTGCCCTATGCCCCGCCCTATGTGGTGACCGCGATCGGCGACCAGGACCGCCTGGAGAAGGCACTGGCCGCAACGCCGGCCATTGGCGTCTACCAGCAGTACGTCGAGGCCTATGGGCTGGGCTGGAAGCAGCAGCGCCTCCGCGAGGTGACCATGCCCGGTTACAGCGGCGCGCTGGAACTGCACAGCGCCAGCACGGGGGGCTGAGCGGCCGACGCTGGCTCGATGGTCCCAGCCCGGGGACGCCGGGCAGTTCCCGCCGTGGCGTGCGGAAGAATGGGCCCATGGCCCGCATCCTCGTCGTCGACAACTACGACTCCTTCGTGCACAACATCGTGCAGTACCTGGCCCAGATCGGTGCCGAGGTGGAGGTCTGGCGCAATGACGATCCACGCTTCCGCCCGGAGGGCGTCTTCACCACCGACTGGGCCGACGGCTTCGACGGGGTCCTGCTCTCACCCGGTCCGGGCACGCCCGAGGCCGCCGGGGTCTGCATCGACGTGGTGCGGAACCTTGCCGGGCGGGTGCCGCTGTTCGGCGTCTGCCTGGGGCTGCAGGCGATGGCGGTGGCCTTCGGCGGCACCGTCGACCGCGCCCCGGAGTTGCTGCACGGCAAGGTGAGCGAGGTCTTCCACGAGCGGCAGGGCGTCTTCGCCGACCTGGACAGTCCGGTGTGCTGCACCCGCTACCACTCGCTGGCGATCGTGCCCGAGACGCTGCCCGACTGCCTGGAGGTGACCGCCCGCACCGCCACCGGCGTGATCATGGCGGTGCGGCACCGGGAGCTGGCGGTCGAGAGCGTGCAGTTCCACCCCGAGAGCGTCCTCACCGAGGGCGGCCACCAGATGCTGGGCCGGTGGCTCGCCGAGTGCGGCGACCTCGAGGCGCCCACACGCGCCGCCGGGCTCAGCCCACTGATGAACGTGGGCTGAGCCCGGCGTCTCGCGCAGTCACGTCCCAGGGCCGCAGTCCGGGGATCAGGGCGTCTGGGTGGGGGACGGCTCGGCGGTCTGGGTCGGCTCGTAGCGCCCCACGCCGATGGTCACCGTCGAACCCCGCTCTGCCTGGCCGCCAGCCGGGCTCTGGTCGACGACCTTGCCCTCCAGGTTCGGGTCGTTCACCGTCGAGCCGGAGACGGCCACGGTGAAGCCCGCGTCCTGCAGGGTCTTGGTGGCCACGGCGAGGGCCTGGTCGGTCACATTGGGCACCGGCAGGCTCTCCGAGGTCTCCTGGGCCGTCGGCGAGGCGGAGGCAGTGGCCGAGGGAGTCTGGGTGGGCTCCGGATCCCGGTAGCGGCCGACGATCAGCTGGACGGTGCTGCCACGCTCCACCCGCTTGCCGCCGGCCGGATTCTGCTCCAGCACCCGGCCGTCCTTGCCGGGCTCGGTGGTCTCGCGCTCGTTGACGGCCACCTCGAGTCCCAGTGTCTCCAGGGCAGAACGGGCCTCGTCCTGCGCCTGGTCGACGACCTTGGGCACGCGGACCTTGCCGGTGGCCAGGTAGACCTTGATGCCCTGCTTGGCCGACAGCACCACCTCGGCGCCGGAGGCCGGGTTGGAGGTGACCACCTCGCCCTTGTCCAGGTCGGGATGGTCGGCCTCCGCCTCGGCGGTGGCGTCGGCGAAAGTGATCCCGCTGCTCGCGAAGCCGGCGTCGACCAGCCGCTGGCGGGCCTGGTCACGCGAGAGCCCCACCAGGTCCGGCACCGTGACCGTCTTGGGACCGTCATTGATGGTGATCGTCACCGTCGAGCCCCTGCGGGCCTCCTTGCCGCCGGGCGGGTCCTGGTCGGTCACCTGGTTCTCGGTGGCGGCATCCCCGTTCACGTGCTGGGAGGTGACGCCGAAGCCCGCAGCCTTGAGGTCCGCGGTGGCGGCCTGCTCGTTCTGGCCCACCACCACCGGCACGGCCGCCATCTCGGGGTCGTCATTGGGGGTCAGCCACGCCCACAGCGTGAACCCGATCAGGGCCGCCAGCGCCAGTCCGAGGATGACCAGCACCCAGCCGACCAGGCTGCGGCGCCGGGGCTGCTCGTCCTCGACGGCAGTCAGTCCGGCCGTCTCGTCATCGACGGCCACAGCAGAGGGCGGGCTGACCGCGGTGCTGCCGCTGGCAGCCGACTCCGGCACCACGGCGGTCGCGGCCGTCGGCGGGCCGACCGGCGGCACCGGGGCCGGCAGCGGTGCGGTGACCTGCTGGCCGGCGAGCAGACGGGCGATGTCGTCACGCATCTCCCGGGCGCTCTGGTAGCGCTCGTCCGGGTCCTTGGCCAGGCTCTTGAGCACGATGGCGTCCATGGACGGCGTCAGCTGCGGGTCGAGCTGGCTCGGCGGCGCCGGAGCCTCGCGCACGTGCTGGTAGGCGACGCTCACCGGGGAGTCGCCGATGAAGGGCGGACGGCCCACCAGCAGCTCGTAGAGCAGGCAGCCGGCCGAGTAGATGTCGCTGCGGGCGTCGACGGTCTCGCCGCGGGCCTGCTCGGGCGACAGGTACTGGGCGGTGCCGATCACGGCGGCCGTCTGGGTCATGGTGGCCGAGGTGTCGGCGACGGCGCGGGCGATGCCGAAGTCCATCACCTTCACCTGGCCGCTGGGGGTCAGCATCACATTGGCAGGCTTGATGTCGCGGTGGACGATGCCGGCGCGATGGCTGTGGCCCAGGGCGTCCAGGACGCCACGGCTGAGCTCGAAGGCCTGCTCGGGCGGCAGGGCGGTGTGGGTCTGCAGGAGCTCACGCAGGGTGTCGCCCTCCACCAGCTCCATCACGATCCACGGCACGGCGATGGTGGTGCGGTCGTCGATCTCCTCGCCGGTGTCATAGGTGGAGACAATGTTCGGGTGGTTCAGGCCGGCCGCGGCCTGCGCCTCGCGACGGAAGCGCGCCTGGAAGGTGGGGTCCGTGGCCAGGTCGACGCGCAGTCGCTTGACGGCCACGTCGCGCCCGAGCCGGATGTCACGGGCGCGCCACACCTCGGCCATTCCGCCACGGCCGATGACCTCGTCGAGCTGGTACCGGCCTCCCAGGAGGGGACGATCCTGCGTCATCGCGAGCATCCTTTCGGTGGGACTGCGCCCTCGTGCGTCGCCGGCGGGGGCGCAGTCCATTCTTGGGGTCGAATCTGGCAGCTGGACGGTGTCTTGGCAACAGTCTGCGCGTGGCTCATCGCATGGACTCCACGACGGAGGCCAGCACCGGGCCGCCCAGGCGGCCACCGGCGATCTCGCTGCGCTGGATGCCGGCGTCCTCGATGAAGACCGCGATGGCCAGGTCAGGGTCCTTCGAGAAGCCGACGAACCAGGCATAGGGCGGGCGCTCGGGCGAGGTCTGCGCGGTGCCGGTCTTGCCACCCACCTCGACGCCGCTGATCGCGGCCCGCTGGCCAGTACCCTGCTCGACGACGTTGACCATCATCTGCTGCAGCTGCCGCGCATTGTCGGCACTCATGGCCCGGCCCAGGCGCTTGCCGTTGTTGCCGCTGAGCGTGGACAGGTCGGGATTGCGCACCTGCTCCACCAGGTAGGGCTGCATGACGCGTCCGTCATTGGCGATCGCGGCCGCGACGACGGCCATCTGCACCGGGGTGGCGGCGACGTCGAACTGGCCGATGGCACTCATCGCCGTCTGGGCGCGGTCAGGGCTGGCGGGGAAGCGGCTGGTGACGGGGTTGAGGTCGCCCTCCAGCGAGGAGTCGAAGCCGAACTTTTCGGCCTGGGCACGCAGCGCGTCGTCGCCCAGCTGCAGGCCGAGGTTGGCGAAGGCGGTGTTGCAGCTGACCTGCAGCGCCTTGTCGATGGTGGAGCTGCTGCCGCCGCAGTCGACCTCATTGGTCAGCTTCGTGCGGGTGTTGGGCAGGGTGAGCGAGGCGGGGGAGGAGACCGTGGACTGCGCTGTCATCCCCGACTCGAGGGCCGCGGCGGCGGTGACCAGCTTGAAGGTGGAGCCGGGCGGGTAGACCTCTCGGGTGGCGCGATTGGTCAGTGGGCGCGAGGGATCGGCGTTCAGCTTGGTCCAGGCCTTGCGGGCGCTGGCCAGGTCGGTGGTGGCCAGGCTGTTGGGGTCATGGCTGGGGCTGCTGACCATGGCCTTGACCGCGCCGGTCTTCCAGTCCAGGGCCACGACGGCGCCGGTGCGCTTGCCCAGCGCCTCGGCGGCGGCGCGCTGGGCGCGCGGGTCCAGGGTGGTCTGCAGCGAGGCCCCCTCTGGCTGGCTGCCGGTGAGGGTGTTCATGGCGCGGCGGAAGACCTGGCTGTCGTCGGTGCCGGCGAGCTGGGTGTTGTACTGCTGCTCCAGTCCGGAGCGGGCGAAGTCATAGGAGTACCAGCCGGTGGCGTGGGCGTAGAGCGGCCCGTCGGAATAGGTGCGGCTGTACTTGAAGCGTCCCTCGGAAGCCTTGGACTGGGCGATGGCCTTGTCGCCCACCATGATCGCGCCGCGCTTCATCGCGTACTCGGCATCGCGGGTGCGACGGTTGCGCGGGTCGGCATCGAGCTGGGCGTCGCGCACGACCGCCAGGTAGCTGGCATTGAGCAGCAGCGCCAGGAACATCACGGCGGTCACCATGGCGAGGCGACGGATCGGGCGGTTCATGCCTGCCCCCTGACTGCCGGGATCTCGATGGTGTCCTCGTTCTGCAGCTCCGCGCGAACCGTGCTGTGCGGGGTGACCGGTGGGCGTCGGGCCTGGTGGCTGATCACCAGCAGGATGGCGATGATCACCCAGTTGGCCACCATGGAGCTTCCGCCCTGGCTCATGAAGGGGGTGGTCAGGCCGGTCAGCGGCAGCAGCCGGGTGACGCCGCCGATGATGGCGAAGACCTGCAGGGCGAAGGTGAAGCCCAGGCCGCAGGCCAGCAGCTTGCCGAAGGCGTCGTGGGAGGCCAGCGCCATCCGCAGGCTGCGGGCCACGATCAGCGCATAGACCATGATGACGGCCATCAGGCCCAGCACGCCGAGCTCCTCGCCGATGGCGGCGGCGATGAAGTCGCTCTTGGCGAAGGTGGTCAGGCCGGGACGGCCCAGCCCCCAGCCGCGGCCGGTCAGCCCGCCCCAGGCGAAGCCGAACTGGGCCTGGATCACCTGGTAGTTGGCGTCATAGTTCTCGAAGGGGTGCAGCCAGGCACCCACTCGCACCCGCACGTGCCCGGCGAACTGGTAGGCCAGGGCGCCGCCCAGGCCGATCATCAGCAGCCCGAGCACCGCCCAGCCGGCCTTCTCGGTGGCGACGTAGAGCATCATCACGAACAGCCCGAAGAAGAGCATCGAGGTGCCCAGGTCGTTCTGGAAGACCAGCACGGCCAGGCTGGCCAGCCACATGATCAGGATCGGGCCCAGGTCGCGAAGCCGCGGGAAGTCGATGCCGGCGAAGCGCCGCCCGGCCAGGGCGAGGACCTCGCGGCGCTCGGTGAGGTAGGCGGCGAAGGCGATGGCCAGCACGATCTTGGCCACCTCGGCGGGCTGGAAGCTGTAGCCGGCCACGCTGATCCAGATCCGCGCACCGTACTGGGCCCGTCCCAGGCCGGGCACCAGCGGCAGCAGCAGCAGGAAGAGGCCGAGCAGGAAGAGCAGGTAGGGGAAGCGCTGCAACCGGCGGTGGTCGCGCAGGAAGACCACCACGGCCGTGAACAGGGCCATGCCGAGGATGGTCCACAGCAGCTGGGTGGAGGCGTCATGGCGCACCGGGTCGGGGATCTGGTCGATCCGGTGGATCATCGCCAGCCCCAGCCCGTTGAGCAGCAGGACGCAGGGCAGGATCAGCGGGTCGGCCCAGGCCAGGCGCCAGCGCACCACCACGTGCATCGCCACGCCCAGGCCGAACCAGATGGCGGCCACCACCGCGAAGTTCCCCGGCAGGTCGCCGTAGAGGTTCATCTCGGTCAGGGCCCAGCCGGCCAGGCCGAAGCAGAGCGCGAACAGGTCCATCAACAGCTCCACCGTGCGCCTGCGGCGGTAGACGAAGCGGTCCCCGGTGGGGGTGGCTGGCAGCTGGCTCATCAGCAGCCCTCCAGGTCGATCCCGCCGGACCCGGGCGAGGCGCTGGCGGTGGCGCTTGTCATGGCACTGGGCGTCGCATTCGGCGCCGGCGCCGTGCTGGCCGCAGGTGTCCCGCCCTGCCGGCGTCGCTCACGACAGGCCTCGGCGTGGGTGCGCAGCTCCCCGACCGTCCTGCGGGCGGCCTCCAGGCTGCTGACCGGGATGGTGGTGCGCACCTGCTGGCGGTAGAAGGTGGGCAGGTCGTCGACGCGCACACCGGAGCGTTCGGCCACCTCGCCCAGCTCGCGTCCCAGCAGGGAACCGGGCACTCCACGGAAGATCGCCACCTGCTGCTGGTCCTCGCCGACGAAGTACTGGGTGCGGCTCCACTGCCAGGCGCCCCACAGTCCGGCCCCGGCGAGCAGCAGGAGGGCCGTGGTGACCGCCAGCCCGGCCAGGACGGGACGCATCCGTCCCTCCTTCGGGGCATAGCGGCGCGCCTCCTGCTCGTCCAGGACGGCCAGGTCGGGGCCCTCCAGGACGCGTTCGTCGCTGGCCGCCGGCTCCGGCTTCAGGTCGCCCAGCGGCAGACCCTCGATGCCGACGAGGGTGTTCTCCTCGATCTCGGGCACCTCGGCATCGGCCGCGGCACCGACCAGCAGCGGGGCGGCGCCGTCCAGCGTGTCGTCGTGCGGGACGACATCGGCCAGGACGACCGTGATGTTGTCGGCACCCCCGCCGCGGTGGGCGGCGGCCACCAGCTGGGCCATCGCCTCGTCCAGGTCGGGGGTTCCGGTGAGGATGTCCTCGATGACGGCATCGGGCACGAAGCCGCACAGGCCGTCGGAGCAGAACAGCAGGCGGTCGTCCAGGGCCAGCTCGACGCGGTCGGTGTCGGGATCATTGCTGGTCTGGCCGTTGAGCACCTTGAGCAGCAGCGAGCGGTGGGGGTGGATCGCGGCCTCGTCCAGGCTGATCTTGCCTTCGTCCACCAGCGACTGCACCCACGAGTGGTCGTGGGTGAGGCGGTGCAGGCGGCCGGTGCGGGCCAGGTAGCCCCGCGAGTCGCCGATGTGCACCAGGCCCAGCGCGGAGCCGGTGAACAGGGCACCGCAGACCGTGGTACCCATCCCGTCCAGGGTCGGGTCGGCCTTGACCAGGTCGGCCAGCAGGTCATTGGCGCGGTGCAGAGCCCCCGCCAGCACGACGGGCGCGTCCTCGATGGTGTGGCTGGCATCGGCGCGCAGCATCTCGCGGACGGCGACGGTTGAGGCCAGGTCGCCGGCGGCGGCCCCACCCATCCCGTCGGCCACCAGCAGCATGGTGGGCGAGGCATAGGCGGAGTCCTGGTTGTTCTTGCGCACCAGACCCACCTCGGAGTGGGCGCGCACATCGAGGGAGAAGACCATCAGGCCTCCAACCGCAGTTGGGTGCGCCCGATGCGGATCACGTCACCGGGGCCCACCGTGGTGGCCTGTGTCACCTGCACGGCATTGACATGGGTGCCATTGGTGCTGTCCAGATCCTCCACAACCCAGGTGCCCTTCTCGCCCGGCATGATCCGGGCATGGCGGGCACTGGCGAAGTCGTCGTCGATCTGCACCGTCGCACTAGTGGCGCGGCCGATCGGCATGGTGCCCTCGAGCGGGTAGACCGCGCCGCGGGAACGGCCCTCGGTCACCACGAGGTGGCGGGCCACAGGGGTCTTCGAGCGCGCCTCGCGGCGGCGCCGGATCATGCCCAGGCGACCCTGGCGCACGGTGCGGCCGTCGGCGTCGACCTTCTCGCCGAAGATGTCGGTGCGGATGACGCCCGCGGCCAGCAGGATGAACAGCCAGAAGAAGGCCAGGAAGGCGATGCGGCACAGCAGGACCAGGATCTCCGACAAGGTCACGCACCCACTGGGGAGTGCACGAGCATGCGCGTCGATCCGATCTCGATGCGCGAACCGTCGTCCAACTGGGCGTGGGGCACCTTCGAGCCGTTGACCACGATGCCATTGGTGGAGCCGAGGTCCTCGATGGTGATCGCGATGTCGTCGCCGCTGCCACGCACGTGGATCTGCGCATGCCGACGCGAGACGCCCGGATCGTTGATCCGCAGGTCCGCCTCGGAGCCGCGCCCGATCAGCAGACCGGGAGCGGTGAGCGGGTGGCGCACGCCGTTGACCTCGAGGACCAGCGCCGAACGCCGGATCATCGTGGTGGAGGCGGGGCCGTCGGCCTGCTCGATGCCGGCCACGGCGGCGCTGGTCACGGTGAAACGACCGGTGGGCAGGTTCGGGGCCAGCTCATAGGCGATCGAGATGGGGCCGTTGAAGACGTAGTGGCGTTCGGCGGCGTGCTCGCGCAGCTCCGGGACGATCTCGCTGGTCAGCGTCTTGGAATAGGGCACCAGGTGGTCATAGTCGTGCTGGCTGAGCTGCACGGTGAACTCATTGGGCACCAGGCGCTTGTCACGGCTCAGCAGGGTCGCCTCGGCGTCGAGCTCGCGCTGCAGCCGCGCGGCGATCTCGACCGGCTGCACGTCGCCCTTGAAGGCGCGCGCGAAGACTCCGCTGACGGCACCTTCGATCCTGTTCTCGAAACGATCGAACAATCCCATCTGGCCCTCCTTCGGTCGGTGTTTTCCGCTGGTCCGTGGCCCTGGCCGGGTGCGCCCCGGGTGAGGACACGTGACCATGGCCCGTTCGATCCTACCGGCCCCAGCTGTGATGGCCGGCCAGCCTCGAGCCCGGGTCCAGCAATCGTCGCCGCACAGGGGGCCCGCACCCCATGGCGACGACGTCCCGCCATCCTTGGGGGCGGCGGGACGTCGTCGACGAGCGGGGTCGTCGTGGGGCCGTGCTCAGCCCAGCAGCTCGCGCAGGCGCTGCTCGGCCGGGGCCGGGGTGAAGCCGGCGGCGATGATCTTGTCGAGCACCAGCGCGCTGTGCGTCGGGCGCGGCGAGATCTGCTTGCCGGCGGCATATTCCTCGGTGCTCACCGGGGTGACGTCGTCGGCGCTCGCACCCACCATCTCGAAGACCGTCCTGGCGATGTCCGCCCAGCTGCTGACCTCGCCGGTGTTGGTGAGGTTGTAGGTGCCGTACTCGGCCCCCGTGCTGAGCAGATGGACGATGCCGGCGGCAAGGTCCTCGGTGAAGGTGAGGCGGCCGAACTGGTCGCTGACCACGGTGGGCTTGACGCCCTTCTTCGCAAGGTCCGCCATGATGCCGACAAAGTTCTTGCCCCCGCCGATCACCCAGCTGGTGCGCACGATGTAGTGCTCGGGCAGCGTGGCCACCAGCGCATCGCCGGCCGCCTTCGTCTGGCCGTAGACGCCCAGCGGGCTGAAGGCCTCGTCCTCGCGGTGCTCGGTGACCGTGCCGTCGAAGACATAGTCGGAGCTGACGTGCACCAGGCGGATGCGACGCTCGCGCGCCAGCTCCACCAGGTTCTGCACGGCCGTCACATTGGCGGCCCAGCAGTCACGCCGGCCCTGCTCGGTCTCGGCCACGTCCACCGCGGTGTAGGCCGCCGCATTGACGATGGTGCCCACCTGGTTCCAGTCGAAGGACTGCACGGCCTCGCGGTCGGTCAGGTCCAGTTCGGTGCGGTCCAGGCCCACGGCGTCGGGCAGCAGCGCCATCAGGCCCTGGCCCAGCTGGCCCTTGGCGCCCAGCACCACGGTCCGCTTCGCGGGCATCGGCGAGACATCGGCCAGGCGCGGGTGCGCCTTGTCGGCATCGCTGATCTCGGCCTGGTCCAGCGGGATCGGCCACTCGATGGCGGCGGTCTCGTCGGCCAGGTTGAGGTAGGTGTAGCTGGCCCGTGCCTCGGGGCTCCAGTGGTCGTTGACCAGATAGGTGTAGGCGGTGCCGTCCTCCAGCGCCTGGTAGCCATTGGCCACCCCGCGCGGGACGAAGACGGCCGTCTCCGGACCCATCTCCAGGGAGAACTTCGCGCCGAAGCTCTCCCCCTCGCGCAGGTCCACCCAAGCGCCCATGATGCGGCCGGTGGCCAGGCTGACGTACTTGTCCCACGGCTCGGCGTGCAGGCCACGAGTCGCACCCTTGGAGGTGTTGAAGCTCATGTTGTTCTGCACCGGGCCGAAGTCGGGCAGGCCCAGCTCCAGCATCTTCGCCCGCTGCCAGTTCTCCTTGAACCAGCCGCGGTTGTCGCCCGGCATGGGCAGGGTCAGCACGATCATCCCCGGGATCGGGGTGGTGCGTGCCTCAAGCCCCGCCATTCACTGACCTGCCTTCGCGTACTTGGCCTCGGTGGCCTCCTTCATCGGGCGCCACCAGGACTCGTTGTCCTTGTACCAGTCGATGGTGGCCTGCAGGCCGCTCTCGAAGTCCTCGTACTGCGGCTGCCAGCCCAGCTCGTCGACCAGCTTGGTGTTGTCGATGGCGTAACGCATGTCGTGGCCCGGACGGTCGGTCACGTGGTCGAAGTCGTCGGCCTGCTTGCCCATCATCGTGAGGATGAGCTGCATGACCTCGAGGTTGTTCTTCTCACCGTCGGAGCCGATCAGGTAGGTTTCACCGGAGCGGCCCTTCTCGATGATCTCCAGCACGGCGGAGTTGTGGTCGTCCACATGGATCCAGTCGCGCACGTTCTCGCCGGCCCCGTAGAGCTTCGGGCGAATCCCGCAGATCACATTGGTGATCTGGCGCGGGATGAACTTCTCGATGTGCTGGCGCGGGCCGTAGTTGTTCGAGCAGTTGCTCAGCGTCGCGGTGATGCCGAAGGAACGCACCCAGGCGCGCACCAGCAGGTCGGAGCCGGCCTTGGTGGAGCTGTAGGGGCTCGACGGGTTGTAGGGCGTGTGCTCGGTGAACTTCGCCGGATCGTCGAGCTCCAGGTCGCCGTAGACCTCGTCGGTGCTCACGTGGTGGAAGCGCTTGCCGTGCTTGCGCACCGCCTCCAGCAGCGTGTAGGTGCCGATCAGGTTGGTCTTGATGAAGGGCGACGGGTCGTTGAGCGAGTTGTCGTTGTGGCTCTCCGCGGCGAAGTGCACGACGACGTCGCTGGCCGCCACGAGACGCTCGACGAGCTGCGCGTCGCAGATGTCGCCCTCGACCAGCTCGAAGCGGTCGGCGGGCAGGCCGTCCAGGCTCGCGCGATTGCCTGCATAGGTCATGGCGTCAATGACGTTGACGACGTGGTCGGAGTGGGCCAGCAGGTGGTGCACGAAGTTGCTGCCGATGAACCCCGCTCCACCGGTGACAAGAATGTTGGACATGGCGTCGACCCTATCGGGCGGTTCCTGTGGCGGCGCCCAGAGCGGGCGGGGCCCGCAAGCCCAACAGGGACAGGGAAGGTGCCAGACTGGCGACATGCACGGAATCATTCTCGCCGGTGGGTCCGGTACCCGACTCCACCCGATCACGATGGCCAACAGCAAGCAGCTGGTGCCCGTCTACGACAAGCCGATGATCTACTACCCCCTGTCCACGCTGATCTTCGCTGGCATCAAGGACATCCTGGTCATCACCACGCCGCACGAGGCCGACGGCTTCAAGCGCCTGCTCGGTGACGGCTCGCAGTTCGGCGTCAACATCAGCTACGCCGTCCAGCCCGAACCCAAGGGCCTGGCACAGGCCTTCACCATCGGTGAGGACTTCGCCAAGGGCAACAAGGTCTGCCTCGTCCTGGGTGACAACATCTTCTACGGTGCCGGCCTGGGCACCCAGCTCAAGCGCTTCGAGAACATCGACGGTGCCGCCGTCTTCGCCTACTGGGTTGCAGAACCCGAGGCCTACGGCGTCGTCGAGTTCGACGACAACGGCACCGCGCTGTCGCTGGAGGAGAAGCCGAAGCAGCCCAAGAGCCACTACGCCGTCCCCGGCCTGTACTTCTACGACGAGGACGTCATCGAGATTGCCAAGTCGCTGGAGCCGTCGCCGCGTGGCGAGTACGAGATCACCGACGTGAACCGCATCTACCTGGAGCGCAAGAAGCTGCAGGTCGAGGTGCTGCCACGCGGCACCGCCTGGCTCGACACCGGAACCTTCGACTCGCTCAATGACGCCGGCAACTTCGTGCGCACCATCCAGGCCCGTCAGGGCCTGCAGGTGGGTTGCCCGGAGGAGGCCGCCTGGCGTCTGGGCTTCCTCAGCGACGACGAGCTGCGCGAGCGCGGGGAGAAGCTGGCCAAGTCCGGCTACGGCGACTACCTCGTCGGGCTGCTGGACAACCGCTGAAGACGCTGGGCATCGGCTGATGACGCGTGCTGGCCGCTTGGTCAGCACACCATCAGATTCCAGAAGCCCCGGAGAACTTCTCCGGGCCCCCGCCCACACCCTGATCCCCTGAACTCCACCCGGTCCCCGAGCCCCAACCCCGGTCCCCGAGCCTGTCGAAGGGCCTCCCGTCGAAGGAGGACGACGATGTCCGCAAGCACTCGACTTGCCCTCGCGCTGGTGGTGCTGGGAGCCACGGCCTGCGCTCCCGAGACACCCCAAGCGCCCCAGGACCCGGAGCCGAGCCGGACGAGTACGCCGGTTCCTTCCGCCACCTCGTCGGTCACAACCGCGTCGTCCACACCGTCCGCGTCGCCCATCCCCTCCGCGTCGGACTCCCCGACGAGGAGTTCCGCGCCCAGCCCCTCGGGCAGGGTGGTGCGCACCTCCTTCGGCGCCGCCCTGGATCCGTCGAAGTGCACCGCCAGCTCCGAGTACTGGCGGGGAAACCGTCGCTTCTACTTGAACGGCGAGGACTCCCAGGAGGGGTGCTTCACCTCCCCCTGGTTCGGGGGAAGTCATCCGGTGATGCTCTCCTACGGGCGCACGGTGGCGACCTGGTACGCCTCGCACGTGCACCACGGCGTCGACGTCGACATGCCCGAGGGGACCCCGGTGCGTTCCGGGGTAGCGGGCACGGTGCACGTCAGGCCGTCCACGATGGGTGCCTCCTACGGCAGCAAGCGCCTGCTGGTGCGCTCCGACGGCCGGGACCTCGTGATCGGCCATCTCGGCGAGTTGGCGGTGGCCGACGGCCAGCGGGTGCAGCCGGGTGATCTGTTGGGGCGCAGCGGAATGAATGGCTGTGAGCAGCAGGACGGGCCGCACCTGCACTTCGAGGTGCGCCCGTCGGGCACCGGTTACCAGTCGGCCGTCGACCCGTGGGAGTCGCTGCGGATGAGCCGCGCCTGAGGCTGCTTCCGTGGCCCGAGCCCCGTTCCGTCGCCCGAGCCCCGTTCCGTCGCCCGAGCTTGTCGAGGGCCGGCTGTCACGACGACGTGCACAGTCCACTGCGCACCCCCGATCCGCAGGGGCATGCGCTGCAGCGGGTGCCCGTGTCGGCCCGACGTGCGGGGTCGACTGCGCACGTCGAAAGGTCAGCGGAGGTCCGCCGTCGCCTCCCGCCACGCATCTGTCAGGGCGAGGAGGTCCGTCCGGTGGGCGGTGATCCGACAGCCCCGGCCGTTGGCCTTGCCGGTGATCCCCTCGCGCTGCCAGTGCTCGCGGGCCTCGTCGACGAGGTGGGCGGGCAGCTCCCCGGAGGCATTGGTGACCCGCCACCAGCAGACCGATGAACCGTCGCGCGCCACCACGGCGCCCACCTGCCGTGGCCCCGTCCCCACAATGCCGGCGAGGTCTCCATAGGAAGCCACCTCACCCGGAGGAATCAGCTCAGCGGCGCGCAGCACCAGTTCGGTGAGCAGTTCGCCCATCGGTGCTCAGGCCAGCGTGTTGACCAGCGAGTTGGCGGCGCGGGTCAGGTAGTCGCGGAAGGCGGCGTCGTGCTCGGCGACGAGCTGGAGTTCGTCGAGGCTGGTCAGCATGTACTTCAGCCAGGTGTCGCGCTCGGCGGGGGTGATCCGGAAGACGTTGTGGCGCATCCGCAGCCGCGGGTGGCCACGGTTCTCCTGGTAGGTCTTCGGCCCGCCCCAGTACTGCTCCAGGAAGGTGCGCAGACGGTCCTCGGCGGGGCCGAGGTCCTGCTCGGGGTAGAGGGCGCGGAACTCTGCATCCGCGGCCACCTGCTCGTAGAAGCGGCGCACCAGCTTCTCGAATGTCTCGTGGCCGCCCACGGCGTCATAGAAGGTCTCGCTCACCCGTCCAGTCTGTCAGGAGTGGCTGGACGGCTGGGGTCTCGGACGGGGGCAGGGGGTCGTCGTGCAGGCACTCGCCGGAACGTGCCTGCCAGCGCCGATGTGCAAAGCGCCAAGGACCTGTGCTAGCTTTCTCTAGCTGGCTTCGCCGGGCAGAACCGGAAAAGACAGTGATGCGCGAGTGGCGGAATGGCAGACGCGCTGGCTTCAGGTGCCAGTGTCCCTTGGGACGTGGAGGTTCAACTCCTCTCTCGCGCACAATCTCGGAACCGCTCCGACTAGGGAAAACTCCCCGGTCGGAGCGGTTCTTGCTTGTCCGTGCAATATACGTGCAATAGCGGGATCCTGCTCCGGGACGACGATGTCCTGTGGATTGAGCCCGACGGGTGCCGCTCGTGGCTTGGGGAAGCATGAGCGCACAACAGATCCCCGGTGGGGGAACGCACGTTGACTTGGGGGGAGGACGCGAGGTGGATGCCCATGATTCGGAGCGCGCCGAGGGGCAGCGCGTGGGAACGCAGTTCCAGTGATGGGTAACCGCAGCGGGTCTGCTGTTCGTCGAGTGGATGTCTCCGATCCCCGGGCCTGCTGCGGGTCCGAGTTCATCAGCATCAGGGACGCCGCCGCGCTACTGGCCGCCTACACCCTCATCTGTGAAGAGCCAGTTTGCCGCCACCAAATGTATGACGAGCGTGCTAGAATCGTTGCCATGACGGAGGCCTCGACACTGGCGACGTTGCCCCTTCCCACCTACGTTGCCGTGACTCTAGGGAACCGAACCAGGACCGTGCTGGAGCACGGCTTCCCCCGAAAGCAGGTGGGGCCCGAGTGGTGGACGAGAGAGCTTCACCGCCAGGGTCTGGGGCAGTCCGTGGGCACGTTCGAGCACGGCGCTGAGCAGCGGCTCACCCGCGCTAACCTGTTCCGGCTGGGGACATCAGCAGCCATGCCGAATGCGTCGGATGATGCCGTTCTGGAGTTTCTGTGGCACGTCCTCGCCTGGGGTACCGGCCCGAGCCAGCGAGGTAACCGGCGACGGATCGCCGCGTTCGCAACGCCGGAGGCCTCCGCAAAGAACCTTCCGCTGCTCAGGAGCGCCCTGAACTTCGCCGCAACGGGTGACTCGCACTCTGCGTACAGCTCCCTAATCCGCCGTGGTGGCGGCGTGATCCCCTGTCTTGGCCCGGCCTTCTTCACCAAGGTCCTCTACTTCGCCTCTGAAACCACGACCGGTACCCGCTGCCTGATCCTGGACGCCCGGGTGGCAGCCAACTTGTACAGCGCCGGTTGGAAGACCCTTCCCCACCGGGGTGGGAACTTCTCCTACAACTGGTTCACCACCACCTACGTCGACTATTGCGAGCTGCTGGCGCGATGGGCCGAAGAAGTCAGCCAGGAACTGGGCACGACTGTCTGGCCGGACGAGATCGAACGCACCTTGTTCGAAGGTCCCGACGCGTGAACGAGTGGCCGTGGGAAGGCGCCGTGCAGCAGGTGTTCGTAGACGTACTCACGGCTGAGGGATGGGTGATCGAGCGCGCGGCCAACACAGCGACTAGGGAGCACGGCGTCGACGTGAAGGCAGTCAAGGGCGTCCGGCGCTTGGGGGCGGAGGTCAAGGGCTACCCGTCCCCGGGCTACCAAAGCTCGAACAAGCCCGGCCTGAAGAAGCCGTCGACCGTCAAGAACCAGGCACTCACTGCCTACGCCCGGGCGTTGCTGGCGGCATTGAAGCTACGGGACGCCGAGCCCGACCGGGAGTCCCTAGTGGTGCTACCGGAGCATGCGCAGTACCAGCAGCTATTCGAAGCCACCCGGCAGAGCCTGGCTGCGGCGCAGGTGCATGTCGTGCTCCTGGGCCCGGACGGCACCATCACGTGCCCTACGTGGAGGCCATGACGCTCAGGGGCTTCGGGGCAAGAAATGTCAGACCCGTGTGGCTCAATGGGATGGAGACTTCCCTGCGGGAAAACCGCGTCCTCATTGTCACGAACCGAGGAGGGTTCCATGCCCAACCCACTGTCGCCGGGGTCTGCTGCAAGAACTGGTGACGGTAGTTGGGCAATCTGAGCGGTTGCCGGACGCATGATCATCTCGAACTCGACAGGGGTCAACCGCCGGAGTCTCTTCAGGCCACCCGGGCCGCAAGCGTGTCCAAGTCGGACCGCATCCGCGCGATGACCGCCTGTGGATCCTCTCCGGCTCCCTCAAGTTCCCGCAGCAGCAGGTCTCGCGCCAATGTAGAGACCGGGATCCCGCGCTCCTCGGCAGCTCGCGCCAGAGCCGTGAACTCCTCGTAGTTCAGCCTGATCTGCAGTGTCTTGGCCCGTCCATGTCCCCGGGTGATCTTCGTCCCGGGCTGGAGTTCCGCATCCTTGTTCTGTTCGCTCGCCGCGGCCTCCGCGGCGATCAGGTCCTCAATCCTCATCAGTGGCCTCCTCTCGATACCTGCGCTGGTCGGTGCTGTTCGACCGCCACGCGTTCACACCCCAGATCACTCCATCGTCCGGCAGGGCAATCACCGTCACCAGCGTTTGAAGTGACGTCGACCAGCCGATCACTCGGATCGTCCGGCCGGACTCCGATGCCGGGTCGGGGTCGAGCGCCAGGCGATTCGGATCGGCGAAGGCCTTGTCGGCCCATTGGGGCGTCATGTCGTGCTTGGCGATGTGGTCGCCCCGGTGGCGCCAGTCCAGTTCGTCCTGCACACCCGTATCGTAGTACATGTGCAATACGGAAGGTAGGCGGTTGTTGTTCATGAGGCTGCCGCCTTCCGTGCCATCTCGGACAAGTGCCTGGCGATCTCGCGGTCTCGATCCGCAGCCGCATGTTGGTAGATCATCGCCATGGCTGGCGTCGCATGGCCGAGGCGCCCCATCGGCTCCGAGAGCGTCGCACTCGACTGTGCAGCCAGCACCGCGCCCGTGTGGCGCAGGTGATGGAACTTCAGGTCCTCCCGTCCCGCCTTGGCACACGCCCGATGCCAAGCGCGCAAGAACGTCGACGGCCGAATGTTACGTCCGTCAACGGATGGGAACAGCAGCGCGTTCTGCCCGGGCGAGACGTCGGTCGCAAGGTGTCGGCGCAGGTCGGGAATGATGTGCGGCGGAATCGCCACACGGCGCTTGCCTGCCTTCGTCTTCGGCGGGCCGATCACCACCCGCCGGCCACCCAGGCCACTCCGCGCTCCACGCGCACGATCCCGCCGTCAAGATCAACGTCCTTGCGCCGCAGCTCGAAGACCTCGCCGTAGCGCATGGCGCACCAGGCACCGAGCAGGACCGCGGCACGCCACTTGTCGGGCATCTCGATGACGATGCGTGCCAGCTCGTCCAGTGTGGCGGGGGTGATGTCCTTCTCGCGACTGGTGGTGCCCGCGCCCTTGATCCGGCAGGGGTTCGTCGTCACTGTCGGCAGCGTGCGGTCCACGATCGCGGCATTCATGATGCCGCGCAGCAGGCTGTAAGACTTCGACCGGGTGCGCGCAATCTTCTTCTTCGCCATGGCCCGGTGCCATGCCACCACGTCGTCCAGGTCGATATCGTCCAGCCGCATGTCTCCGAGTGCCGGCAGGATGTGGTTGCGCAAGAGCATCTGGTAGTCCTTCTGCGACGAGGGCCGCAACGATCCAGCATCGCCCTGGGGAGTGGCAATCCGGTCCGCCAGCCAGGTCTGCGAGTACTCCCGCAGTGTGGGGCAGGGCGGCCTTGGCTTCTCCCGCGGTGTCGGCATCGTGACCAGCGACGCGGGGTCTGGTTCGCGGGTCTCCGGCGGCTGCCATACGCCGAGGTCGATCAGTCGCCGCTCCTGCGCCAGCCAGCCCTCGGCGTCGATCTTCGACGCGAAGGTGGCCGGCGCCATGTAGAGCTTGCAGTCCGGCCCGATGTAGCCGGCCTGCACCCGACCCGACTTCAACCTCCGTAGCCGCCCGAACCCGCGCCGCTCACGTTTCCCCGCGTCCTCATGTGCGTTCCCCCTCGAATTGCCCATCGTGAACCTCCCTGTCGCGTGCAATATGCGTGCAACAAACAAGCCCAAGACGGCCTCGTCGTGCTCACCTCTACAGGGGCAACGCAACCCCTCGCTGGCTTGCGTTTCCCCTAGTCAACTCGCCCTGACAGTGAATTCCCCCACCCCCGGATCGGAGCCGGCCCCGCGGCTCAACTCCTCTCTCGCGCACATCACGGAAGGGCCCCGATCTTCGGATCGGGGCCCTTCGTCGTGTGCGGGTGCTGCCAGGGGCCTGCCGTGAGTGTTGACTGGCGCCGACTGTCGGGCGGCAGCGGGATGTGCGGCGCCTCCGGTGCTGACCCAAGCAGGCGCTCCGCAGCCTCGTGCCCGCGACCCCAACCCAGGCAGCTCTTCCGCCGGGCAGCCCATGTCGCCCGGGCGCGCAAGGCCTGTGTGGGCACCGGTAGCATGGTGGCCCCTCGGTCGTGAGCATCGCCCGTCAGAGAGAGTCATGTCATGTCGCCAGATCCCACGCTGAAGGCCGTGGTCGCAGCCCGTCGCTCCGTGCTCCAGGCGCAGGACAGGCTGGACGCCGCCGTGGCTGCTGCCCGGATTGCTGGGGCGTCGTGGGCTGCCATCGGAGAGGCCACCGGGATGACCCGGCAGTCGGCGCATGAACGGTGGGGCCATGTGGGCTGCAAGGGCCAGGTCCAGGCTGACTGTGAATGTCACGCCTGGGGTTCCGAGGGCTGCCTGTGCATCCAGGGCCAGGCTCGCAGCCGACGCATGGTGCGAGGCAGTGGCGCGTCCGCAAAGGCCACCCAAGGATCGTCCTCAAGGTAGCTGACCTTCTCCTGACAGCTGCCACGCCGGGGTGCGTGCCCCCTACTGGATCGCCGGTTTGAGTTCGTCGGGTGTCGGGATACCCTGACGTCATGGTGTCTGGATTTCCTGACATCGGAGGACTCGTGGCAGGGGAAAACCGTGGACCAAGTCACCCTCGCTCGGTGGCAGTTCGCCATCACGACCGTGTACCACTTCTTGTTTGTGCCGATCACGATCGGGTTGTCGGCCTTCGTGGCCGCCTATCACACGGCCTGGGTGCGGAGCCACAAGCCGGAGCACCTGCGCATGACGAAGTGGCTCGGCAGCCTGTTCACGATCAACTTCGCCCTGGGGCTCGTCACAGGCATCGTCCAGGAGTTCCAGTTCGGGATGAACTGGTCCGACTACTCCCGCTTCGTGGGGGACATCTTCGGCGCCCCGCTGGCCTTCGAGGCGCTGCTGGCCTTCTTCCTCGAGTCCACCTTCCTCGGCCTGTGGATCTTCGGCTGGGGGCGCATCCCGGAGAAGCTGCACGCCGCCAGCATGTGGATCGTCCACATCGGGACGGCCCTGTCGGCCTACTTCATCCTGGCCGCGAACTCCTTCATGCAGCACCCGGTGGGCTACCGCTTCAACCCGGAGACCGGGCGCGCCGAGATGACCGACTTCGTCGCCGTCCTGATCAACAAGGTCCAGCTGGTCACCTTCCCCCACGTCATGGCTGCCGCCTACATGACCGGCGCGGCACTCGTGCTCGCCGCGGCCCTGTGGCACCTGCGCCGTCCCGGCGAGTCCGCGGATCTGGGCATGTACCGGCGTGCCACGCGCAGCGCCGCCATCGTGCTGCTGGCCTCGGGAGCCCTCGTGGTCGGATCGGGCGACCTCCAGGGCAAGGTGATGACCGAGGTTCAGCCCATGAAGATGGCGGCGGCGGAAGCCCACTACGAAACCTCGTCCCACGCCCCCTTCTCCGTGCTGAGCACCGGCGACCTCAACGGCGAGAATGCCCACCACTGGATCGAGGTTCCCGGCCTGCTCTCCTTCCTGGGCAAGGGCGACTTCAATGCCGAGATCGAGGGCATCGACAACCTGCGGGAGCAGTACGCGCAGACCTATGGTGGGGGAGAGCTCACCGCCGACACGGGCTCGCGCTACACCCCGAACATCCCGCTGGCCTACTGGACCTTCCGCCTCATGATGGGCACCGGCTTCGCCGCCATGGGCGTGGGCGCGCTGGTGCTGTGGATGACCCGACGGCCGGCATCCACCGGCGCACTGCGCCAAGCGTGGTGGCACTGGCTCATCATGGCCACCCCCCTCCTGCCGCTGCTCGCCAACTCCTTCGGCTGGATCTTCACCGAGACGGGACGCCAGCCGTGGGCCGTCTTCGGCCTGATGACCACCGCATCCGCAGTCTCCCCGGGGGTCTCGACGGTGGAGATCCTGGTCTCGATGAGCGCCTTCACCCTGCTGTACGGGGCACTGGCCGTGGTCGAGGTGAAGCTGCTGCTGCGCTATGTGCGCCAGGGGGCCGTGCCGGTGCCACTCCCGTCCGGGCCGAGCGGAACCGGCAGGCCATCCGACCAGCGACTCGTCTTCTCCTACTGAGGAATTGCCATGGAACTGTTCTGGTTCTGCACCATCGCCGTGCTGTGGATCGGCTACTTCGTCCTGGAGGGTTTCGACTTCGGTGTGGGCATGCTGCTGCCCATCCTCGACGGAAAACCTGCCGAGTCCCCCGACCGTCGACGCGTGATGCTCACCACCATCGGGCCGCACTGGGACGGCAACGAGGTCTGGCTGATCACGGCGGGAGGAGCCATCTTCGCGGCCTTCCCCCACTGGTACGCGACACTCTTCTCCGGCTTCTACATTCCCCTGCTCCTGGTGCTGGTGGCGCTCATCCTGCGCGGCGTCGCGCTCGAGTACCGCCCCAAGCGCAGCGACGAGGCCTGGCACCGGTGGTGTGATGCCGGGATCATGATCGGATCCTGGGTGCCGGCCTTCGTCTGGGGAGTGGCCTTCACCAACATCGTGGTGGGGGTTCCGATCGATGCCGACATGGAATACGTGGGCGGCCTGCTCGGGCTCTTCAACCCGCTGGCCCTCCTGGGTGGCATCGCGATGGTGGTGCTGTTCCTCTTCCACGGCGCCCTCTTCCTCACCCTGAAGACCGACGGTGCCCTGCACCACGCGGCCCGCGGCGCGGCCCGTCGCTTCGGGATCCCCGCCATCGGACTCGTGGCCGTCTGGCTCCTCGCCGTCCTCAGCCAGCGTTCGAGCACCGGGGCCTGGGTCCTGTTCGCCATCGCGGCCGTCGCCCTCGTGCTGTCGGTGCTCCTGGCCGGCGGGCGGGAGCGGCCCGCCTTCCTGGCCAGTTGCGTGGCCATCGCGATGGGGGTGGCCAGCCTGTTCGCGGCACTCTTCCCCGACGTGATGCCCTCCACCCTCGATCCCGCATGGTCCCTGACCCACCTCAACGCCGCGAGCAGCCCGCTGACGCTCAAGATCATGACGGGCGCGGCAGTGGTGATCACCCCGGTGGTGCTGCTCTACACCGGCTACACCTACTGGGTCTTCCGGCGCCGGATCAGCGTCGAGGACCTTGCAGAAGCCCACGGCTGAGGGGCCCCGACCGCGCATGGAACCCTTCGACCGGCGGTTGCTCGCCCTGGTGCCTGGAGCCCGACCGCACCTGGCGGCGCTGACGGTGTTGGGGGTGCTCTCGGGTGTCACGGCCATCGCGCAGGCGCTGGCGGTGGCAGGGCTGGTCCTGGCCGTGGTGCAGGGCGAGGCTCTGCACTCCGCGGGACTGCGGGTGGTGCTCGCCTTCGTCGCCCGGGGCCTGGTGGTGGCCGTCGGTGAACTGGTCGCGGCGCGGGCGGGGACGGTCGTCTCCGGTGGCCTTCGCCGGCGGCTCGCGGACCATGCCATGGCTCAGGGGCTGCACCGGGATGACGAAGACCAGCACGAGACGGTGACGCTGCTGACCCAAGGCGTGGGCTCGGTCGAACCCTATGTCTCGCGCTACCTGCCGTCGCTGGTCTCCGCCGCCGTCGTCCCCTTCGGCGTGGTGCTCGCCATGGTCTTCCTGGACCCGTGGACGGCCCTGGTGCCCGTGCTCACCATCCCCTTGCTGCCCTTGTTCGCGGCCTTGATCGGCATGGCGACCCGGGATGCCACCGAACAGCGGTGGCAGGCCCTGGAACAGCTCTCGCACCACTTCCTGGACATCATGCGAGGACTCCCGACCCTGGTCTCGCACTCCCGTGCGCACCTCCAGTCAGGCACCATCCGCACGGTCAGCGATGCCCACCGCAGGGCCACCGTCGAGACCCTGCGCATCGCCTTCCTCAGCTCGGCTGCCCTGGAGCTGCTGGCCACCCTCTCAGTGGCGATCGTGGCGGTGCTCACCGGCATCCGGCTGGCCGAGGGCGGCATGTCCCTGGCGGTGGGGCTGCCGCTGATCCTGCTGGCCCCCGAGGCCTACTGGCCGATCCGGCGCGTCGGCGCAGAATTCCACAGTGCGGCCGACGGGGCGACGGCACTGGGGACGATCGCCACGATCCTCGCCGGCCCCGTCGATGTGCCGGAGGAGGGCCGACGAAACGAGGACCGCGCCATCGTCCACCAGGTCTTTTTCCGGCACGCCCCGACCTCCTCCGACGTCCTGACCGGCCTGTCCTTCACCGCGGAGCGAGGGCTGACCGTGCTCGTGGGGCCGTCCGGATCGGGCAAGACAACGACCCTGGAACTGCTGGCGGGGCTACGTGTCCCCACCTCGGGGCAGGTCCTGGCACCCCGCGCCCACCTGGTCACCCAACGACCCTTCCTCGCCCCGGCCTCCCTGCGGACCAACCTGACACTGTCGTCGCCGCGGCCGGTCAGCGACCGGGAGCTGGGCGAGGTGCTCGACCGGGTGGCGCTCGGCGACCTGCTCGCCAGTCTTCCCCGGGGGCTCGACACCACCCTCGGCGAGGACGGCTTCGGGCTGTCGGCCGGGCAGCGGGCCCGAGTCGCCCTGGCACGTGCCCTGCTGTCCGACGCTCCGCTGCTGCTGCTCGACGAGCCCACCGCGAACCTGGATGCCGGCACCGAGGCCGTCATCGACGACGTGGTCCGGCAGGCGGCCCGGGAGCACATCGTCGTCGCGGCCTCCCACCGGCCTTCCCTGGTCGCCGCGGCCGATGCCGTCGTCGGTGTCGGCGACGGCGCAGCCCTTGCGAGGGGGCGATGATGGGCGCCGGCCGGTACCGCGGGCGACGTCTGGTGCCCGGCATCCTGCCGGCCTCGATCGTGGGAGGGCTCGCCCTGGCCTCGGGTGTTGCACTGACGGCACTGTCGGGCTGGCTCGTGGTGGCGGCGTCCCTGCGCCCGCCGATCCTGACGCTGATGACGGCCATCGTGGGGGTGCGGGCCTTCGGCATGGCGCGCCCGGTGCTGCGCTACCGGGAACGGGTCCGCTCCCACGATGCCGCCCTGTCGGCCCTCGCCGAGGAGCGCGGACGGGTCTACCAGCGCCTGGTTCCGCTGGCTCCCGCACGGCTGGGGCGTCGGGGCCGGGGCGACCTGCTGGCCGGGGTGGTCGACGACCTCGAGGACGTCACCCAGGCCCAGGTCAGGGTGGTCGTCCCCCTGGTCTCGCTGGTGGTGGCGGGCTGTGCGGCGGCCCTCATCGATGCCCTCGTCTTCCTGCCCGCCGTGCCCGTGGTGCTCAGTTCGATGGTCTGTGCCGCTGTGGTGGGCGTGGTGGGCTGGTGGCTCGAGAGCCGCGGCCAGGCCTCGGTGGTCGCCGCGCGGGCGAGTGTGGCCACCCTGTCGGCCGTGGTGGTGCGGGACGAGGCGGAGGTGGCGGCAGCCGGTGGCCAGGCGTGGGCGCTGCGGGCGCTGGACGAGGCCCAGCAGCGGCTGGCCCGGGCCGTCAGCCGCCAGGCGTGGGGGCGTGCGGTGGGTGTGGGGCTGGTGCCCGTCGTCACGGTCGGCCATGCGGTGTGGATGGCAGCGGTGGTGGAACCCTGGCTGGCGCGGGGCATGTCGACCCCGGTGGCAGCACTGCTGGTGCTGACCCCCGTCGCCCTGGGCGAGGTGATCGGTGGCATCCCGGATGCAGTGGGTTCCCTCGCCCGTGCCCAGGCCGCCGGTAGACGACTGGAAGGGCTGCTGGCCATGGAGCCGGCCGTGGCGGGCGCCGAGATCATTCCGGAGGAGGGGTCGGAGCCGGCACGCGAGCTCCCCGCCGATGGGGCGCCGCGGATTCTCGACGCGCACGGGCTGACGGCCCGCTGGGACAGTGAACGTCCGGCCCTGGCACCCACCGACCTCGGCGTCGAGCCGGGCCAGTTCGTCGTCGTGCAGGGGCCCAGCGGCTCGGGCAAGTCGACCCTGCTGGCGGTCCTGGCCCGCCACCTCGACCCAACCGGCGGAAGCTACCTGTTGGAGGGGCGCGATGCCCTGGCCGAGCCGCCCGCGGTGGCCCGTCGGGGGCTGGTGCTGGTCGACGACGAGGTGCACGTCTTCGCCTCCACCGTCCGCGAGAACCTTCGTCTGGCCAGTCCCTCCGCGACGGACCGGGAGCTGCTGGAAGTCTTGCAGACAGTGGGTCTGGAGAGCTGGTTCCAGAGCCTCCCCGGGGGGCTCGACGAACTCCTGGGGGCCGGTGGCAGGCGGCTTTCGGGGGGAGAGCGCGCCCGCTTCGGCCTGGCCCGGGCCGTGCTTTCGGAGCGTTCGGTGGTCCTGCTCGACGAGCCGCTGGCCCACCTCGACCCGGTCACGGCCCAGGTCGTCATGGAAGACCTGGCGAAGGCACTGTCCGACCGGGCCGTCGTGCTGGTGAGCCATCACGACGAGGGGGTCCAGCACGCCAGTGGCCGGGTGGTCCTGGCCGCACCGTAGTATCCGTGCATGCGGAACCCAGTGGCGTGGATGTGAGGGCGGCACCCAGGGCCTCATCCTCTGACTGAGGGACTCCTGGTGCCGGCATGTCACCAGATCGGTGTGCGGCCATTCGCCATGCGTTCGGGCTTCTTGGGGAGCTTTGGGTAGATGTGCGTGGTGGTCGCGATGGTCATGGGCAGCCCGGCAATGGTGCTGCCAGTACTGCAACGCAGTTGGATCCTGCTGCCTGCGGTGGTGACCTGCACCGCTTTCGGGCTGGCCATCATTGCCCGCGCCATCGGCAACCAGTCGCAGGACCTCATCCACAACACGGCGGGGAGCCTCCTGGTCCTCACCTCGGGAGCCCTGCTCACACCCGGCGCTGCACACCGTGGGTGGCTTTCTGCCGCTGCAGCACGCCCTCGACGCGATGCGTGCCAGTCTGGCCGGTCGAAGCCCGTGGTCGGGAGCGGCCGGGGAGCTTCTGGTCGCCCCCGCGTGGCTGACGGTGGCCACCATCGCCTACCGCATCGTCGACCACCGGACTCGGATGTCGGGTCGTGGGGCGATGCAGCGGTGACGCTCTGTCCCCAGTTCGGGTGGAGTGGCCGGTCCTTGGGTCACTCGTCACCCGAGAGCCGGTAGCGGGTTGACCGGGACCCCTGCTGCCCGTCCATGACCACGAGGCCATCCCGTAGTGGCTGGTCCAGGGCATAGCGCACCTGTCCCATCGTCAGCCCGGTCCCGCTGACCAGTTCGTGGATGGTCAGGGGCGCAGTGCTGTTGCCCAGGGTTGAGAGCACGAGAGGTTCATTGCGGGTGGGCGAGGTGCTTCGCAGCGATGCGGTGACCACTGGTCCGCTCTGCGAGGTGACGGCGGGTGGCGAGGCGGTATCGGAACCGCTGCGCGGGCGCCAGAGCAGAGCCTTGAACTGAACTCCGGTGTCGACCAGCTGGGGGCGTGACAGGCCTCGGTCCTGCACAGAGCGGAAGACCTCTCGAATACCCCCGCCCTCGCCCTCGATGACGGAGGCGCCGTCCGAGGTCGTCAGGCGTTTGGCGATCTGGTACAGCCGCTGGTTCACCGCAGCCTGGGCGTGCTCGACGCTGACCAGCTGAGTCAGTGAAACCCCCCGAAGGCCACCCGGACTGTGAATGAAGAAGCTCTTTGCAGTGAGTCGGATCTGGATCTGCTTGCCTGTGCCCAGGGTGCTCGGGCCGAGGTCGCGATGTACCAAGGCGTTGGCGACCAGCTCGCGGACGGCATTGAGGGGCAGCTCCGGGATCTCTTCCATGTGACCGTCGTCACGGTAGCGGTGGACCGTGTCGAGGTTGTTCTGGACCCAGCCGAGGATGTCCTCGAGCAAGGCTGGGACTGGGCCTGTGAAGTCCTGCAGATTGCGGTTACGGGCCTGGCCCTCCCCGCCGGCCAGCTGTACTGCAGCAGTCACCGTGAGCGCGGGGTGCTGGCCCTGGGGGTATGTCCCGAGCGAGTAGAGGCCAGCCACGGTCGGCTCGTCAGAAGAGTTCAGCACATTGGTCATCTGCAGGAGCTGGGCGTCCGTGCAATCACGCAGCCGCCGGTCGTGACGGCGGACGTTGTCAAGGTACTTGGCAACCAGATCCGCATCCAGATCTGCCCGCCCGCGTCCGATGGCGGGAGCCAGGTCGTGGTTCACCTGTTCGTCGCTGTGGAGCTTCGCCACCTCGAGCATCCGGAGCTCATGCGGGTGCATGGGATAGTCGCTGTCCGCCTGACGAAGGTACGCACGTCCGGCCACGGTGGCGGGCTTGTCGGCGATGTGAAGCGGTGCCACGTGGGCGACCAGGACCGAGTGGCCATCGACCTGGAAGGTCTGGAAGTCCAGGAGCGGCGCTGGATGGACTGCCTGACGGGCGATGGAGACGAGGCCTGCCTCAAGAGTTGCGATGTCGGGCACGCCGACCACGTCAAATCGTCCACCCGCCTCGTCGAGGCCGAGGATGACGGTGCCACCGTCGGGCATGTTGACGAATGCTGCAAGGGTTTCTGGCATCACCGGGACGCCACCGGCGGCGCGCTTCACCTCGATGGAGGTCGTGTCTCCACGGCGATCACGCATCTGCGTGATCGCCTCGGCCAGCCTCTCGTCACTCCAATTCTCACTGGCAGACTACAACTCTCAGTGCAACCATGAATGAGAGTTGTAGTGAGAGTTGAAGACTCAGGTCCTTCACATCCAGTCCCTGATTCGCGTCGGTCGGGGCGAGCGGCGCGTTCTGCCAGGGGGTGAAGGGTT
Source organism: Luteococcus sediminum (assembly GCF_054783495.1). Taxonomy (NCBI): domain Bacteria; kingdom Bacillati; phylum Actinomycetota; class Actinomycetes; order Propionibacteriales; family Propionibacteriaceae; genus Luteococcus; species Luteococcus sediminum. The sequence goes on along the minus strand of NZ_BAAGQL010000049.1, from coordinate 6,326 downwards.
CTCGAGGGCGGTGGAACGCTCAACTGCTTGGGTTCATTCACGTCCTGCCGATCAGCCCAGGCTGCGACGCAGCAGGCCCCGGTAGAAGATCCGTCCGGCCACTCGCACGGGCAGCGCCCACGGCATGCCCGTCACCGAGAGCTCCTGCTGCCAGTGCACCCGGCTCCCCCCGCTGGGCATGGCCGCGACATCGATCGTCGTCATGCCTCGCACCACGCGCCCCGTCTTCTCCAGGCGGGCGTGGCGTGCGTCGAGTTCGCGCACCACCATGCTGTCGTCGAAGCCGAGCGGGCCCAGAGCGGTGCGGGCCACCACCGTCGATCCGGGCCGCAGCGGGCGTTGCCAGTGCAGCGTCGTGAGGGGCGGTCGGTGGCGGTCCAGGTCGAGCACGCGAGACAGGGCCTGCTCGGGCGGCAGGCTGCTGGTGGCCTCGACGACGAAGTGGGTGCCCATGGCGGAAATTGTGGCAGACATGGCCGGTGCGAGGGGCTTTTCGGGTACCTCCAGAAACTATTTCTAGGGCTGTGGCTACGGGTTATGCCGTGAAAGTTCACCGACGGGCGACGGATTGGTCAGGGCTGCCCGAAATCCCGCGTAGGCTGATCTCATTGTTCGGCAGTTGGTTTGGCTTCACCGCGGTAGCAACTCGTGAGAGTTGGTAGTTCCTTCTGAAATGTGTGACGAGCAAGTCCCCGGTGGCGACCAAGACGTGGTCGCTCCACAAAACGAAGGAAATATCATGGCTACAGGCACCGTGAAGTGGTTCAACGCTGACAAGGGCTTCGGCTTCATCCAGCCCGACGACGGCTCCGCCGACGTCTTCGCCCACTTCTCCGCGATCAACTCCGGCGGCTTCCGCTCGCTCGACGAGAACGACAAGGTCGAGTACGAGCTGACCCAGGGCCCCAAGGGCCCCCAGGCGTCGAACATCTCCGTCCTGCGCTGATCGCAGCAATGCGTCGCTGAACCGCTCGCCGGTCCAGCATCCACGAAGGCCGTCACCTCACCCGGTGGCGGCCTTCGTCGTGCCTGCAGCCGTTCAGACGGCCCGCACCACCACACTGCGCGGCGCCTGGAAGCTCAACAGGCGCAACCACGGCACCTCCTGGCTGACCAGCTGTGCCCGCGGCAGGGCACGGGCGGTCTCGTACAGGATCACCGTCGCCTCCATCTCGGCCAGGCCTGCTCCGAGGCAGCGGTGGATGCCGTGCCCGAAGGCCAGCGACCAGTCGCCGTCCGGCCCTCCTGACAACTGCACCAGGACCTGCTCGCCGGCTCGGATCGCTTCGTCGCCCAGCTGGGTGTCGCTGCTGGCGACCCGTCGCCAGGTGGGCGTCGAGGAACCGGTCGCGAGCGCCTGGCGCACCACCTCGGTGCAGGCTTGCAGGCCATCCTCCTCATCCCCGCAGGCCGCCCATCGCCCCGGCTCCGACAGGGCCAGGTGCAGGCAGGTGGCGATCAGCATGCGCGTCGTCTCCTGGCCGGCGATCACCAGGAAGTAGCCCAACGAGACGATCCGGTCCTGGTCGATGCCGGCCTTCGCCAACGCCCCGAAGAGGTTCTCGGAGCCAGTGCTGCGTCGCACCTGTTCGCGCAGCCACGGGTGGAAGTCGGCGGCCGACGTGGCCAGCTGCAGCTGGCGCTCGTCGTCGGGCCAGCCCCAGAAGAGCTCCAGCGAGTCGGCACTCCACCGCGAGAGCTCGTCGTGCGGCGGGTTCGGCACCCCGCTCGCGGTCGAGGCGATCTGTGCCGGGACATGGGCGGCAACGGTGGTGGCAAGGTCCAGGCCCTGGTCCAGCTCGCCGGTCAGCCCGTCGAGCTGCTCGCGCACCAGGCGCTGCACCAGCCCGCGCTGGGCCTTGACGCGGGCAGGCGAGAAGAAGGGGGTGAGCACGCGCCGCACGGTGCGGTGCAGCTCGCCATTGGCCGAGGCCAGCACCGGCGGCAGCCGGAAACCAGCACGCACCAGCACCCGGGCGGCCTCCCGGGAGAAGGGACGCAGGGCCTGCAGCGCATTGTCGGCGGCGAAGTCCTCGGGCCTGGCCAACACCTCACGCACCAGCCCCGGTTCCTGGACGAACCGATGATCCTCGCGGTGCTCGACGGGCCGGCCGTCGGCGTGGCGGAAGGGGCACGTGGCTGGCGCTCCCCAGGCCAGTTCCACCACGTCACAGACCTGCGCCAGTGCCAGTTCCAGACGGTCTGGATCGGTGTCGGCATGGCAGGTGAGCCGCAGCCGGGCGATCCGGTCGGGAACACTCGGCGGGCGGAAGCAGCCCACCAGGACCCCACGCTCGCGCAGCACGTCGGCTGCCTCCACCGCGGCGGCCGGGGAGGGCATCCGTACCGAGACCACCGACCCCGCGCCGGGCTCCAGATGCTTGGCCACCAGGGGGCGACGACGAAGCCCCGTGATGGTGCGCTCCCGGGTGGCCGACAGCCGCGCCACCAGGTCGCCGTCGCCGGCCAGCTGGCAGGCGCGTGCCGCCCCGGCCGCGACGGCGGGTGACAGGCCGGTGTCGAAGATGAATCCCCGCGCCAGGTTCACCATGTGTGCCCGCCACAGCTTCGCATCGCTGCCGCCGAACAGGAGGGCCCCGCCCTGGGCGCCCAGCGCCTTCGACAGCGTGGCGGTCACGACCACCGGCGGGGCCTCGGGGTGGTCGTCGAAGAGTCCGTCGCGAGCGGCCCAGCTGCCCTCGGCCAGTGTGCCGATGGTGTGCGCCTCGTCCACCAGCAGGGCGGCTCCTGCCTCTCGGCAGAGGCGGTGCAACTCGGCGAGGTCGGCGGCATCGCCGAGCACCGAGTGGACCGACTCGACAGCGACAGTGGTGCGGCGACCGGTCTGCGCCAGCAGGGCCCGCAGCTCGTCGAGGTCGTTGTGGCCGAAGGTGGCGACCTCGGCATGGGCCAGGCGGGCGCCGTCGTGCAGGCTGGCGTGGGCCTGGGCGTCGAGCAGCAGCCGGCTCCTGGGGCCGGCGAGGGCACCCAGCGCACCCATGTTCGCGGTGTAGCCGCAGGAGAAGACCAGTGCGGCGCGGGCTCCGGTCAGTGCACACAGCTCCTGCTCCAGCAGCTCGTGGGCCGGGTGGGTGCCCGTCACGACCCGCGAGCCCCCGGCGCCCAGCGGGCCGTCCTGCAGGTGGCCGACGGCGGCCCGGCGGACCTCCGGGTGGTGTGCCAGGCCGAGGTAGTCATTGGAGGCCAGGTCGAGGGCATCGGGCGGTGCCGTGCGCGTCCTGCGCTCGATGCCGGTGCGCTCCGCCCGGTGCGCCCGGTGGGTTGCCCATTCCAGCCACTGGTCCATGTCGCGCACCCCGTTCTGCCCTGTCGGGCCGGTTCTGCACCGGCCCCACTGCGTCGTGGGGCCGCGCGCCTGCCTCAGGCCAGCACCGGAAATTGAACACTGTTCAAGAGGTGTGCTCGGCAGTCGTGCCTCCTAGGCTGGGCCCATGAGCTACCTGGCAAGCACCACCTGCGCCGCCGACGGCACCATCACCACCTTCGTCCTCGACGGCGAGGACCTCACACCGAAGGCCACCAGCCCGATCGGCAAGGGCGTCTCCGCGATGGCCGTCGACCACAGCGGCCGACGCGCCTATGTCTCGCTCAAGGAACCCACGGGCGTGGCCACCATCGACCTGGACCAGCAATCCGGGACCTGGACCACCAGCAGCCACCGCGAACTGCCCAGCCATCCCAGCTACCTGCGCGTCAGCGACGACGGCGGCCTGCTGCTCGGCGCCGACTACGGCGCTGGCCTCGGGCTGGTCTGGCCGATCCAGGACGACGGCAGCCTGGGTGAGCCGACCGACCGGATCAGCTTCGAGCGGCTGCACTGCGTCATCCAGCACGACCAGTTCGTCTACTTCGTCTCCCTCGGCGAGGACCTGGTGGCCTGCTACCGCCTCACCGAGGACGGTCAGCTGGAGGCGCTGGCGGACCACACCGTCGCCTGCCCCGCCGGCAGCGGCCCCCGCCACGCCATCACCAGCACCGACGGCCGCAACCTCTACGTCGTCACCGAGTTCTCCGGCGAGGTGCTGCGCTTCGCCCGCGACCCGAAGAGCGGCCAGATCGAGCTGGTGCAGCAGGTGACCGCCCACGCCACCGATCGTGGCCTCAAGCACAGCGTCATCGACGAGGACCCGCTGGAGAACCACTACATCTGGGGAGCCGACCTGCACCTGGCCGGTCCCGAGGGGCGGTGGCTGTTGGTCAGCGAGCGCACCGAGTCGACGCTGGCCGTGCTGCCGGTGGCCGATGACGGCACCCTGGCCGATGCCGTCTCGCTGGCCGAGGTGAGCACCCAGCCGCGTGGCTTCGTCGTCACCCCCGACGAGCAGCATGCCCTGGTGCCCGGCGAGAAGGCCGCCGTGCTGCAGCTGTGGCGCGTCGACGACCGGGGCCGGCTGGCCAAGGTCTCCGAGGTGCCCAATGACGCCGGGGCCAACTGGGCGCGCATCACCCAGCCCTGACCACTCGCCCGTCACGATTCGTCGGCAACTCGGCCCGCTATCCCGAACGGCGAGGCTCAGTGGGGCCATGAAACGTCCTGCAACAGGGCGTCACGGGCACCGTGCCCACGCGTCCTCGCGGCGCTGACGGTCACGGTGCCCTTGCTGCTGATTGCCCCCGCCCGGCCCGTCTGCGCCTGCTCGTGCGCGCAGCTGCCCCTCGCCGAGTCAGTCGCCGGGGCGGGGACGGTCTTCTCCTGTCGCCTGGAGTCCGTCGACCCTGCCAAGGGTGCGGCGAGCTCGAACCAAGTTCGCTACCACTTCGTCGTCCGCATGCTCAAGGGTCAGGCGGCCCACCGGCAGGTCGTCCTGCCACTCGGACTGGCAGTGGCCGTCATCGCGGGTCCTGGTTGCCTGGTGCTCCCGTCGAAGCTGGCGCCGACGGTCGAAGACGTCGCGCGAGCATGTGCACACACGCCATCACTCGAGTGCAGTCAGTGTCCAGCCCCTCGCACGGTCAGCGCAGCTCCTCCGGGATCCACCAGAGGCCATTGTTGTTCTTGGCCAGATAGTCCTTGAACTCCTGGCTGTTGTAGGCCGAGACAATGTCCTTGGCCCACTTCGCGTCCTTGTTGTCCTCGTGGACCACCACCTGCAGCACGAGGTGGGGCAGGATGTCCTCCTGCAGCAGTGCCTTGGAAGGATCCATCTTGGCGTTGTAGACGATCGATCCCGTGATGACGCCATAGTCGAAGTCACCAAGCGTGGTCGGGATGGTGGTGTTCAGGAGCTCGGTGAACTGCAGCTTCTTGGGGTTCGAGACGATATCGCTCTTGGTGACGGTGGACACGTCCTTGGCCGGGTCAAGCTTGATCCAGCCCGCCTTTTGCAACAGGGCGTAGGCGCGAGAGGTGTTGGCTGCGTCGTTGGGAACGGCGATCTTCGCGCCATCGCTGATCTGATCCAAGGATGTGTGAGTCTGCGAGTAGATGCCGGCAGGAACGGTGGGAATCGGTCCCAGAGCGGCGAGCGCCCCGCCATTCTTCTCGTTGAAGTTCTTCATGTAGGCGGTGTGCTGCTCGACGTTGACGTCGATGTTCTTCTCGTTGAGACCCATATCATTCTGGACGAGATCGGAGAAGTCGGTCCTGGTGAACGTGTAGCCCTGCTTCTGCATGATCGGGATGATGGCCTCTTCGAAGAGCACCGTGTACGGGCCTTGGGCCTTGCCGTAGCGAATTTCTGTCTTGTTGGGGTCATCTGCACTACTGGAGCCGCCGCAGGCGGAGAGTGTCAGTCCCAACGTGAGAACGACGGCCACGAGGGCGAAGAGCTTCTTCGTGGTTTTGTTTCCTTTGTGGGGTTGGATGTTGTCAGCGGGTGCGCAGGTGGCGGGAAATGGCATTCCCAATGGACTGGATGGCCTGGACCAAGATGATGAGCACCACCACTGTCAGCAGCATCAGAGGCGTGTTGAAGGCCTGGTAGCCGTAGGTGAGTGCAAGGTCACCCACACCACCGGCCCCGATGACACCCGCCATGGCAGTTGCATTCACCAAGGAGACGGTGCCCGTCGTAAGCCCGAGCACGATGGAGGCGCGTGCTTCCGGCAGCAGGAAGTAGCGGATGATCTGCCAAGTGGATGCCCCCATGGACTGAGCTGCCTCGACGATCCCGCGGGGCACTTCAAGCAGGGAGGTCTCGAGCAGGCGCGCCATGAATGGTGCGATGAAGACTGAGGTTTTCTCACCAGGATCCTCGGGTGGCGGTGGCGATCACGAGTGCTGACCCCCTGCGTGTCAGGGTGAGTTGAGACCAGTGGTTCATAGCAAGTCCGCCTCCGCAGGGCGAGATCAGGAACGACCCCGA
>NZ_BAAGQL010000048.1:0-54717 GCF_054783495.1 Luteococcus sediminum | reverse complement strand
TTGAGTTCTCAAGAATCGGGTGCGACCCGCACATCCATCCCGAAGGACATCCGCTTGGGGCAACTCGACCAAACTTACTGCAACCAACTCCCCGATGTCAAACCGGCTTGTCAGCTGTACTTCCTAGAGGCTTCTCACGGCCCCCGTCGCCAGGCGACTCGGAGTACACTACGTGGCGTGTCGGCTTGCGTCAAGCGAGCTTTCCCACCACCACCCAAATACACTTCTCCCCTTGGTCACGGGCCACTGGCCTGTGAGGGGCGACATTGTCTGGGTGTCCTCTCGGCCGGCTCCCGGAACTGTTGTCCGTAGCGCCACTCACCGAGGAGGCTTGGAAGACATTAGTCGGTTGTTCCCGTGCGCGCAAATCGGGGTGCGGCGCACCCGCGCCACACCCCGATCACACCTTGTCAACGCAGCCTACAGATCCTCAGGCCGTGCACTCCAGGGCCCCGAGGGTCTTCTTGCCGCGGCGCAGGAGTGCGAAGCGGCCGTCGAGCAGGTCCTCCGCGGTCAGTCGCTGCTCGGGATCGGTGACCTTCTGGTTGTTCAGGTATGCGCCACCCTCGGCGACGGCCCGTCTGGCGGCACCCTTCGAGGCCACCACCTTGGCGTCGGTCAGCGCATCGACGATGGTGGGAAGCTCCGTCCCGGACACCTGCGACAGGCCCACCTCGTTCATCACTGCCTGGAGCGTCTGGCTGGGAAGGGCGGACAGGTCGCCCCGGCCGAACAGTGCCTGGGCGGCATCCACCGCCGCCTCCCGCTCGGCCACCGAGTGCACCAGGTCGGTGATGTCGTCCGCCAGTGCCTTCTGGGCAGCGCGGCGGTGCGGCTCGGTCTGGGTGAGATGGTCGAGCTGGTCGATCTCGTCGCGGTCCCGGTCGCTGAAGACCTTGAGGTAGTCGATGACCTTCGCATCCTCTGCATTCAGGAAGAACTGGTGGAAGGCATAGGGCGAGGTCATGGTCGAGTCGAGCCAGACCGTGCCGGACTCGGTCTTGCCGAACTTGGTCCCGTCGGCCTTGGTCAGCAAGGGGGTGCACAGGCCGTGAACCTTGCCACCCTCGCTGCGACGGATCAGCTCGACACCCGAGGAGATGTTGCCCCACTGGTCCGAGGCACCGGTCTGCAGGGTGCAACCCTTGGTCCGGTAGAGCTCGCGGTAGTCCAGCGACTGCAACAGGATGTAGCTGAACTCGGTGTAGCTGATGCCCGATTCAAGACGACTGGCCACCACGTCCCGAGCCAGCATCCGGTTCACCGAGAAGTACTTGCCCACGTCGCGCAGGAAGTCCAACGTACCGAGGTCCTTGGTCCAGTCGTAGTTGTTGACCACCTCGGCGCCATTGCTGCCATCGAAGTCGACGAAGCGGCTCACCTGCGAGCGGATCCGCTCCACCCACTGCTCGACGATCTCCTTCGGGTTGAGGTTGCGCTCGCTGCTCATCCGCGGATCACCGATCAGACCGGTCGCGCCGCCCACCAGGAGCAGCGGCTTGTGGCCGGCTGCCTGGAGACGCCGCCAGACCATCAACTGGACCAGGTTTCCGAAATGGATGCTGGGGGCGGAAGGGTCGAAGCCCACATAACCGGTGACCGGCCCCTCGTCGAGATGGGCCGCCAGGGCAGCCTCGTCGGTCGACTGGTAGACCAGCCCTCGCCACTTCAATTCATCCAGTACGGCATTCACGCGACCCACCCTAGTCGACTCCCCCTGCCCGGCACCGGCACGTCACCGAGCACGGACCGGGTCCCAGTCGGCCAGCCCGTCCAGGAGCTCGGCCAGACACTGTTCGCACTCGTCCAGCTGGTCACGCACGGCCGAGGTCGCGGTCCCTCCACGGCCATTGCGCGCGTCGATCGATCCCTCGACGGTGAGCACCTCCAGCACCTCGGGGGTGAGGTTCTCGTCGATGCCGGGCAGCTCGTCGGCAGTGAGCTCGTAGAGCTCCTTGCCCTTGCTCTCGCAGTACTGCACCGCCTTGCCCGAGATGTCGTGGGCCAGGGCGAAAGGCACCCGCTGGCGCACCAGCCAGTCGGCCACGTCGGTGGCCAGGCTGAAGCCCTCGGGCGCGCGCTGGGCCATCCGATGGGTCTGGAAGTCCAGGGTCGCAATGGTGCCGGCCATGGCCGGCAGCAACATGTGCAGCTGGTCCAGGGCGTCGAAGACCGGCTCCTTGTCCTCCTGCAGGTCACGGTTGTAGGCCAGGGGCAGCCCCTTGAGCGTGCTCATCAGACCGGCCAGGTCGCCGATCAGACGACCGGCCTTGCCACGGGCCAGCTCGGCGACGTCGGGATTCTTCTTCTGGGGCATGATCGACGAGCCCGTCGACCAGGCGTCGTGCAGCTTGGCGAAACCGAACTCCACGGTCGACCACAGGATGATCTCCTCGCTGATCCGCGAGAGGTCCACCGCGATCTGGGCCAGCACGAAACAGGCCTCCGCCACCAGGTCGCGGGCGGCCGTACCGTCGATGGAATTCGGCACCGAGCCGTCGAAACCGAGGTCGCGGGCCACAGCCTGGGGGTCGAGACCCAGGGAGGTGCCGGCCAGCGCGGCCGAGCCATAGGGCGAGACCGCCAGGCGACGGTCCAGGTCGGCGATGCGGTCCACGTCGCGCAGCAGCGGCCAGGCGTGTGCCAGCAGGTGGTGGGACAGCAACAGCGGCTGCGCCGACTGCAGGTGCGTGCGACCGGGCATGGGCGCACCCAGGTGCGTCGTTGCCTGGCCGTGCAGCGCGCGAACCACCTCGGCCACCTCAGAGGCGATCACGCGCAGCTCCTCGCGCAGGTAGCTGCGCACCAGTGTTGCGATCTGGTCATTGCGGGAACGACCGGCCCGCAGGCGGCCGCCCAGCTCGCGGCCGACGACCTCGACCAGCCCGCGCTCCAGTGCGCCGTGGACGTCCTCGTCGCCGGCGGCCGGGACGAACTCGTCCTCCACCACGCGACGGTCCAGCTCCCCGAGCCCGGCCACCAGCTCGCGGTGCTCGTCATCGGTCAGCAGCCCCGCGCGGTGCAGCGCGTGGGCGTGGGCCACGGAACCGGCCAGGTCATGCCGGGCCAGACGCCAGTCGAAGTGCGTCGACTTGCTCAGGGCAAACATGGCATCCGCGGGGACGCCGGCGAAGCGTCCTCCCCAGAGCATTCCCTCGGCATGGCCCTGCTCGGACTTGTTCACGTCAAAAACTCCTCATTGGTCGTCGGCCCGGCGTCCCCGCCGGGTCCAGTCTTGCGGTCCTCGAGTCGAAGGGCCAGCCGCGGGCCCAGCCGTGGAAGGACGATCGGGCTCAAGCCTCGTCGGCGCCCTGGCTCCCGCCCATCTCCATGAAGCGCGCTGCCAGGGCTCCCCCACCGTCGACCTCGCGGGCGATCAGCAGGACGGTGTCATCCCCGGCGATGGTCCCCATGATCTCGTGCCAGCTGGTGCGGTCGATGGCCGAGGCGAAGTACTGCGCCGCCCCCGGCGGGGTGTGCAACACCACCAGGTTGCCCGAGACGTCGACCCGCAGCAGCACCTCTTGGCACAGCCGCGCCAGCTTCTGCTCCAGGATCGAGGCATCGGCACCGTCGGACGGGGCCGCGTAGACCAGGTTGCCCTTGCTGCCACGGATCCGCACCGCCCCGATCTCCAGCAGGTCCTTGGACAGGGTCCCCTGGCTGACGGTGATCCCGTCGGCGACCAGCAGCTCGGCCAGCTCGCTCTGGCTGGAGACCTCCTGCTGCTGGACCAGCGCCAGGATGCGGTTCTGACGGAAGGACCGGGAGGAGCTCACTGGCCCTCCCCTGCCGCATCGAGTGCCGCCGGCAACGCGGCGACCAGGGCATCGAGCTCCTCGGCGCGCACCAGCAGCGGTGGCGCGATGCGCAGCACGTCGGGGCGGGGAGCATTCACGATGAAACCCGCCTCCAGCAGCGCCGCGGCCGCACGGGGAGCCCTCTGGTCGGCCAGCACGATGCCGCGCAACAGGCCCTGGCCGCGGACGTGGTCGATGGCCGGGTGCCGCAGTTCCTCGACGGCCCTCACCAGGTGTTCGCCCATTGCGGTGACGTGGTCGAGCAGACCCTCGGCCTCGATGGCCTCGAGGACGGCGAGCCCGGCTGCCGCCGCGACGGGATTGCCGCCAAAGGTGGTGCCGTGCTCGCCGGGATTCAGCAGGGCCGCGGCGGGGCCCGTCGCGATGCAGGCGCCGATGGGGAAGCCATTGCCCAGTCCCTTGGCCACCGTCACCAGGTCGGCCGTGACACCCGACGGGGTGCTCGCCAGCCAGGAACCACAGCGTCCGATTCCCGTCTGGACCTCGTCGATCCACAACAGCGCGCCCACCTGATCGGTGAGCCGGCGTGCCTCGGCAAGGTAGCCCTCGGGCAGCGGCAGCACGCCATTCTCGCCCTGGACTGTCTCCACCACCACGGCCGCCACCCGTTCGTCGAGTGCTGCCTCCAGTGCTCCGAGGTCCCCGAAGGGCAGGAAGGTGACCTCCCCCGGAAGCGGCTCGAAGGGCTCGCGGTACTTCTGGTTGGCGGTGATCGCCAGCGCTCCCATCGTGCGGCCGTGGAAGGCGCCCTCCATGGCGAGGATCCGCGTGCGCCCGGTGCGACGAGTGACCTTGAAGGCGGCCTCGTTGGCCTCGGCACCGGAATTGGTGAAGAAGACCTTGGCTCCGCGGTCGGGATCATTGGCCAGGGCCAGACCCACCAGGCGCTCGGCGAGTTCCACCTGCGTCGGCGTGGCAAAGAAGTTGGACACGTGCCCCAGGGTGGCCATCTGTGCGCTGACCGCCTGGTTGACCCGGGGATGGGCATGGCCCAGCGCGGTGACGGCCAGCCCGGCGAGCATGTCGGTGTACTGCTTGCCGTCGGCATCCCAGACCTGCGTCCCGCTGCCCCGGACGAAGACGCGCTGCGGAGTGCCGAAGGTGTTCATCATCACGTGGCCGTACCGCGTGGTGAAGGCCTCCTGCGAGGCGGACGACGTCGTGGTCTCGTTGCTCATCGGGCCACCTCCTGGGTGACGGGCTGGGCCGTCTGGCCGGCACGGTCGGGGTCGCCGGACGGGCCGTCGGGATCTGCGACGACCATGGTGCCGACGCCGTCATTGGTGAAGATCTCCAGCAGCAGGCAGTGCTGGACGCGGCCGTCGATCACCGTGGCCCGCGGCACCCGGGCCTGGACCGCACGCAGGCAGGCCTCCATCTTGGGGCGCATCCCCGTTGCCAGGCTGGGCAGCAGCTCTGCCAGCTCGGAGGCGGTGATCTGGGTGATCACGTCCTCGGAGTCGGGCCAGTTGGCATAGAGGCCGGCGACATCGGTCATCATCACCAGTCGCTCGGCGCCCAGCGCGACGGCCAGGGCAGAGGCGGCGGTGTCGGCATTGACGTTGTGCACGTCCCCGGCATGGTCCGGTGCCACGGTGGCCACCACGGGGATGCGTCCGGCCTCGATCAGGTCGAGCACCGCGTCAGGGTTCACGCTGGCGACATCACCAACCAGACCAAGATCAACATCCTCACCGTCGACCACGGTCCCCCGGCGTCGGGCCGTGAACAGTCCCCCGTCCTCGCCCGACATGCCGACCGCGAAGGGACCATGGGCGTTGATCAGGTTCACCAGTTCCCGGCCGACCTTGCCGACCAGGACCATCCGGACGACATCCATCGCCTCGGGAGTGGTGACCCGGAAGCCACCCTTGAACTCACTGTCGATGTCCAGGCGCTGCAGCATGTGTGAGATCTGCGGGCCACCACCGTGCACCACCACCGGCTTCACCCCGCAGCGGCGCAGGAAGACGATGTCCTCGGCGAAGGCCTGCTTCAGCTCCTCGTTGATCATGGCATTGCCGCCGTACTTGATCACCACGACCTTGCCGGCATACTGCGCCAGCCAGGGCAGGGCCTCGATGAGCGTGTTGGCCTTGGACACCAAGGAGGCGGTGTCGATGCTGCGTGCATGGCTCATGACGAGTACTCCGCATTCTCCTGGACATATCCGTAGGTCAGGTCATTGGTCCAGACAGTCGCCTGGCTGGGTCCGTGGTTGAGGTCGACGACGACGTCGACCTGCCGCCCCGACAGGTCGACCAGTGCGCGGTCCTCGCCGATGCCGCCCTGGCGGAAGACACAGACGCCGTTGAACCAGACGTCGACCTGGTCGGGGCCGAAGGCGGCGCCGGTGGTGCCCACCGCCGACAGCACACGCCCCCAGTTGGGGTCCTTGCCGAAGATGGCGCACTTGAACAGGTTGTTGCGGGCGATCGAGCGACCCACCTCGAGGGCGTCGGTCTCGCTGGCGGCATTGCGCACGGTGATCGTGACGTCGTGGCTCGAGCCCTCGGCGTCGGCCAGGAGCTGCATGGCCAGGTCCTGGCAGACAGCCGTCAGGGCCTGTGTGAACTCGTCGCCCCGGGGAGCCACTCCACTGGCACCACTGGACATGATCACCACGGTGTCATTGGTGGACTGGCAGCCGTCGGAGTCCACCCGGTCGAAGGTCTGGCTGCAGGCCTCGCGCAGGGCACGGTCCAGTGCCAGCGGCCGGATGTCGGCGTCGGTGGTGATCACCACGAGCATCGTGGCCAGCGCGGGGGCCAGCATGCCTGCGCCCTTCGCGATGCCGCCGATGCTCCACCCGCCGGGGCTGGTGTGGCTGGCCATCTTGCGCACCGTGTCGGTGGTCATGATCGCAGCCGCCGCATCGGCCCCGCCCTGCACGCTCGCCGACGCGACTGCGTCGTCGACACCGGCCAAGAGCTCGTCCATGGGCAGCCGGACGCCGATCAGACCGGTGGAGCAGACGGCGACGTCCATGACGGTGCAGTCCAGTGCCTGGGCGGCGCGGGTGGCGGTCTGCAGCGAGTCCGCGAGCCCCTCCTTGCCGGTGCAGGCATTGGCCCCACCGGAGTTGAGGACCACGGCGCGCAGGGTGCCGTCGGCCACCGCCTTCCGGGACCACTGGACGGGCGCGGCGACGAAGCGGTTGGAGGTGAAGACCGCGCTGGCATCCTGCAGCGGTCCATCGTTGACGACCACGGCCAGGTCATGCTTGCCGGAGTCCTTGATGCCGCACGCCAGACCAGCCGCCCGGAAACCCCGGGGCGTGGTGACCGACCCAGCCCTCTCGACGGAGAACTCCTGGGCCTCGTGGGTGCTCTCCTGCTGGGTCATGGTGCCACTCCGATCGTGTTCAGGCCGGTGACCTCATCGAGGCCAAGCGCCAGGTTCATGGACTGCACCGCTTGCCCGGCGGTGCCCTTGCAGAGGTTGTCGAGGGTGGCGACCGCGACCACACGACCGGCATCGGCATCGAGGGTTGCATTGACGTGGACGGCATTGCTGCCCACCACGTGCTGGCTCTGCGGCCACTGCCCCTGGGGCAGGACGTGGACGAAGGGCTCGTCGCGATAGGTGTCGGCATAGGCCTGGTGGACCTGCTCGGCGGTGATCCCCTCGCGGGCGGGGGCGCTGACCACGGCGAGGATGCCGCGGGCCATCGGGACCAGCAGGGGTGTGAAGCTGACGCTCGGGCTCTGCGCGCCCAGGCGTGCGAAGTTCTGCAGCAGTTCGGGGACGTGGCGGTGCACTCCGCCCACGCCGTAGGCGCTGGCCGAGCCGACCAGCTCGGCACCGAGCAAGTTGGGCTTCGCCGCCTTGCCGGCGCCCGAGGAACCGGAGGCGGCGGCGATGACGACATCGTGGCCGTCGACGAGCTCGTGCAGCAGGGCGGGCATCAGCGCCAGGGTGCTGGTGGTCGGATAGCAGCCCGGCACGGCGATGCGTCGGGTGGTGGCCAGCTCCTTGCGAGCACCGGGCAGTTCGGGCAGGCCATAGGGCCAGGTGCCTGCATGCTCGCTCTTGTAGTACTTGGTCCACTGCTCAGCATCAGCCAGACGGAAGTCGGCGCCGCAGTCAATCACCAGGACCTCATCACCCAGCTCGGCGGCCACCGCCGCCGAGGCGCCGTGCGGCAGGGCCAGGAAGACGACGTCGTGGCCGGCCAGGTTCTCGTGGGTGGTCTCCAGCACCGGGCGGTCGGCCAGCGGCACCAGGTGCGGCTGGTGCTCCCCCAGCAGGCTTCCGGCACTGGAACCGGCGGTGAGGGATCCGATGCTCACCTCAGGATGGGCCAGCAGCAGGCGAAGCACCTCGCCGCCGGCATAGCCGGTGCACCCGGACACTGCCACGCGATAACTCATGGGCATAACTATGCCACACATGGAATAAGTATTCCTTGGATTCCATGACCCGGACCCGCTGCTGACCGGCTCAGGGCAGCTGCCGGACAATGCCCTCCAGCAGGCAGCGCAGGGCGAAGTCGAAACCCTCCGAACCCGAAGCACCACCGGGCAACAGGCCCAGCTGCTTCATGACCAGGATGTTCTGCTCCTCCGAGACGTGCCCCAGCACCAGGTGCAGCACCGCCTGGGCAGCCCAGCCGGCCCTCTGTTGGTCGAGGCCGGCCTCGACCAGCCAGCGGCGGGGATCCTCGATCGGGTCCTTCTCGCACAGGCCACTGGCCAAGGCCGTGGCGACGAGTTCGGCGCTGTCACGATGGGCCAGCAGGACCCTCCGCAGCCCTCCGCCCCACAGCAGCAAGGCCGCCGCGGGATCGGCGGTGGCCATCTGCTGGCCCACCACCTGGGACAGGATCCGATCGGCAACCGCCGCAAGCAGGCTCTGCTTGTTGGCCACGTGCCAGTACAGGGCACCAGCCTTGACCCCCAGGGCGTCGCCGAGGCGTCGCATGGACAGGTCTGCCATGCCGTAGCTGTCCAGGATCTCGACCGCCTGGTCGACGACCTGCTCGCGCGTCAGCGCCATGCGTGCCTTCCCTCGCACTGGTGGACCCCCGATTGTGGAGTCGACTTGAACGGTGTTCAATGTTCTTTGAACGGTGTTCAACAGAACACGACAAGGAACCTAGCACTGCGACGGCAGCGACCCCAGGAGCACTGATGGACCTCGAGACCATGACCCGGACCGCACTGGCAGGCCAGTCGATCACCCCGGAACAGGCGCTGGAGGTGCTCCAGTGCCCCGACGAGGAGGTCCTGGGCCTCGTCGCCGCCGCCGGACGGGTGCGGCGCCACTTCTTCGGCAACCGGGTCAAGCTCAACTACCTGGTCAACCTCAAGAGCGGCATCTGCGCCGAGGACTGCGGCTACTGCTCACAGCGCCTGGGCGCCGACTCCGGCATCCTCAAGTACACCTGGCTCAAGGACGAGAAGGTGCACGAGGTCGTCGAAGCCGGGCTGGCCAGCGGCGTCAAGCGCGTGTGCATGGTCGCCTCCGGCACCGGGCCGTCCAACCGTGAGACCGACAAGGTCGCCGGCATGATCGAGGGCATCAAGCAGGCCCACCCCGAGGTGGAGGTGTGCGCCTGCCTGGGCTTCGTCACCGAGGAGCAGGCCAAGAAGCTGCGCGCCGCCGGAGCCGACGCCTACAACCACAACGTCAACACCGCGGAGTCACACTACGAGGACATCTGCACCACCCACACCTATGCCGACCGCACCGACAACATCGAGACGGTCAAGGGTGCCGGGCTGTCCCCCTGCTCCGGCCTGATCGCCGGCATGGGCGAGAGCTCCGAGCAGCTGGTCGAGGCCATCTTCGCGCTGCGCGAGATGGGCGTGGACTCGGTGCCGGTCAACTTCCTGCTACCCTTCGACGGCACCCCGCTCGAGGGCCAGCGCACGCTGCAACCGCTGGAGTGCCTGCGCATCCTGGCCATGGTGCGCCTGGTGCACCCCGACACCGAGGTGCGCGCCGCCGCGGGCCGCGAGCAGCACCTGCGCAGCCTCCAGTCGGTCAGCCTCGAGGTGGTCAACTCCATCTTCCTGGGTGACTACCTCACCAGCGAGGGCCAGTCGGGCCAGGACGACCTGCGGATGATCGCCGATGCCGGCTTCGTCATCGAGGGCCAGGAGCCAGAGCCCAGCAAGGGGCTCGACCACGCGCAGGTGCCGATCCGTCGCCGCGGTGCGGGCACCGAGCTCGCCCCCAACGTCTGATCGTCCACAGCTCCCGGGCGTCTCACACCAGCCGGACACGACGAGGGCCGCAGTCCCCTGACTGGGGACTGCGGCCCTCGTGCCGTCGCGGGACCGGTCAGGCGCGCTGGACGGCCCCGAAACGCTCGGCGGCCACGGCCACTGCCGCGTCGCGGGCGGCGGCACTCTCCTTGTCCTTCAGGGTGCGGTCGGGAGCCCGGAAGTGCAGCGAGAAGGCCAGCGACTTCTTGCCCTCACCGACCTGTGGGCCACGGTAGATGTCGAAGAGCTCGCAGCTCTCCAGCAGCTCCCCGGCACCTTCCACCAGGGCCTGGCGCACCTCGGCGGCAGGCGTCTGCTCCTCGACGACCAGGGCCACGTCCTCCTTGGCCAGCGGGAAGCTGGACAGCGAGGCGATCGACCCCGCCGAGGGGGCCTGGGCCAGCAGGCAACCCAGGTCGAACTCCACCGCACAGGTGCGCGCCGGCAGGCCGAAGGCCTTGACGACGCTCGGGTGGAGCTCACCGGCAAAGCCGATCGAGGTGCCATTGGCCACCAGTTCGGCACACCGGCCGGGATGCCAGGGCATCACCTGGGCCGCACGACGGGTCAGGGTGATGCCGACCGACTCGGCCGCAGCCTCCGCCAGCGCGATGGCCTGGGTCCAACCCGCCGGAACAGCCGGGTGGTTCCAGGCCGCGGGCAGCCAGTTGCCGGCCAGCACTCCTGCGACGGCGACGGCCTGCTCGGGCAGGGCCGCCTCCAGACCGGCCAGTTCCTCGTCGCTGGGACGGTGCGCGACGCTCGGGCGCGGCGCAACGGCCCCGCTGCCCCGGCCGAAGACCCGGCCGCACTCGAAGACCGCGATGTCGTCCTGGCTGCGCGAGGTGTTGCGGGCCACGGCCTGGAAGAGCCCCGGCAGCAGCGTCGAACGCAGGTGGGCGTGGGTGTCGTCCAGCGGATTGGCGAGCCTGACCAGCTGGCGACGCGGATCCGCCTCGTCGGGCACCAGCTTGGCCATCTCGGACTCGCTGGTGAAGGGCAGGCTGATCAGCTCGACGAAGCCCAGGTCGACGACTGCCCGCAGCACGGCACGACGGCCACGCTGCTCCGCCGTCAGGCCACGACCCATCGGGGCCGAGGGCAGCAGCGAGTCGATGCGGTCGAAGCCGATCTTGCGGCCGACCTCCTCCACGTAGTCATAGGGGTCGACCAGGTCGGGACGCCAAGTGGGCGGTACCAGCGTGAGCCGGCCGTCGGCGCGCGAAACCTGCACGCCGGAACGCTCGAGGATCCCGACGACCTCGTCACCGGAGACCTCGGCTCCCAGGACGCGTGCGGGCAGGTCCTCGGCGATCTGCTGCTGCGGCATCTCGGCAGGACCTCCCACGACGGTGCGGCCCTCGACCACAGACCCACCGCCGTGCTCGACCAGAAGCTGTGCGGCGCGCTCGGCCGCGGCCAGGCCGAGGTTGGAGTCCACTCCCCGCTCGAAACGGCGGGATGCCTCGCTGGGCAGCTTGTGCCGACGGTGGGCGCGGCCGATCGCCAGCGCGTCGAAGTGGGCAGCCTCGAGCACGATCGAGGTCGTCTTCTCGGAGACCTCGGTGCTCTGCCCGCCCATGACGCCGGCCAGACCGATCGGGCCCGAGTCGTCGGTGATCAGCATGTCGTCGGCAACCAGGGTGCGGGTCACATCGTCCAGGGTGACCAGCGTCTCGCCGTCGCGGGCCTGACGGACCACGATGCCACCCTGCAGCAGGGAGGCGTCATAGGCGTGCAGGGGCTGGCCGGACTCGAGCATCACGTAGTTTGTGACGTCGACCGGCAGCGAGATGGCGCGCATCCCGGCTCGCTCCAGACGCTGGGTCATCCACTGGGGGCTGGGTGCCGACGGATCGATGCCGTCGACCCGCAGGGCGACGAAGCTGGAGCAGTTCGGGCTCTCGATGCCGACCGGCAGGCCCTCGGACACGGGGGCGGGAAGACCCTGGGCGTAGGGATCGTCGAAGTCGAGGTCGAGCGCCTGGGCGGCCTCGCGGGCGAGCCCGCGCAGGCTCAGCGCGTAGCCGATGTCGGGCGTGACGTCGATCTCGAGCACGGCGTCGCCGGCACCCATCAGGGCCATCGCGTCCTGGCCGGGAGTGACCTGCTGGTCGTCGATGGTGTCGGGCAGGATGATGATGCCGTCCTCGTGGCTGCCACCCAGGCCCAGCTCATCGGCGGCACACATCATGCCGTCCGAGACGTGGCCATAGGTCTTGCGGGCCGCGATGGCGAAGTCGCCGGGCAGAACCGACCCGGGCAGGGCCACCACGACGAGATCACCCTCGACGAAGTTGTGCGCCCCGCACACGATCCCCCGACCAGCCGGCAGCTCGGTGCCGTCCTCCAGGGTCTCGGCGGGGTCATTGTGCTCGTCGCCGACGTCGACCCGGCACCAGTTGATGGTCTTGCCGTTCTTCTGCGGCTCGGGATGGGCCGACAGGACCCGTCCGACGACCACGGGGCCGCTGACCTCGCCACCGACGGTCTCGACACGCTCGACGGTCAGGCCGGCACGGGTGAAGCTCTCGGCCAGCTCGGCCGCGGTGAGTTCTTCGGGCAGCGCGACCAGCTCGCGCAGCCAGGACATGGGGGCCCTCATCGTGCTCCTCCCAGAAGCGAACGGCTGAAACGGATGTCGCCCTCGACGAAGTCACGCAGGTCGGGGGCCTGGTTACGGGTCATCACCGAACGGTCGACGCCCATGCCGAAGGCAAAGCCGGAATAGACCTCGGTGTCGATGCCGCAGGCAGCCAGCACGCGCGGATTGACCACGCCGCAGCCGCCCCACTCGATCCATCCCTCACTACGGCAGGTGCGGCAGGGACGCGACGGGTCGCCGACGCTCTCGCCGCGGCAGACGAAGCACTCCACGTCGACCTCGGCGCTGGGCTCGGTGAAGGGGAAGTAGTGCGGGCGCATCCGGGTACGGATGTCGTCGCCGAACATCGCCTTGGCGAAGTGGTCCAGGGTGCCCTTGAGGTGGGCCATGGAGATGCCCTTGTCGACACACAGGCCCTCGATCTGGTGGAAGACCGGCAGGTGGGTGGCGTCGTACTCGTCGGCGCGGAAGACCTTGCCGGGGCTGACCACGTGGATCGGCAGCTCGCGCTCCATCAGTGTGCGGATCTGCACCGGGCTGGTGGCGGTGCGCAGCAGCACACCGTTCTCGACCGGGTCGAGCCACAGCGTGTCCTGCAGGGCGCGGGCCGGGTGCTCCGGATGCAGGTTGAGGGCGTCGAAGTTGTACCACTCGGCCTCGGCCTCGGGGCCTTCGACGACCTCCCAGCCCATGGCGAGGAAGACGTCGGCCATGGTGTCCATCAGGGCGGTGACCGGGTGGAGTGCACCACGCGGGTGCAGGGCGACCGGCAGGGTCACGTCGACGGTCTCGTCGGCCAGCTGCTGTTCCAGCTCGGCGGCCTCGAGCACCTCCTGGCGGGCACTGATCGCCTGGTTGATCCGGCCACGCGCCTTGCCCACACGGGCACCGGCCTCCTTGCGGGCCTGCGGCGGCAGGGCGCCGATCTCGCGGTTGGCCAGGGCGATCGGGGACCGGTCGCCGTTGTGGTCGAGACGTGCCTGCTTGAGCTCGGTGGTGCTGGTGGCCTTCTCGACGGCCTCCAGGGCGGCTCGCACCATCTCGTCGACCTGCTCGGCGCCCAAGGGGGTCACCTGCACCGGGTCGTAATTGTCATTGGGCCCACTCATCGGGCTGCCTTCCTGTCGCTGGTGGGCGCGCTCGTGCGCGCTGAGTACGGGGTGTGGCCCCCGACCGTCGATCTGGATCAGCTGGCGAGCGTGCGCCGACGAGCATCCCCACGACCATGACCCGGCCGGGGGCTCAGAAATCGGCGCGCCAACATGGCGCCAGCCTACCAGTCACGCGCCTCGTGGCCCCCGGAGAACCGGTGGCCGGTACTCAGCCCTGGACGCGGCGCTGGGCCGAGGCGGTGGCGTACAGGCAGACTGCGGCCGCCGTCGACAGGTTGAGGCTCTCGGCCTGTCCCCACATGGGCACCCCAACCACCTTGTCCGCCAGGCTGCGCTCGCGTTCGGGCAGTCCCCAGGCCTCATTGCCCATGATCCAGGCGGTGGGGCGTGAGAGCTCCTCGGCCAGCTCGTCCAGGTGGGCTCCCCCACCGTCGGCGGCCAGCACCTGCATTCCCTGCTGGTGGAGGTAGGCGACCGCATCGGCGATCTCGACGCCAACGATGATCGGCAGGTGGAAGAGGCTGCCGACGGTCGCGCGCACCGTCTTGGGGTTGAAGACCTCCACCGATCCCTTGGTGAAGACCACCGCATCCGCGCCGAAGGCGTCGGCACAACGGATCACGGTGCCCGCATTGCCGGGATCGCGCACCTGGGCGCAGACCACCACCAGCTTCGGGGCGATGATCTCGTCCAGATGGGCGAGCTCCTGGCGGCAGATGGCCACCACGCCCTGTGGGGTGACGGTGTCGGACAGCTGGACCATGTCGTCGGGGTGGGCCCGCCAGCAGATCTTCTCGTCGGTCATGGCGAGCAGCTCGGCGTGCACCTCGGCATCGTCGACGATGACGGCCTCCACCAGCTCAGGGCGCCGCAGCGCCTCGCGCACCGCCTGGGCGCCCTCGGCCAGGAAGAGTCCCTGGTCGTCGCGCTCACGGCGCGACAACAGACGACGAGCCGAGCGCTGCTGCGCCCTGGAGATCAGGGGCAGTGCGCTCGGCTCGTCGAAAGTCATGCCAGAACCCTACAGGTTCGTGACGACGACCGGCTGCGGGTAGGAAGCCGTGCTCAGGCGGCGGTCTGCTGCGGCTGGTTGGCCTTGGCGACCTCGACCAGCGCGGCAAAGGCCTGCGGATCACTCACGGCCAGGTCGGCCATGATCTTGCGGTCGACCTCGATGCCGGCAACCTTCAGACCGTTGATGAAACGGTTGTAGGTCATGCCGTTGGCGCGGGCCGCAGCGTTGATGCGCTGGATCCAGAGCTGACGGAAGTCGCCCTTCTTCTTGCGACGATCATTGTAGGAGTAGGTCATCGAGTGGAGGACCTGCTCCTTGGCCTTGCGGTAGAGGCGCGAACGCTGGCCGCGGTAGCCCGAGGCCTGCTCGAGGATCTCGCGACGCTTCTTGTGCGCATTCACAGAACGCTTGACGCGTGCCATGTCTTACTCCTTGCTGTGTGTGCCGGCCGGCCGACTGGTGTCTGGCGAGGCCGAAGTGCGTGTACTGCCGCGTCCTGCGGCGAGGGGTCCGGAGTGATCCGGGGGTGCTGGATGGACCAGCAGTGGATCAACGGCCCTTCATCTTGCCGAGGAGCTTGCGCATCTTGGCGGCATCGGCACCCTCGAGCAGCTTGTCCGTGGACAGACGACGGGTACGGCTGGTCGGCTTGTGCTCGTTCAGGTGGCGCTTGCCGGCCTGGCGGTGCGAAAGCTTACCGCTGCCCGTGACCTTCACGCGCTTCTTGGCACCGGAGTGCGTCTTCATCTTCGGCATGTTGCCGCTCCATTCATCTTCTTCAGGTGGCCCGTCGCAGGCTGCTGCGGCGGGGGAACCGGTTGCCCGGTTCGCGCGGACGCGTCCTCGCGGGGACGAACCCAGTGGTCTGTCACAGATCGATGTCGGGATCCATGTTGTCGGCGGGGCCGCGCTTCTTCTGCTTCGGCGGCTTGGCCGCAGTCTCGGCCTGGTGGCGAGCACGCAGCTCGGCCTCGGCGGCGCGGTCGGCCTCCTGCGCGGCGGCACGATCGGCCATCCGCTTGTCGCGGTCGACCTTGCTCTCCTCGCGCGCCTCGGTCTTCTTCTTGGTCGGGCCCAGCACCATCAGCATGTTGCGGCCGTCCTGCTTGGGGGCCGACTCGATGAAGCCGAACTCCTGCACGTCCTCGGCAAGCCGCTTGAGCAGGTTGAAGCCCAGCTCGGGACGCGACTGCTCGCGTCCGCGGAACATGATGGTGATCTTGACCTTGTCGCCGCCCTTGAGGAAGCGCACGACATGGCCCTTCTTCGTCTCGTAGTCGTGGCCGTCGATCTTGGGACGAAGCTTCATCTCCTTGATGATGGTGTTCGTCTGGTTGCGACGCGACTCGCGAGCCTTCTGGGCGTTCTCGTACTTGAACTTGCCGTAGTCCATGAGCTTGGCGACCGGCGGCCGCGCCATCGGAGCGACCTCGACCAGATCCAGGTCACCCTCACGAGCAAGCTGCAGTGCCTGGTCGATCTTGACGATGCCCACCTGCTCGCCGGCAGGCCCGACCAGGCGGACCTCCGGGACGCGGATCCGCTCATTAATGCGAGGTTCGTTGCTGATGTGTCCTCCAAGGTGTGAGTTCCTGTGACCGTCCCGGAGCGCAGCGTGCAGGAGCACCCGCGAACGCGAAAAAGGCTTTCGCGCACGCGAAAGCCTGACGACCAGACAGGAAGACCAGTCGAGCTGGCACCATCCGGTACTTCTACCGACCTGACGACCGGAAGCCGTTCAGGTGGGAGGTCAGGCCCCCACTTTGCACGATCTGCGCGCAAGGCGCGATCAATCCCCACCATGATAGCGAACCTGTGGGCCCAGACGAAATCCACGGGCTCAGACGAAATCCACGGGCTCAGGTTGCCATCCGCACGGGGATCACGCCTGGCGGCCATCCTCCTGCAGGAACATCCAGCCGAACTGGCCGGGCTCCACCTCCACCAGGCGTCGGCCCTGGGAGAGCTCCGCGACCAGCTCCGGGGTGATCTCGAAGGGCACCGGACCAGTGGCGTCCACCAGCAGGTGGCTGGCGCCGGCCTCGGTGACGGTGGCGGCGAGGTCGTCCAGGGTGCACGGCACTGGACGTGCCTGCGGCTTCCAGGACTGGAGCGAGTCGATGCCGGTGAAGGCCAGCAGTGCCCGCTCCCCCGTGGCGCTGGTCACGGTGACGGCAGCCATCTCGGCGTGGCGACCAGGACGAGGGCCGTCCATGTGGTCCTCGCCACTGGCGACGATGGGCATCAGCAGCCGTGAGGTGCACAGGGCGACGATGGCCCGCAGGTAACCCGTCTGGTCCGTGGCAGCGGCGATGGCCTCGCGGACCTGGGGGTCGGCCTCCCCGTGGTCGCCGGCGAAGGCCGCGCTGGGCTGGGCCAGCCGCTGGCCGTGGGCCACATCAGGCCGGCTCACTCGATGCCCCTGCTCTTGAGGATCGCCTCGATCTCGGCGTCCTCGTCGCTGGTCTGCTGCACGGGCTGGCCCGTGCGCGGAGCCGGACGGACCGCGGCGGGCTGCGCCACGGGATCGGCCGTTGCCCCTGCGCCCTTGGCCCCCACGCCTGCCGGCTGGACGCCCTTGCGGGCCTGGCGCGCCGTGCGCGCCTGGTCACGGTCTCGCAACGTCATCCGGGTCCCGACCAGCCAGAAGAGCAGGCCGGTGCCAGCGATGCCCAGGCCGACCAGGGAGCTGGTGCCGAGCGGGGTGGAGCGCTCGAACCACTCGACCAGGGAACGGACCCCGTGGCCGGCCAGCTGCATGATGCCGGCCAGGTGGAGACCGACCAGGACCAGGATCGCGCCGATCCCGCGCAGCAGCACGCGCGCGCCCTGCCCCATGGACCACCGTAGGAAGGTCCACAGCAGGACGAGAAGGCAGCAGATGATGGTGGCGACGAGCACCAGGACAGGCATGGAAGGCATGGTTCTCACTCTTGCACAGCCGGACGGTGCCGGCCGATCGACGCGACGAGCTCCTCCAGCCTGGCCTGGGCACCACGGCCCTCGGCGCGCTGGATGGCCAGCACCATCAGTTCGCGGCCCTCGGGGTGCTCGGGGGTCGGATTGAGCACCAGGTAGGCCCACGGGTCGTGCTCGCCGAAGCGAATACCCCGCAGCTGCGACCAGTCCACGGTGCGGGTGAAGAAGACATTGCGCACCCGGATGCCCTCGCGTGAGACCTGCAGGTTGCTCAGTCCCAGCCCGGTCATCATGGCGACCCCGATACCGAGGAAGACCAGCAGCGTGACCGTCTGGGGCCAGGTGAACAGGGCGCGCAGCTCGTCTCCCAGCGCGAACCACAGCGCCGCGGCGAAGGCACACAGGATCGCGGACATCGCCACGCCCATCATCAAAGCCGGACGGGAGTGGAACTTGTCGACCTCGCCGCCCCGCTGGGTCTGGTCGCCGCTCACAGCCGACAGGCCGCGATGTCGGTGAGCAGGATGGCCCGGGCCCCTGCCGTCCACAGGTCATCCATCATCCGCTGGGCGTCCTTGCGGGGAACCATGGCCCGCACGGCGAACCAGTTCTCCTTGGCGAGGCTCGAGACCGTCGGGCCCTCCAGGCCCGGGGTGATCTCCGTGGCCGTGTCGAGGTTGTCCGCGGAGACGTCGTAGTCAAGCATCACGTAGTTGCGGGCCACCAGCACACCGGACAGTCGACGCTTGAGCAGGTCCAGGGCCGCCTCGGGAACCTCTCCCCGGCGCTGCACCAGGATGGCCTCGGAGTGGCAGATCGGGTCACCGAAGAGCTCCAGGCCCGCCTTGCGCAGCGTGGTTCCGGTCTCCACCACATCGGCGATGGCATCAGCCACCCCCAGACGGATCGCGGACTCGACGGCCCCGTCCAGCTTGATCATCCGGGCACTGATGCCCTTCCGGCCCAGGTAGGCCTCGAGCAGACCTGGATAGGAGGTCGCGATCCGCCGCCCCTCCAGCTCCTCCAGCTTCATCACCGAACCGCCCGGCGCGGCGAAACGGAAACGGGAACGGCCGAATCCCAGCGCCATCACCTCGTCGGCATCGGCACCCGAGTCGAGCAGCATGTCACGGCCCGTCACCCCGACGTCGAGGGTGCCCTCGCCCACGTAGACGGCGATGTCGCGCGGACGCAGGTAGTAGAACTCGACGTGGTTCTCGTCATCCACGAGAACCAGTTCCTTCGAGTCGATGCGCTGGCGATAACCCGCCTCGCGCAGCATGTGGGCCGCGGACTCGGACAGCGAGCCCTTGTTGGGCACCGCGATGCGCAGCAGCTGGTCCTCGCTCATGCTCTTCTCCTTGGGGTGTGATGTGCGTGGGATGTGCGACCTCGGATCACAGGTGGCGGTAGACGTCCTCGAGCTCCAGCCCGAGCGCGATCATCATGACCTGCACGTGGTATATGAGCTGGCTCATCTCCTCGGCCGCCTCCTCGCGGGACTGGAACTCGGAGGCCATCCACACCTCGGCCGCCTCCTCGACGATCTTCTTGCCGATCTCGTGGACGCCGGCATCAAGCCGCTCGACGGTGCCCGACCCCTCCGGGCGGGTGCGTGCGGTCTCGGTCAGCTGGGCGAAGAGGTCCTCGAATGACTTGCTCACACGCACCAGCCTAACGGGCACCCGGCGGAGCGCAGGGCGCTGCGGCCGCCATGGACAGTGATCAGAGCAGGATGCCCAGTGTGCAGTCGAGCAGCTCGCGCACGGCCGCGCGGTCGTCGTCGGTGGCGTTCGTCGCGCCGGCTGCACCGAGCCAGGCGTCCACGGCGGCGACGGCGGCCGGGGCGTCCAGGTCGGTGCGCAATGCGGTGCGCACCCGGGTCGCCAGCTCGACGACATCACCCAGGGCGCCCGCCTCGACGGCCTCGCGCCAGCGCGCCAGTCGCTGCTCGGCACGCTCGATGTCACCGGCCGTCCACTCCCAGTCGCTGCGGTAGTGGTGGTCCAGCAGGGCCAGGCGGATCGCCATCGGGTCGCGTCCCTGCTGGCGCAGTCGGCTGACCAGCTCGAGATTGCCCTTGGACTTGCTCATCTTCTCGCCGTCGAGGGCGACCATGCCGGAGTGGACATAGGCACTGGCGAAGGGCTCGCCGGTCGCCGAGGTCCCCTCCACCGCACACATCTCGTGGTGCGGGAAGGCCAGGTCTGAGCCGCCGCCCTGCACGTCGAAGTGGGCCCCCAGGTGCTCCAGCGCGATCGCCGTGCACTCGATGTGCCAGCCGGGACGGCCACGGCCCAGCGAGGACTCCCAGGACGGCTCCCCCTCCCGTGCCATGCGCCAGACCAGGCAATCCAGCGGGTGTCGCTTGCCGGGACGCTCGGGATCGCCACCCATCTGGGAGAAGCGGCTCACCATCTGGTCCTCTGGCAGGCCCGCGACCGTCCCGAAGGCCTCACCCTCGGAGCAGGCGAAGTACCAGTCCGGGTGCTCGGGATCATGCACCTGGTAGACCAGACCGGTCGGACTCAGCCGCTCGAGCAGCGCCACGACCTCGGGGATGGACTCCACGGCGCCGACATAGTGGTCGGGCGGCAGGACGCGCAGGGCCTCCATGTCGGTGCGGAAGAGCTGCGTCTGGTCCAGCGCGAGCTCGGTCCAGTCCTGGCCGGTCTGGGCGGCCCGCTCCAGGAGGGGGTCGTCGACATCGGTCACGTTCTGGGCGTAGACGACCTCCAGCCCCAGGTCGCGCCAGGTGCGGTTGAGCAGGTCGAAGGCCACGTAGGTGTTGGCATGTCCCAGGTGGGTGGCGTCATAGGGCGTGATGCCGCACACGTAGAAGCGCGCGGTGCCCTGCTCGGGCCCGACCTCGACCAGCTGTGAGCGTGATGTGTCGTGCACCCTGACCCGGGCGGGCGCCTGGGGCGTCTCGACGACGGACTGCGGAATCCTGGGTGCCTGCCATGCCTTCATGGACACCACGCTATCGGCTGCGTCCAAGCCGCGCCCGCCGACGAGCCCGGCACGGACACGTCCGCACCCCTGTGGCAGCACGGGTGCTCAGTGGACCGGCCACGGGATCGGGTAGCGGTCATTCGGCAGTTCGGGCCAGCTGCCCCGCTCCAGCAGTGCCTCGCTGCGCTGCACCACGGCCTCCACCTCGACGGGGCGCAGCCAGTCGGCCAGCGCCTGCTCGGCGGCGACCGCCACGTCCGACAGCACGGCAAACTCCTCGGCGGTGAAGCCGTCGCCGGACCAGCCCCACAGCACGGTGCGCAGCTTGTCGAGAGGGTGGAAGGTGAGGCCATGGTCCACGCCCAGGACACGCCCATCGGCGCCCCCGGGCACCAGGAGGTGGCCGATCTTGCGGTCGGCATTGTTGGCAACCAGGTCGAACAAGGCCAGTCGACGAAGCCCAGGGTGGTCGGCGTGGGCCAGCGCGATCTCACGGTCCTGGTCGTCCAGGCCCACCACGAGGGCGAACCAGTCCTCCTCCACCTCTTCGAGCAGGCACAGCTCCACCAGCCCCTGCTCGGGCGCCTCGACCCATTCCTGCACCGAGCCCGGCCCCAGGGGCGCGTCCTCGACCCACCAGGTGCGCGGCACCACGTTGAGGCCCAGCGCACTGCTCAACTCGTGCGCGGCCACCTCGCGACGGCCCAGCGTGTGGTCGGGGAAGTCGCGCAGCGGCGCCTCCCCAGCAGTGGGCTTGTAGACCACGCGCTGACCGTCGAGCTCGGCCAGGAAGGTGGCATTGGAGGCCTGGACCAGGCGGCCGACGAGCTCCATCAGGCGAACAGGGGGCGCCGGTAGCCGTTGGCGCGCGGGCAGATGTGGCCGCTGGCGTCGACCGGCTGTCCGCACAGCGGGCAGGCGGGGCGTCCGGCGTGCACGAGGCCGCGGGCCCGCGCGGTGAAGTCGCGCGCCTGGTCCAGGGTGATCGCCACCGACAGGCTCTCCGCGGCGGCCAGCACCTCGTCGAGGCCGTCGAAGGACTCCATGCCGCCCGGGAGGTCGTCGGCGGGCAGGTCCAGGCCAGACTCGTCCTGCTCGACGCTGAACAGCTCCACCTGGATCGCCTGCAGGCGCTCGTCCCAGGCCAGGGTCATGGTGCCCACCCGGAAGTCCTCGCTCAGCGGCGCGTCCAGCGGCTCCAGGTCGAGGGCGACGCGTCGGGAGGGAGGCACCACCAGGGAGCCCTCCACGAGGGAGGTGAGTTCGTCGAGGATCCGCTCCAGGTGGTCGGCGAGCACCTCCACCTGCTGCTTCTCGCAGACCACCGCCACCAGCTGGGCGTCCTTTCGGGCCTGGACGAAGAAGGTGCGCTGGCCGGGTTCGCCCACGGTTCCCGCCACGAAACGATCGGGGAACTCGAAACGATGCTGGATTCGCGACATGCCTCCAGCCTATGTGTTCCCCCGATGGCGCCGGGGCCGCTGCGTCCGGGGCTCAGCCTTGGCTGCCCAGGCCTCCGCCCAGCTGTGGATCCTGCCCACCCAGGCGGGAGGTCAGCGCACCGGCGGTGGTGTTCATCGCCAGCACCATCGGCGGGACCTGGTCCCCGCGGGCGGGCCAGCGCACGATGCTCACCGAGGCCGGGTCCACGACGATCCGCTGGAAGTCGTCCAGCGACTGTCCCAGGGCATGGGAGAGGACTGCCTTGATCGGGTCGCCGTGGCTGACCAGCATCCACACCCCCTCGCCCGCCTCGGAAGAAGCCTTGGCGGTGACCTCTTCGGCGACGCGGGCATTGGTGCGGGTGACCGCATCGACCATGCGCCGCGCCATCTGCTGCATCGACTCGCCATCGGGGAAGGTGACCCTCGAGGGCGTCTGCTGCACCTGCTGCCACAGCGGCTCCTTGGCCAGCTCCGACAGGGTGCGGCCGCTCCACTGCCCGTAGTCGCACTCGGTGACCTGCTCGTCGACCTCGCGCGGGACCTCCAGCGCCGCGCTGTCCAGCACCAGATCGAGGGTCTCGCGGCAGCGCTCCATCGGCGAGCAGACGGCAAGGTCCAGACGGCAGCCACGCAGCCGCTCCCCCGCAGCCATCGCCTGGGAGCGCCCGGTCTCGTCGAGGTGGATGCCGAGGGTGCGTCCGGCCAGCGTGCCGGCGGCGTTGGAGGTGCTGCGGCCGTGGCGAAGGAGCAGGACGATGGGCATGACACTGAGGATACGGGGCGCACCAGACACCCATGGGTCTGCTTTCGCTAGGGTCGGGGCCATGCAGACACGTCGCGTGGGCCACAGTGGACTGGTCGTCTCCCGTCTGGGGCTGGGGACCATGACCTGGGGTGGCGACACCTCCGCCGCGGATGCCCGGGCGATGCTGCGCACCTTCGTCGATGCCGGGGGCACCCTGGTGGACACCGCGCCGGCCTACGGCCACGGCGTGGCGGAGAAGATCCTGGGCAAGCTCACCCACACCGACCTGCGCCGCGAGGACCTGGTGATCGCCACCAAGGGCGGCTTCGGGATCCGCAACGGCCGCCGGCTGATCGACACCTCCCGGGGAGCCCTGCTGGACGACCTGGCAGCCTCGCTGCGCCGGCTGCACACCGACCACGTCGACCTGTGGCAGGTGCACGCCTGGGGTGATGCGCCGCTGGAGGAGACGCTTGCGGCGCTCGACCATGCGGTGAGCCAAGGCATGGCCCGCTATGCGGGGATCAGCAACTACATCGGCTGGCAGACCGCCCGTGCCGCCACCTGGCAGCAGGCCGTGCCCACCCGAACCCCGCTGGTCAGCGGGCAGGTGGAGTACTCGCTGCTGGCACGCCGCGCCGAGCTGGAGGTGTTGCCTGCGCTGCGCGCCCACGGCATGGGGCTCTTTCCCTGGTCGCCGCTGGGCCGGGGCGTCCTGAGCGGCAAGTACCGCACCAGCACCCCGCAGGGATCGCGCGGCGCCAGCGAGCACTTCGGCTGGTTCGTGGAGCCCTACCTGGAGAGCAAGTCGCGCGCCATCACCGACGCGGTCTGCCGAGCCGCCGATGGACTCGACATGACCCCCGCGCAGGTGGCGCTGCTGTGGGTCCGCGATGCGCCCGTGGTCACCGCTCCCCTGCTCGGCGCCCGGACCCCGGAACAGCTCTCCGAGCTGCTCGGCCTGGACCAGGCGAGCCTGCCGGCCCCGATCGTCAAGGCCCTGGACGACGTGACCGGCGGCACGAACCAGCTGCGCGAGGCGGTGGCCGACTGACGGCTACCCCGTGGCGCAGGTTGCGTCGCCTGCTCAGGCAGCCCCGAGGGTGGAGCGCACCTTGATCACCTTGCGTCGCAGCCAGGCACGCGTCGAGCCGTCCCGGTAGCGACGCAGCCGGTGCAGCTCCCAGTGGCCGTACTCCGCCTCCTCGGTGAGCAGCTTGCGGACCTGGTGGCGATTGACGGTGTGCGGCAGGCTCACCTGCTGCACCTCGAAGTCTCGGCCGTCGATGGTCTCGATGGCCACGCTGCGGGCAGGCACGTAGCCGATCGGTGTGCTGGCCATCCTGACTCCCCTCCTGGCTGCACCCGGCCGTCTGCCGGGCTCTTCCACACCATCCTGCCACCGGCGCGCAAGGCGCCTGCGGCGCTCGGCGGGGGCGGCGTCGCGGCGTCCGAAGTGCGCGGTGACGAAATGCCTGCTAGTGTTCCTTCGCGTTGCCGGTGACGGTGACGACACCTGTCCGGGTGGCGGAATGGTAGACGCGCTAGCTTGAGGTG
This sequence comes from Luteococcus sediminum, assembly GCF_054783495.1. Taxonomy (NCBI): domain Bacteria; kingdom Bacillati; phylum Actinomycetota; class Actinomycetes; order Propionibacteriales; family Propionibacteriaceae; genus Luteococcus; species Luteococcus sediminum. Next base: position 30,331 of record NZ_BAAGQL010000048.1, on the reverse strand, counting down.
CTAGTGCCCGTTATAGGGCGTGGAGGTTCAAGTCCTCTTCCGGACACAGTCGCAGATGGCCCTGATCGAGATCGCTTCGATCGGGGCCATCTGTCGTCCACGCAACAGCCCTTCCCGCCGTGGTCCTCGCGTGGCTGCAAGACTGGTGGCCCGCCGCCGGAAGGATCCGCCATGGACACCCCCACCCCGCCCAGCGAACCACGGGAGCTGCACCGCCAGACACTGCTTGGTATCGCTTGCGCCGACGCACTGGGCGCCGCCACCGAGTTCAGGTCGGCCGCGGAGGTCGCCCAGCAGTGGACACCCGCCGACTTCGATGACTTCCAGCCCGGCAGCCCCTTCGGCTTCGCGCCCGGCGAGGCCACCGACGACAGCCAGATGGTGGTGGCCCACCTGTTGCGGCCCGACGATCCCGGCGCCGGCTACCGGCAGTGGCTGGCCACTGGCCCCGCCGATGTCGGGAACCTGACCCGCCAGGCGCTGGACTCCTCGGCCTTCGAGGCGTGGGAGGCCTCCGGACGTGACTCGGCCGGCAATGGCGGCCTGATGCGCGTGGCGGCCTGCTTCCTCACCGGGGCGCGGGGCGAGGACCTGCTGGCCCGGGCGGTGGCCGACACCACGACCACCCACGTGGACCCGCGCTGCGTCCTGGCGAGCCTGGTGCTGGTGTCCACGATGGACCGGCTCGCCGAGGGTGAGGACTACCCGGTGGCCGTGACCGCCGCACTCGAGGCGGTCCGTCGGGCCGACGTCGCAGCCCTGGTCGAGGCGACCGGCACGGTCCCCGCGCCGCTGGTTGACGGCTACCGCACCCCGGGCCCGGCCTTCGCCGCCATCGGCCAGGCCACGATGGCCGGGATGGCCGGTGCACCCGGACCGCAGAGCGGCTATGTGGTGCACACCCTGCAACAGGCCCTGCGATTCGGTGCCGCCGAGTCCTGGCAGGAGGGCATCGTCCCCGTCGTGATGGCCGGCGACGACTCCGACACCACCGCCGCCGTCACCGCGGCCTTGCTGGGGGCCAAGGGACTGAGGCCCCCCGAGTCGCTGGCGCAGCGAGTGCGGCTGGGAGCCAGCTGGCCGGGCTGGGAGCGCGAATGGCTGCTGCACGAACACCTGGACAGCCTGCTGGGCTGAGATCCGGTCCGGGGTGGGACGGTCTCAGCTGCCGTGAACCAGCCCGTCCAGGCGGTTCAGCGCGGGGGCCGGGTCCTTGCCGGACAGCACGGCCGCGGCAAGGTCGAGCACGCACACCAGCCCGGCCGCCGCCCGCCAGCCTGGCTGTTCCTGTGGATCGTCGAAGCCATCCAACCCGTGGCCGGCGGCCAACAGCTGCCACTGCCCTGGGCTGAGCTGGCGCTCCAGCACCACCAGGTCCTGCACCGCGGCCCCGCGATGGCAGCGCGAGAGGTCACCGGGGCGGGCGTCGACCACTTGCCCCACCACTTCGATTCGCTCTTCGTCGAGGCCCCCCAGGCAGACCACCTGGGGAAGGCGCGCCAGCTCGTCCTGCCAGGCGGTGACCCTCGCCGTCAGGCCCCCGAGCGAGCCGATGGCCTGGGCCACCAGCCCCAGCAGGGGCGCGTCGAGCAGGGACCACAGCGGGTCGGGGCCCAGACCTTCGGCCGGCACCCGGTGGGCGGCCGCGATCCACCGCCCCAGTCTGCGCCACAGCTCGGGATGGTCCAGGTCGCTGGAGTGGACCGTTCGCCACAGCCCCTCCCCCAGCGCTTCGAGCACCATCCATCCCGGGCCATGGCCCAGCATCTCCTGTTGGGAGATGCCGGCAGTCGCGAGCAGCCGGCGGGCCGCCACCTCGGAGTCGAGCAGGTCGCCCTGCCAGCGCCAGACGACCACGTCGTCACCCTCGAGCTCGCCGGCGACGACCAGCAGGCCGTCGCCCTCTCGCCGTACATCGGCCCAGACCACGTCCTCGATGATTGACACGAGACCTCCTGCTTCCGTCATGGGGCGCGGTGGAACCCCAGCCAAGCCTCATCCTGCACTTGACCGGTCCACGGTGCCGAATTTTGCGTCTTGACGCCCGCAGGGTTGACTGTCTGATCGTGCAAGGAACCGGGCCGGGGGCCGTCGGGGGGATCCTGGCGCACCGATCGATTCCCCTAGCCGGAGGTCCCCCGTGCATCCCAACAGGTCCCCACACCCCAGCAAGCCGCACCACCGTCGGTCCCTGGCCGTCGGCCTGGCCACAGCGGCCCTGGTCGGCAGCTTCCTTGGCGCCCCCACGGCCCAAGGCGCACCCGCCGCCCCGCAGGCCCCTGTCGCCCCGCAAGCCCCTGTCGCCCCGCAAGCCCCTGTCGCCCCGCAAGCCCCTGTCGACCCCGAGGAGCCCACCGCTGACCTAGTGGCCATGCGCCCCGCATCCACAACGGTCGAGGTCGACGGCACCCCGATGAAGGTGCTCGCCACCCTTCCCGTCACCGAGCGTCCCCTGTCAATGGCCGCCCTGACCTGGAGCTCCGCCACCGGAGAATCACTCTTCCAGGTGCGTGTACGCACCGCGGAGGGCTGGCAGCCATGGCAGTCGACCGAGGTCGAGCCCGGCGCACAGGAGGCGGGGGCAATCAAGGGAAGCGATCCGATCTTCCTCGGCGAGGGCACGGCCGTGGAAGCCAGGCTGCTGGCCAGCTCCTCGTCCACTGCCACCGTGAAGGACCCCAAGGTCTCGGTGATCGACTCCGGCACGGCCCAGGGCGATGCCGAGATCGTCAGCTCCGCCGCCCAGCAGCGCGTCAGGGCGCAGGCCAGCACCAGCTCGGCCGCCCAGCCGGCCATCGTCAGCCGCGCCGCATGGGGCGCCGACGAGTCCTGGCTGAAGATCAACGGCTCCAGCTGCGTGCCCGCCAACCTCGACACGACCATCAAGGCCGCGGTCGTGCACCACACCGCGGGCACCAACTACTACAGCCAGGCCGAGGCCGCCTCGGTGGTGCGTGGCATCTACGCCTACCACGTGAAGTCACTGGGCTGGTGCGATGTCGGCTACAACTTCCTCGTGGACCGCTTCGGCACCATCTACGAGGGGCGTCACGGCGGGATCGAGAATCCCGTGCACGGGGCACACGCGACCTATTGGAACACCGACACCGTCGGCGTGAGCGTGATGATGAATTCCTCGACGGCCCGCCAGTCCGACGCGGCCATGGCCTCGATGGCCGACGTGATCGCCTGGAAGCTCGCCGGCAACTACCGCGACCCGTTGTCCAAGCTCACCTTGGCCGGCAAGTACATCGACCGGATCACCCGCCATGGCGACGTGATGGCCACCTCCTGCCCCGGCACCAACATCACCGCCTACATGCCGACGCTGCGCCAGCAGGTGGCCACCAGGATGGGCAACTGGCAGACCCCGATCCAGCGGCGCTGGACCGCCCTGGGCGGCGACTCGGGCATGCTGGGTTCTCCCCGCGTGCTCGAGCGGGACTTCAATGGCGGGCGGACCACCTCCTTCGCCGAGGGCGGCATCTACCAGACCAGTGCTGGACGCACCTTCTGGATGGGCAAGGACATCGACTGGTACTACCGCAGCAACAACGCCTTCACCCAGCTCGGCTGGCCGGTGGCCGACGAGACGGCCGGTGCTGCGGCAGGTGACCGCTTGGTGCGCTTCGAGCGCGGCACCATCTCGCTGGTGGGCGGCCGGATCGTCGTCCAGACCGCTGGTGCCCAGATGGGCACCCCGGTCAAGGGCTCCGGCCGGCAGGGTGACCTGGACGGCGACGGCCGCGCCGACCTGCTGTCGGTGGCCGCCGACGGAACCATCACCTGGTGGCCGACCGGGGCGGGGATGCGTTCGGGTGCGGCCGTGAAGGGTTCGCGCCTGACCGGCGGTCCCTTCACCTGGGTCTCGCAGATGCCCGATGTTGACGGAGACGGTCACACCGAGCTCGTGGCCCGCCGTGGTGACGGGACCTTGTGGGCCTGGAACGGGCGTGGCGCCGGCCAGTTCGACTTGCCCCGCCGGATCGGTCGCGGTTGGTCGGCGATGAGGGCGATCAACGTCGTGCCGGACATGACCGGCGACGGTCTTCCCGAAATCGTCGGCATCTCGGGCCAACAAGGTCTGCACCGCTATAGCCTGGGCCGCGACCTGAGCCTCGTGTCCACCGAGCAGATCGGGAGGAACTGGGGAGGGGTGATCCGGCTGGCCAGCGTCGGTGACTTCCGCAACAAGGGAGTTGTTGACCTGCTCGCCGTCACCAAGGACGGGGCCCTGCTCAACTATTTCGGCACCACCTCCGGCGGTGTCCACGGCTACCGTCAGGTGGGCCGCGCCTGGTCGGGCTACACCCGGGTGCGCTCGATCGGCGACCTCGACGGCGATGGCCGCTGGGACCTGACCGGCTCCCGTGCCACCGGCCCCCTGCGCGCCTACCGAAACCAGACGGGCTCGTGGGCACGAGACGTCCCCATGCTCGACGAGGTCTCCGGTCTGGGCCAGCTTGCCTGAGGCTGATCCACCCAGCAGGATCCTCAGGATCCGGCCCTGACGGCCCCCTGCCGACGCACCGGGACTGGCATGTCCAGCCCGGTGCGTCGCAGTTCCAGGGCCGCAAGCCGGTGCACGACCTCACGGTCGCCAGCGCGCCAAGCCCCCACCGGGTCGTCGGTGATGCGCGCCAGTTCGTGCATGGGCAGGTTGGCCATGGCCCGCAGGGCGAAGAGCTCCAGGTCGGCGTCCGCGTCAACGAAGCGGCGGGCTGCGGTGGCCTGGCGGATGAAGCGCAACCGTCGCGGCAGCCACCAGGCCACCAAGGTCAGCACCGGCACCAGGAAGGTGACCACCGTGGTGCCCGTGGCCAGCTGGTGCACCAGTTCCACCTGCTGCTGTGACTGGGCAGTGATCTGGCCGAGCCCGTCGGCGAGGCGACCGAAGGGTTCGGCGAGCTGGTCCCCCACCACGGCCATCCCGTCCAACCGGTCTCGTGCCACACCCATCTCGTCGGACATCTGCCGGGCAGCGTCCCCGGTCCGCTGGGCCGGCACCGCAAGACGGTCCACCAGGGCTCCGAGCCAGTGCGAGACCTGCCACCACCCCACCGCCCAGGCCAGGACGAACAGGTCGGAGGTGACTTGGCGCATCATGCGCCAGCCAGGTCGGGAGTAGAGCTGCACGGGACCTCCTGCGGTCGGGGCGGGGCGCGGCTGCCTCAACGCAGTGGCCGGGGGGCACTGATGCTCCACTCCCCCGCCGCATCGCAGGCCACGAGACCCATCTGTTCCAGTCGAGCCAAGCCTGCCAGAGCCCGCCGCAGGGAGACCCCCGCCTCGCGGGCCACCACCGCCGCACCGATCCCTCCCCTGCCGGGCAGTGCCTCTCGCAGTGCCACCAGGTCGGGATCCACCTGGTCGAGCAGCCGCGGCCCCCCACCGATCGGCAGCACCGGTGCCGTCGACAGTGGCTCCACCAGGGCCCGGACCTCCTGCGATGTGCAGACCAGTGCCGCGCGATGGTCACGGATCAGCCGGTGTGGGGTGGTGCTCATCGAGGAATGCACGGGCCCCGGCACGGCCATCAGGACCCGGGAGCACTCGCTGGCCCAGGTGGCGGTGTTGTTCGCCCCCGAGCGGGCTGCTCCCTCCACGACGACTGTCCCCGTCGACAGGGCGGCGACCAGCCGGTTGCGGCTGAGGAAGCCCACCCTGGTCGGGTGCATTCCACACGGCACCTCGCTGACCAGGAGGTGGTCCCTGGCGAGCATCTCGAACAGGGCATGGTTCCCCCGCGGATAGGGCAGGTCGAGCCCACTGGCCAGCACCGCGACGGTGGGGCCACCCGCCCCCGCCGCGCCGCGGTGCGCGGCACGGTCGATCCCATAGGCCCCTCCGGAGATGACCGTCCACGGCTGCGGGCCACTGGCAAGGTCTGCCGAGAGCTCGGCGGCGACCTGCTCACCGTAGGCGGTGCTGGCGCGCGAACCCACGACGGCCACCGACCGTTGGCAACAGGACCCCAGCCGGCCCGGGCCCCGGACCCACAGGCCCACGGGGGAACCACCGAGTCCCGCCACCTGCACCTGGTCGAGCACGCCCACCTGCCCGGGCCACTCGTCATCTCCGGGGGTCAGGAAGCTGACCCCGTGCCGCTCGGCCGTGTCCAACAGCGCCTGGACATCCAGTTCGCGCGCGCGACGCGGCCAGCGCCCGTCGCTGGTCGAGTGGAGCAGGGTCCTCCAGACCTCCTCGGCCCCCACCTCGGCCACCCGGGGGGCCAGGCCTGGGCTGCCTGCCTCACAGACAGCCGTGAGGCAGGCACGGGCGATCCGTTCGGCGTCCCATCGCGGTGCTGCTGCGGTCTCGGGATTCGTCGTGCTCATGCTGCCTGTGTCCTTCCCCCACGCAGGGCCAGTGCCACTGCGATGTCGTCGGTCCCGACCGCGTCATGCCCTTCCAGGTCTGCAAGTGTCCAGGCGACACGGACCACCTTGTCTGCTCCCCGGGCGCTGAGCTGTCCACTCACCAGTGCCCTGTCCACCAGGTCGAGCCCATGCCGCGGCGCCAGGTGGGTGCGCAACCAGGCACCGGGCACCTCGCCATTGGTGCGCCACGGGGTTCCCTTGAGCCTGCGGGCCTGGCGCTCCCGTGCCTCGGCGACCCGTTCGGCGATCACGGCCGTCGTCTCCCCGCGCGCCTCGGCACTGCGCAGGTAGGCCTTGCGGACCGGGACCAGGGTCTGTTGGACGTCGATGCGGTCGAGCACCGGTCCGCTCAGGCGATCGGCATAGCGGCGCACGGCCATCGGTGCGCACCGACAGATGGCTCCCGCCAGGCCATGGTTTCCGCAGGGGCACGGATTGGAGGCCAGTACCAGCTGGAAGCGGGCCGGGAAACGCGCCTGGACCTGTGCCCGCCCGATCGTCACGCGCCCCGATTCCAGGGGTGTGCGCAAGGCATCGAGGATGTTGGCCCCGAACTCGGGGGCCTCGTCGAGGAAGAGCACGCCGCGATGGGCCAGCGAGATCGACCCCGGCCGAGGCACCCGGGTACCGGAGCCGATCATCGAGGCGAGGCTTGACGTGCGGTGCGGTGCCGCGAGCGGCGGAATGCGCACCAGTCCAGAGTTCAACTGCCGACCGGCAAGGGAATGGATCGCCGAGACCTCCAGCGACTCCTCATCGCTCAGAGGGGGCAGCAGCCCGGGCAGCCGCTCTGCCAGCATCGTCTTGCCCACCCCCGGCGGACCGGTGAGGTGGAGGTGGTGCCGCCCGGCTGCCGCCACCTCCACGGCATGGCGCGCCTCCTCCTGGCCCACCACATCGACCATGTCCGGTACGCCCGCTGGGTTGGCCTGGGAGTCTGGCTCCGGCGCCTCGCAGGCACGGTGCAGCACCGGACGGCCGTCGAGCACCTCCAGCAGCTCGGGCAGGCTCTCCACGCCCCAGATGGTCATGCCCTCCACCAGGCGCGCCTCCCCCAGCTGGCTGACCGGGACGATCGCCCGCGAGAAGCCAGCCGCACGTGCCGCGAGCAGCCCCGGCAGAATGCCGCGCACCGGACGCACGCGTGCGTCGAGCCCCAGCTCGCCCATCATCACCGTGTGTGCTGCCAGGCCCCTCGGGGCAGTTCCGGCCGCTGCCAGCACCGCCGCGACGATCGCGAGGTCATAGTGCGATCCGGCCTTGGGCAGGCTCGCAGGTGTGAGGTTGATCGTGACCTGCTGCGACGGCCACGACAGCTTCGTGCTGCCCACCGCCGCGTGGCAGCGGTCCCGGGCCTCGTAGAGCGCCGTGTCTGGCAGCCCCACCAGGACCGTTCGTGGCAGACCACCGCCGATGGCGGCCTCCACCTCCACCATGGTTCCTTCCATGCCCACCAGGGCCACCGACCAGGCCGATGCGGCGCTCATCGGGTGATCCCCCGCACATGGCTGATGCGATGGCTCCCGTCGGGCTGCCTCAGCACCCCCACGGCGTCGATGCGGATGCCGTGCATCCCGGGCAGGCCCCCGCCGGCACGGTTCTCCCGGATCCACAGGTGTGCCAGGTCGACGAGCTTGGCCACCTTGGCGCGGGTGATGGCCTCCAGCGGGTCGCCGTAGCCGGTCCCGGAGCGGTACTTGACCTCGACGAAGACCAGCGCCTGCCTGCCGCCACCCAGCGGCTCCCTGGCGATGATGTCGATCTCACCCGAGGGGCAGCGCCAGTTGCGCTGCACCACCTGCCAACCCAGCCGACGCAGGTGTGCGTCGGCCAGGTCCTCACCCAGGCGTCCGGCCAGCTGGCCGGGACTGCTCGTGGGTCTGCGTCCATCCATGCGGACCACCTCCGTAGAGGAGTGTGGAGGTGGCCCTCACCAAAAAGTCAGCCATCCACAGCGGACGTGAGTCACGACAACTGTGGACCAGATCGCCCACGTCCGATCAGGGAGTTGGGGGCCCACACGGCGCAGATCATTCGTGGTCGTCCGGGACCTGCAGGTCGGAGTGCGCGATCTCCTCGATGGAGACGTCGCGGAAGGTCAGCACCTTCGCCGACTTCACGAAGCGCGCCGGGCGGTACATGTCCCACACCCAGGCATCCCCCATGCTCACCTCGTAGTAGACATCGCCGCCCTCGGTGCGCACCTTCAGGTCGACTGCATTGCACAGGTAGAAGCGTCGCTCCGTCTCCACCGCATAGGTGAAGATCCCGACCACGTCCTTGTACTCGCGGTACAGGTCGAGTTCCAGCTTGCTCTCGTACTGCTCAAGGTCTTCGGCGCTCATGGTGCGACCACCATAGCGCGCGCCACATTGGCATAGCTCAACCTGTGGATCGGACTGGGCCCCAGCCCTTCCAGCGCCTCCTGGTGTGCCCGGGTGCTGTAGCCCTTGTGCACCTCGAAGCCGTAACCGGGGTACTGCCGGGCGTAGTCGGCCATGATCCGGTCGCGGGTCACCTTGGCCACCACCGAGGCCGCCGCGACGCAGGCCGCCACCCGGTCGCCCTTCCACACCGCGAGGCCAGGAAGACCGAGGCCGTCCACCGGGAAACCGTCGGTGAGCACATAGCCGGGCGTCACGTCCAGCCGGAGCAGCGCCCGACGCAGGCCCTGGATGTCGGCCTCATGCATGCCCAGGGCATCGCACTCGTCATGCTCGACCCGCACCCACGCGACCGAGACCGCCTTGGCCAAGACCTCGTCGTGGACGCGTTCCCGGGCGCGCCCGGTCAGCAGCTTTGAATCGGCCAGGCCGTTGATGCGTCGGGACGGGGTGTCAGCCAGCACGACCGCGGCCGCCACGAGTGGTCCGGCGCAGGCGCCGCGCCCCGCTTCGTCCGCGCCGGCCACCGGCGCCAGCCCCGCCCGCGCCAGCGCGCGTTCATAGCCGAGGATTCCCCTTCCCGGCCGGATCATGGGCACTCAGCCCCCATAGCCGTCGGCCAACACCTTGCCCTCGGCCGGGGCAGGCTCGCTCGGTGCGGGAACCGGCGCAAAGGTGTCAGGGGTTCCGAAGCCGCCGATCCGGTCCAGCGGAGCAGCGATCGCCACGGCCGGACCCACGACCTTGTCCAGTGGGACGAAGGCATTGGCACCCTTGGGATCGCCGTCCCCCAGGTGGATGCGGGAGTCGCCCGAGGCATTGCGGTGGTCGCCCATCACGAAGACGTGGTCGGCCGGGACGATGACGTCGAAGTCCCAGTCAGAGGGCTTGACCTGGGAACCATTGCCGTCCACGAAGAGATAGGAGCTCTCGTCCAGCGCCTGGCCGTTGACCGTGATCCGCCCCTGGTCGTCACAGCACTTCACGTGGTCGCCCGGCATCCCCATGACGCGCTTGACCAGGTGGTTGGTGCCGGTGGCGGGCAGGACCCCGATCTTCTCGCCGACCTTGCCCAGGGACGAGCGTTCCGCCGGCCGGTCGAGGATCCACCCGGCCGGGTCCTCGAAGACCACGACATCGCCGCGATCGAAGTTGGTGATCTTGGACACGATCACCCGGTCATTGACCTGCAGGGTGTTCTCCATGGACCCCGAGGGGATGATGAACATCTGGCCGATGAAGGCGCGAAGGATCGCGGAGATGACCAGGGCCCCGACCACCACGACCACGAGCTCGACCAGTCCACCAAGGACCTTGCGTCCCGGGCTCGACGGCTGGCCTCCAGCTGCGCGGGCCCCGGAATCCGCCCGGTCGGTGGACTGGCGATCGCCAGTCTCCGAGGAAGCATCAGGAGCCTGGTGGACGGCGCGGCGGGGCTGGTCAGTCACGGGTGATGGTCCTTCGTGGAGCGAGCGGACGCCCAGCGCGTCCGGCCCCGCCAGTCTAGGTGCAGCCACCTGCCCAGTCGGCACACCCGGGCGGAGTCCTTCGGATGCGCCCCCGCCGACGCTGAGCCTTTGGAAATGCACGAGGGCCCGTCACATCGTGACGGGCCCTCGTGGGACGAGCGGTGAGCGCGAGGCTCAGGAACGCTTCTCCTTGATCTTGGCGGCCTTGCCGTGCAGGCCACGCAGGTAGTACAGCTTGGCGCGACGCACGTCACCGCGACGGTCGACCTCGATCTTGTCGATGATCGGGGAATGCAGCGGGAAGGTGCGCTCGACGCCGACGCCGAAGCTGACCTTGCGAACGGTGAAGGCCTCCTGGATGCCGCCGGCATTGCGGGCGATCACCACACCGGTGAAGAGCTGGACTCGCGAGCGGCTGCCCTCGACGACCTTCACGTGCACCTTGACCGTGTCACCCGCACGGAAGTCGGGAATGTCGTCGCGCAGGGAGGCCTTGTCGATCTCCTGGATCAGCTGGTTCATAGTTCTCTTCCTCGCCGGTGCCACAGGTCACCTGCTGGTCATTGGTCACGTAGGGCTCCGCGCCCCCGGACGATCCCCCTGAGGCAGGAGCCGACTGGCGTAGAGCAACAGCGAGTCATTCTTCCACATCCAACCGGCCTGCGAGAAATCGACCACGACCACCAGCGCGTGGCCCCCGCTGGCCCTAGTGTGAGCGAGCGGCCCCACAGGGTCGCAATCGCAAGGAGACGCGGCACAGCGGAGCAGCCGGGGGGGCACTGTGGACGAGGAGGCATTCGACGCCTTCTATGCGGCAAGCTTCTCCCGCGTCGTGGCCGCCACCTATGCCATGTGCGGCAACATGACCGAGGCCCAGGACTGCGCCCAGGAGGCCTTCGTACGTGCCTGGGACCGTCGCAAGCAGCTCGACATGGACCAGTCCCCCGAAGCCTGGGTGCGTACCGTGGCGCACCGCCTGGCGATCAGTCGCTGGCGCAAGGCGCGCCGGGCCTGGCGCCAGCCCGACCGGGCCCTGGAGGACCGTGCAGTCGCGGAGCCCGACCCCAACCGGGTGGCCTTGCAGAGGGCCCTGGCTCGGTTGCCCGAGGAGCAGAGGCGGGTGATCGTGCTCCACCACCTGTGCGACATGAGCGTGGCCGACATTGCCGCGGAGCTCGGCGCACCCACGGGCACTGTCAAGGCGCGCCTGTCGCGCGGACGAGCGGCACTTGCGAAGCACCTGGGTGACCCGAAGGGGGATTCTCAGCAGTGAGTTGCCAGAATTGTCGGGCAAGCATGCAACCACCCAGCCGGTTCGTGCGTAGCAGCCATGACGGGACCCCTGACCGCCCACCTGGGGCGGCGTCCCTGGAGCACGGCACACGGGCAGGAGGTGCGAGATGAGCGAGCACGACGAGCTCGACCCGCGCACCGACGCACTCTTCAAGGACCTGCGCGAGCACACCGAGGACCTGCTCGACGCCCCGCCCCCCGCCCACATCCGCCAGATGGGCGATCGGCGACGTACCCGTCGCCGCACCGCGATGGCCGTGAGCACCATGGCCGTGACCGCGGTGGTCGGTGTCTCGGTGATGGGGACTGGACATCCTGCGCGACGGCCGTGAGGCCCAGACGGCCACAAGCCCGGCACCACGCCCGGTGAGCTCCCAGCCGGCCCCCACGGTCACGCCGACCCTTGAGCAGTCACCGACCGCCGCGCCCCCGACGCCAAGTGCCACCACGCCGATACCGACATCGACTCCGGCGCCCGCGCCGCCATCGCCGGGAGCCACCAGCTCCTCGACCGCCCCTGGCACCGAAGGCCCACCCCAGGCTTCCCCGGCTGCTACGGCCAGTTCGTCCCCCGCTACCACCCAGGCGCCTGTCAGCTGGGAGAACGTCACAGACGATTCGACCATCGGCACCGGCCTGACGGCCTATGCCAGTGAGAGCGGCATCGAGGCCCGGGGAAGCTCCACCTCGTGGTGCACCGGCGACTTCGCCTCCCTCGGCTTCTCGTCGATGAAGGTGCGCAACTTCAACGGCAGTGACTACACCGCGACGGCCGTGGTCCTGGACTTCCCGACAGCCGACCAGGCCTCGGCCGGTCGCGGGGCCATGCGTGCCTGGTTCTCCAGTTGCCCGGACAGGCTCGGCCAGCTGGGATATCGCGATGTCTCGTTGACCAAGGCCATCGAGATTCCCGGCACGTCCTCCCGGACACCGACGCAGATCAGCTACCGAACGCTCAGCGGCATCGACCTGAGCAACATGGCCGCCTACGAGCAGGACCTCATCATCCAGGCCGGCCGCCGCATCCAGTGGGTCAGCTACAAGGCGACGGGTGCACCGGCGGAGGGGACGCCACCCACCAGGTCCCCAGACCAGATGCCCGGGACGAGCCAGGCGCAGGTGCTGCTGGACCAGCTCGACGACTGACTGCCCATAGACATGACGAAGGGGCCGGCCGGGATTGCTCCCGGCCGGTCCCTTCGGCGTGCGTGTGGCGACTCAGATCACTTGCCGTCGCCCTTGAAGAGCGACTTGATCAGGTCACGGTTCAGCTGGCTGATGCTCTCCAGCGGGATGCCCTTCGGGCAGACCTGGGCGCACTCACCGATGTTGGTGCAGCCGCCGAAGCCTTCCTCGTCGTGCTGGGCAACCATGGACTTCACACGGCTGTACCGCTCCGGCTGGCCCTGCGGGAGCATGGCCAGGTGGGTGATCTTCGCCGAGGTGAACAGCATTGCGGAGCCATTCGGGCAGGCCGCGACGCAGGCGCCGCAACCGATGCACGTGGCGTTGTCGAATGCCCTGTCGGCCTCGCGCTTGGGAGCGGGGGTCGCGTGGGCATCCGGTGCGGAACCAGTGTTCACCGAGATGTAGCCGCCCGACTGGATGATCCGGTCGAAGGCATTGCGGTCGACGACGAGGTCCTTGATCACCGGGAAGGCACCGGCCTTCCAGGGCTCGATGTCGATGACCGCGCCGTCAGCGAAGGAACGCATGTGCAGCTGACAGGTGGTGGTGTGCTGGCCACCGTGGGCGATGCCATTGATCACCACGCCACACGTGCCGCAGATGCCCTCACGGCAGTCGTGGTCGAAGGCCACGGGCTCCTCGCCCTTGACGGTGAGCTCCTCGTTGAGGAGGTCCAGCATCTCGAGGAAGGACATGTCCTCGCTGACACCGTCGAGCGGGTAGGTGACCATCTGGCCCTTGGCATCGGCATTCGCCTGACGCCAGATTCGGAGTGTGACCTTCACTTGTAGCTCCTCTGCTTGAGCTCGATCGCCTTGTAGACCAGGGGTTCCTTGTGGAGGATGGGCAGCTGGTCGTCGCCCGCGAATTCCCAGGCCGCCACGTAGGCGTACTGGTCGTCGTGACGCAGCGCCTCGCCCTCCTCCGTCTGGCTCTCGCCACGGAAGTGACCACCGCAGGACTCGCGGCGGTGCAGGGCATCGACGCACATGAGCTCGCCCAGCTCGAGGAAGTCGGCCAGACGGCCGGCCCGCTCGAGGGTCTGGTTGAAGTCATCGTTGACGCCGGTGACCTTGACGTCGGTCCAGAAGACCTTCTTCAGCTCGCGGATCTTCGCGATCGCGGTCTTGAGGCCCTCCTCACGACGGTCCATGCCGCAGTACTCCCACATGATCTGACCCAGTTCCTTGTGGATCGAGTCGACCGTGCGGCTGCCGTTGATGCTCAGCAGCGTGTTGATGCGGTTGGTGGCATCCTCGACGGCCTCGATGACCGCGGGGTGGTCCAGACCCACCGGCTCGCGCTTGGAGGCGTCGGCCAGGTAGTCGTTGATGGTGTTCGGCAGGACGAAGTAACCGTCCGACAGGCCCTGCATGAGCGCCGAGGCACCCAGGCGGTTGGCGCCGTGGTCGGAGAAGTTGGCTTCGCCGGTGCAGTACAGGCCCTCGATGGAGGTCATCAGGTCGTAGTCCACCCAGACGCCACCCATGGTGTAGTGGACGGCCGGGTAGATACGCATCGGAGTCTCGTAGGGATTCTCCGCCGTGATCTGCTTGTACATGTCGAACAGGTTGCCGTACTTGGCCTCGACGGTCTTCTGGCCCATGCGGTTGATCGCATCGGAGAAGTCCAGGTAGACGCCACGGCGGACCATGCGCTCCTGGCCTGTGTCCGGGTCGATCTCGCGCACGGCCGGGCCGACACCGCGGCCCTCGTCGCACATGTTCTTTGCCTGGCGGGAGGCGATGTCACGCGGGACCAGGTTGCCGAAGGCCGGGTAGATGCGCTCCAGGTAGTAGTCGCGATCCTCCTCGGGAATCTGGCGCGGGTCCTTGTCACAGTCCTCGGCCCGCTTGGGCACCCAGATGCGACCGTCATTGCGCAGCGACTCCGACATCAGGGTCAACTTCGACTGGGTCTCGCCGTGCACCGGGATGCAGGTGGGGTGGATCTGCGTGTAGCAGGGGTTGCCGAAGTAGGCGCCCTTGCGGTGTGCACGCCAGCCGGCGGTCACATTGCAGCCCATTGCATTGGTGGAGAGGAAGAAGACGTTGCCGTAGCCACCGGTGGCCAGCACCACGGCGTCGGCGGTCCAGGCCTCGATCTTGCCGGTGACCATGTCACGGGTGACGATGCCCTTGGCGACGCCGTCGACGGTGATCAGCTCGATCATCTCGTGGCGGGTGTGCATCTTCACCGTGCCGGCGGCCACCTGGCGCTCCAGCGCCTGGTAGGCGCCGATCAGCAGCTGCTGGCCGGTCTGGCCACGAGCGTAGAAGGTGCGCTGCACCTGTACGCCACCGAAGGAGCGGGTGTCGAGCAGGCCGCCGTACTCACGGGCGAAGGGAACACCCTGGGCGACGCACTGGTCGATGATGGCCGCGCTGACCTCGGCCAGGCGGTAGACATTGGTCTCGCGGGCGCGGTAGTCGCCGCCCTTGACCGTGTCGTAGAACAGTCGGTAGGTCGAGTCATTGTCATTGCGGTAGTTCTTGGCCGCATTGATGCCACCCTGGGCCGCGATCGAGTGGGCTCGACGGGGGCTGTCCTGGTAGCAGAAGTTCTCGACGTGGTAGCCCGCCTCGCCGAGGGTGGCCGCCGCGGCGCCACCGGCGAGGCCGGTGCCCACGATGATGACCTTCAGCTTGCGGCGGTTGGCCGGGTTGACCAGCTTGGCGGTGAACTTGCGCTCACTCCAGATCTTGTCGATCGGCAGGTCCTTGGGGGCCTTGGTGTCGGCGATCTCCTCGCCGACGGTCCAGTACTGGCCTTCCAGGGCGGCCTGCGGGTCGTTCACGTAGCTCGTGCTCATCGTCCAATCACTCCAATAAGAATCATCACCGGCGGGATCATGAAGCCGATGAAGAGCAGTCCGGCGATGATCGCCGACAGGCTCTTGAGCACCTTGCGGGACCCGGCGGAGACGTTGGCACCCAGGGTGATGAAGGCGCTGGCGCAGCCGTGGTAGATGTGCGAGCAGACCGCGGCCATGAAGACCAGGTAGGCCAGCACGACCCACCACTGGCCGAAGCCGGCGACCACGCGGTCGAAGGGGGCCAGGTCGGTGACGCCCGCGGCGTAGCCGGGACGCAGCACCTGTGCGGTGTAGTGCAGCAGGTGGAGCACCAGGCCCAGGGCCAGGATGATGCCGCTCCAGATCATGGTGCGCGCCGCGAAGGAGCTCTCCATGTTCTTCTTGTTCGCGTAGCGGGCGCTGCCCACGTTGCGACGGCGGCGTCCGGTCAGCTTCGCGGCGGACCACATGTGCAGCACGATGCAGGCCAGCAGGAAGATGCGGAATGCCCACAGGAACCACATGGGCGGCACGATCGGGTAGAGGAAGCGGCGCAGGTAGTGCGAGTACTCGTTGAACTCCGCGCCGTTGTCGGGAAGCAGCAACTTGGTGTTGCCGAACATGTGCATGAGCAGGAAGCCGATCAGACAAAGACCGGTGACGGCCATGATGGCCTTCAACGCCACTGTCGAACGGGCTGCTCTCTGATGGTTGGTAAGAGTTGTCGCCACAGGCTCACCCTAGACAATCCCGGGGGTGAACGTGAACCGGGGGTGGCCTGCATGGGACAAAAAACGCGAATTGTGACGTTCTGCCCGGTCACAAGGGGTGACACCGCCCTTTTCGAGCCAATTAGGGCATGAATTCGATGCGTAATTCAGGCCAAGAGGTCGGGTCGGCGACGCCTCGTCAGCTCCACGGACTGCTCGCGCCGCCACTGTGCGATCTGGGCGTGGTGACCGCTGAAGAGCACCGGGGGCACGTCCAGCCCCCGCCAACTGGGGGGCTTGGTGTAGACGGGGTATTCCAGCAGGTTGTCCTGCCCCGAGGAGTGCGACTCCTCCTCCAAGGAGGCCGGATTGCCGATCACGCCAGGCACCAGCCGGACAATCGCCTCCACCATGGCCAGGGTGGCGACCTCCCCGCCATTGAGGACGTAGTCGCCCAGGCTCAGCTCGCGCACCGGCATCCGGCTGGCGGCATGGTCCATCACGCGGCGGTCGATCCCCTCATAGCGCCCGCAGGCGAACAGCAGATGCGGCGCCTCGCTGAGCTCATAGGCGATGGGCTGGCTGAAGGGCTCCCCCGAAGGCGTCGGCACCACGAGCACGGGAGGATCGCCCAACCCGTCCAGCAGCTCGTCCAGGCACTCCCCCCACGGCTCGGGCTTCATCACCATGCCCGCTCCCCCGCCATAGGGGGTGTCGTCGACGGTGTTGTGCCGGTCATGGGTCCACTGCCGCAGGTCGTGCACACCGACCTCCACCAGTCCCTTGGCGATCGCCTTGCCCACCAGCGACAGCTGGAGGGGTGCGAAGTAGTCCGGGAAGATCGAGACGATGTCGAGCCTCATTGGTCGGCTCCCGCGCCATCAGTGGCGGCACTGGGCTCGACGACCTCGGCCTCCTCGTCGTCCAGCAGACCCGGCACCTCGGCCAGCTGCACGGTGCCGGTCGCCAGGTCGACCGACGGAACCAGTTCGCTCACGAAGGGCACCAGCCGCTCCCCGCTGCGGGTGGCGATCGCCAGCAGGTCCTGGGCGGGCAGGTGCACCACCTGGGTGACGCGCCCGAGTTCCGAACCGTCGGCCCGCAGCGCCATCAGTCCCACCAGCTGGCGGTCGTAGTACTCGTCCTCCTCCTCGGGCAGTTCGTCGGGGTCGACGTCGACCACCAGGACGCTGCCGCGCGCCTTCTCGACCGCGGTGCGGTCCGCCAGCTCTGCGAAGTGCACCAGCAGCCGACCGGAGTGCCAGCGGGCCTCGACAACCGTGACCTCTCGTCGGGTGCCCTCGATGCGCAGGCGGCTGCCGGGCTCGAAACGCCGCTCCGGCTCGTCGGTGCGCAGCTCGATGGCCACGTCTCCCTTGATCCCGTGGGCGCGGCCGATACTGCCGACCACCACCTCGACCTGCTGGCTCATCAACTGCTCCTTGGTTGCGAAAGAAGGGGAAGGGTGCGGGGGCCGGGCCAGGCCCGGCAGACGCGTGACGCCCCGCGCCGAGGGGGCGCGGGGCGTCACGGATGACCTGGGACGGCTTTCAGCGGCGAGCGCCACGCCCGCCGCGACGGTCCACGTCGACGAAGTCGACCCGGACCTGCTCACGGCCTGCCAGTGCGGCAATGACGGTCCGCAGCGCCGAGGCGGTGCGTCCCTGCCGGCCGATGACCTTGCCGATGTCGCTGGGGTTGACCCTGACCTCGAGCATCCGGCCGCGCCGCAGTTCCTTGTCCTTGACGACGACGTCGTCAGGGCTGGTGACGATGCCACGCACCAGGTGCTCCAGGGCGTCGGCGAGCATGATCAGGCCTCGGTCGACTCGTCAGCGGCGCCCTCGGCAGGCGCCTCGGCCGGCTCCTCGACGGGCTTGTCGGCCTGGTCGTCGGCGGCAGCCTCGGGGGCCTCGTCGGACTTGGCCTTCTTCTTGCTGATCGCGTCGGCCTTCGGGGCGTCGTCCGCCTCGGCGAGGGCGGCATTGAAACGGGCCAGCTTGTCGGCCTTCTCCGGCTGCGGGTCCACGCCCGAGGGGCTGGTGTCACCGCTGAACTGCTGCCAGTCACCGCTGCGCTTCAGGATCGCGACGACGGCCTCGGTGGGCTGGGCGCCCACGGACAGCCAGTACTGGATGCGCTCCGAGTTGACCTGGATCACCGAAGGATCGTTCTTCGGGTGGTACAGGCCGACCTCCTCGATCGCACGGCCATTGCGCTTGGCGCGCGAGTCCATGACGACGATGCGGTAGTGCGGCTGACGGATCTTGCCGAGACGCTTCAGACGAATCTTGGTTGCCACGAGTGTGGTTCTCCTGTTGGAAAATGGTCCGGGAACATACCCGGCCAATGACGGGTGACCCGTCGGATCCCGTGTGGGGCACAGGTCCGGGGGCCGGATGAATCCGTGGCGAAGGAGTTAGAGGGCGCCGACGACACAGATGCTCCCCCCATTCTGCCAGAAAGATCGCTGCAAGACCATCACAGCCGCCTTGCTCCGTCCCGGATGCCCCAGGCCCTCGCAAGGGCGAGCCGAGACCCCCGCGCGAAGGCCCGGTCACTGGCGCACGACGCGCCCCCGCAGCACCACCAGCCGAGGATGTCGCACGATGCCCAGGTGCTGGCGCGGGTCCTCGTCGAAGACCACCAGGTCGGCGCTGGCGCCCTCCTCCAGACAGGGACGTCCGAGCCAGTCGCGGGCCCGCCAGGACCCCGCCCCCAGGGCAAACTCGGCCCCACCGATCTCGGCGAGCAGCTCGACCTCCTGCCCGAGGATGCCATGCGGCATCACTCCCCCGGCATCGGTGCCGGCATAGATCGGAACCCCAGCCTCGTGGGCGCGACGGAATCGCTCCATCCTGGTCGAGTACAGCTCGCGCATGTGGGCGGCATAGGTGGGGAACTTGGCCTCGCCACTCGCGGCAATGTCGGGGAAGTTCTCGAGGTTCACCAGAGTCGGCACCAGCGAGACCTGGCGCTCGGCCATCTGCTCGATCACCTCGTCGCCGATGCCTGTTCCGTGCTCGATCCCGTCGATCCCCGCCTCGACCAGTTCGGCCACCGACTCCTCGCCGAAGCAGTGGGCGGTCACCCGGGCACCGGCCTGGTGGGCCTTCTCGATGGCCTCACGCGCCACCTCCACCGGCCACAGCGGCGCCAGGTCACCCTTGTCACGATCGATCCAGTCGCCCACCAGCTTCACCCAGCCGTCACCGGCACGCGCCTGCTCCTCGACGGTGGCCACCAGCTCCTCGGGCTCCACCTCGGCGGCGAAGTTGCGGATGTAGCGCTTGGGACGCGCGATGTGGCGACCGGCCCGGACCACCTCGGGCAGGTCCTCTCGCTCGTCGATCCAGCGGGTGTCGGCGGGACTCCCGGCATCACGCACCAGCAGGACCCCCGCGTCGCGGTCGTCGACGGCCTGCTGCTCGGTGGTCTCACGGTCCACGGCACCGTGGGCGTCCAGGCCGATGTGGCAGTGCGCATCCACCAGGCCGGGCATGATCCAGCAGTCGGTGGCCACGGTCACCGCATCGGCGATGCGCTCGAAGGTGACCACACCGTCGTGGACCCACAGCTCGGTCCGCTCTCCCGAGGGCAAGAGCCAGCCGCTCAGGTGCAGCCGCGAGGCGGGCCCATCGGGAACCACCTGTTCGGCGATGTGGGTGTGGGTGTGGCCGCCGTGGGTGTGCGTGTGCACCGGGCTCGGCATCGACGCGTGCTCGTGGTGTGCGCTCATGGGCCCATCCTGCCGTGGCATTCGTCCGCGGGGAAGGGATGCAGACGGCCCGTCACCCCCTTGGGAGGGACGACGGGCCGCCGGTGCAGGGTCCAGCTGGGGTCAGCGCGGGCCCTGGTTCGGCTGGTTGAACATCTTCTGCATTTCGGGCGGCAGCTGGAAGTTCTCCATCGCTGCGGCCAGGTCCGCCTCGGAGGGCTGGGCGCCGGCGCCGACCCCGAAGGCAGCCCCGGCGTCGACGATCTGCCCGGCGGTGGGCTTGTTGGCCTCGGCCGCGCGCTTGGCGGGATTGCCCGAACCCTTCTTGTTGCCCTTGCCCTTCTTCTTGGCCTGGGCCTTGGTCTGCTTGCGGGCAGCTCCGCGCCCGCCCATGCCCGGCATGCCCGGCATGCCGCCGCCATTGCCCATCATCCCGGCCATCGACTGCATCATCTTGCGGGCCTCGACGAAGCGGTTGACCAAGTTGTTGACATCGCTGACCTCGACGCCGGCACCCTTCGCGATGCGGGCGCGGCGGGACCCGTTCAGGATGCCCACGTCGTCGCGCTCGGCCGGGGTCATCGAGTAGATGATGGCCTCGATCCGGTCGATCTCGCGCTCGTCGATGTTGGCGATCTGGTCCTTCATCTGGCCCATGCCCGGCAGCATCCCGAAGATCTTGCTCATCGGGCCCATCCGGCGCAGCTGCTGCATCTGGGCCAGGAAGTCGCCCAGGCCGAACTCATTGCCCTTGCCGGACATGAGCTTCTCGGCAGCCTTGCGGCTCTGCTCCTGGTCGAAGTGCTTCTCGGCCTGTTCGATCAGCGTGAGCATGTCGCCCATGTCGAGGATGCGGCTGGCCATCCGGTCAGGATGGAAGACGTCGAAGTCCTTCAGCCCCTCGCCATTGGAGGCGAACATGATCGGCTTGCCGATCACCCGGGCGATCGACAGGGCGGCACCACCACGGGCGTCACCGTCGAGCTTGGTCAGCACCACACCGTCGAAACCGACCCCGTCGGAGAAGGCCAGCGCCGTGTTCACGGCATCCTGGCCGATCATGGCGTCCACGACGAAGAGGGTCTCGTCGGGATTGACCGCGGCCTTGATGTCGGCGGCCTGCTGCATCAGTTCCGTATCCACGCCCAGTCGGCCGGCGGTGTCGACGATGACCACGTCGTAGAGCTTGCGCTGGGCCTCGAGGATGGAGGCGCGCGCCACCGCGATCGGGTCACCGACGCCATTGCCCGGCTCGGGCGCGAAGACGTGCACACCGGCACGCTGGCCGACGATCTGCAGCTGGTTGACGGCATTGGGGCGCTGCAGGTCGGCCGCGACCAGCAGCGGCGAGTGACCCTCGCCCTTGAGCCAGGTGGCGAGCTTGCCGGCCAGGGTGGTCTTGCCAGCACCCTGCAGGCCGGCCAGCATGATGACCGTCGGCGGGTTCTTGGCGAAGCGGATCGTGCGGTCCTCGCCACCGAGGATGCTGACCAGCTCCTCGTTGACGATCTTGATGATCTGCTGCGTCGGGTTGAGCGCCGCCGAAACCTCCTCGGTGCGGCAGCGCTGCTTGAGGTTCGCGACGAATTCCTTGACCACCGACAGGTTGACATCGGCCTCCAGCAGCGCGATGCGGATCTCGCGGGCTGTCTGGTCGATGTCCGCCTCGGTGAGGCGGCCCTTGCCACGCAGCCCCTTGAAGGTGGAGGCAAGCCTGTCGGAGAGAGTGTCGAACACTGGTGGTCCTTCGGTCGGAGTGGCATGCCGCGGTGGCATGCGGAGGGTTCACGGGCCGGTTGGGTGCGTCAGGCAAGAATAGTGCGTCCCTCGTCGAACCGGCGGCGTCACTGGCCGAGCAGCCCGTCGACGAAGCCCCCGGCCTCGAAGGGTGCCAGGTCGTCGACGCCCTCGCCCAGGCCGATCAGCTTGACCGGGACGCCCAGCTCGCGCTGCACCTGCACGACGATGCCGCCCTTGGCCGAGCCGTCGAGCTTGGTGAGCACCAGACCGGTGCAGTCCACCACATCGCGGAAGATGCGGGCCTGCACCAGGCCGTTCTGTCCGGTGGTGGCATCAAGGACCAGCAGGACCTCGGTGACCGGCGCGATCTTCTCGATGACCCGCTTGACCTTGCCCAACTCGTCCATCAGGCCGGTCTTGGTGTGCAGGCGGCCGGCGGTGTCGACGAGCACCACGTCGACACCCTGGGCGATGCCCTGCTCGACGGCCTTGTAGGCCACCGAGGCGGGATCGGCACCCTCGACGCCACGGACCGTCTCGACGCCGACCCGCTCGCCCCAGGTGGCCAGCTGCTCGGCTGCGGCGGCGCGGAAGGTGTCGGCCGCGCCCAGCAGCACGGTCTTGTTCTCGGCCACCAGCACGCGGGCCAGCTTGCCGACGGTCGTGGTCTTGCCGGTGCCGTTCACACCGACAACCATGACGACGGCCGGCTTGCCGTCCGAGCCCTGCAGGCCCAGAGAGCGGTCCATGTGCGGATCGACGAGCGAGACCAGTTCGCGGCGCAGCACGGTGGCGGCACGAGCCGGGTCATTGACACCGTCGATGGCGAGTTCACGACGCAGCGTGTCGACCAGCTCGGTGGTGGGCCCCACGCCCAGGTCGGAGGAGATCAGGGTCGCCTCGAAGTCGTCCCAGGTGTCCTCGTCGAGGCGGTCGCGCGAGATCAGGTCGGCCAGGCCACGGGCCAGGGCATTGTTGCTGCCCGACAGGCGCCGGCGCAGGCGCACCAGGCGCGAGCCGGCGGCCTCGGGGACCTCCACGCCCTGTTCGGGCTGGACGACCCCAACCTCGGTGCCCTTCTCGGGCAGCACCTCGTCCGGGCGTTCGGCCTCGCGCAGTCCGCGACGGTTGCCCGTCCAGATGACGATGGAGGCGATGAGCAGGCAGAGCAGGACTCCACCGATGATCAGCTCGAAGATGTGTTCCACGCCCGCATCCTATCGGGAAGACCCATCCGGGCCCTGCTGCCCCGCAGCGGCGTCAGGCCTGCGCGGGGGCCAGGTCGGGGGTGCGCGCAGCCAGCGGGAGCTCCTCGACCTGCTCGTCAGGGCCCTGCGCCCGACTGTGCACGGCGGCGCGAGGAGCACTGATGGATGTCCTCGCTCCACCGATCCGCTCGCCCACGGAACGGCCGCCGCGGGCGGCCCCCCGCTGCTCGGTGACGAAGTCCACCAGGACCTGGGGCGGTTCGGCATCGCCATTCATGTGCTGGGCGGCGACGGCCAGCCGCGCGGCCCACTGCGGATTGCTCTCGCGGAAGGCTCCCTTCATCCCGACCAGGACGACTGCGATGACGGCGACTCCGATGGCGGCGATGATGCCGATGGCGAGGGCGAAGACGAGCACGTGGTTCTCCTGCTGGACCTGGGTGGGGGCAAGGAGATTGTGTCAAATGGTCCGGCTGTCACGGACCATCGCCGCACCCAGTCTGGGCAAAGCACAGCAAAGACTCAGGAGACCGGCTCCCAGACCGGATCAGGACTCGCGCTGGAGCTTCTGGCTGATCACGGCCGAGACCCCGTCACCCCTCATGGTGACGCCGTAGAGGGCATCGGCGATCTCCATCGTGCGCTTCTGGTGGGTGATCACCAGCAGCTGCGAACTCTCCCGCAACTGCTCGTAGATCCCCAGCAGCCGCCCCAGGTTCGCGTCGTCCAGCGCCGCTTCCACCTCGTCGAGGATGTAGAAGGGGCTCGGCCGGGCGATGAACAGGCTCACCAGGAAGGCGACCGCCACCAGGGAACGCTCGCCGCCCGACAGCAAGGACAGCCGCTTGACCTTCTTGCCGGCCGGGCGCGCCTCGACGTCGACGCCGGTGGTGAGCCACTGCCCCGGCTCGGTGAGCACCAGCCGACCCTCACCGCCGGGGAAGAGCCGGGGGAAGACGTCATTGAAGGTCTTTTCCACATCGGCATAGGCGGCGGCGAAGACCTCCTCGACGCGACGGTCCACCTGCTCCACGATGCCCAGAAGGTCCTTGCGGGTGCGGCGCAGGTCCTCCAGCTGCTCGGCCAGGAAGGCGTGGCGTTCCTGCATCGCGTCGAACTCCTCCAAGGCCAGTGGGTTCACCCGGCCCAGTACCTGCAGGTTGCGTTCGGCGCTCCGCAGTCGCTTGGCCTGCTGCTCGCGGACGAAGGCCACCGGCTCGGGCACCTCGTCGTCAGGACCGAGCGCGGTGCCGTCGGGGCGGGTCAGCACCGGCACGAAGTGCTCCGGCCCGTACTCGGCCATCAGCACACCCGGCTCGAGACCCAACTCCTCCATCGCCTTCTCGCCGAGCTGCTCGATGCGCATCCGCACCTCGATGCGGGCCATCTCGTCGCGATGGGCACCCTCCACCAGCTGGTCGAGCGAACGCTGGGCCTCGCGGCTGGCACGACGGGCCGTGGCCAGCTCCGCCTCGGCCGCCAGCCGGTCCTGCTCAGCACGGTCCCGCTCCTGCGCGGCCAGCGCCTGGCTCGCCTCGACGCGGCCCAGCAGCCAGCCGGCCCCGCTGTGGACCGCTGTGGCGGCCGCTGCCTCGCGCCGCAGCTGGGTGGCGCGTGCCTGCGCCTCCTCGCGGGCCTGGCGTTCCGAGGCGGCGGCGCGGCGCAGTGAGTCGGCCCGGCCTGCGACTGCGCGGACCCGCTCCTCGCCCGTCCTCAACGCCAGCCGGGCGTCCATCTCGGCCGTGCGGGCCAGGCGGGCCAGCTCGGTGAGCCGGTCGCGCTCGGCGGGGTCGGGCTCGGCGACGTCCTGCTGGGCAGAGGCATTGGCCAGCCGTGCCTCGAGTTCCACGAGCCCCGCGCGGTCCTTCTCTCGGCTGGCCTGGCCGGCCTGCACGGCCTGTTCCAGGCGTTCCACCTCGCCACGCGCAGAACGCTCCGCCTGCTGGGTGACGAGCACTCGCTGGGCATGGCGGCCCTGCTCCTGCTGCGAGGTCTTGTAGGCCTGTCGGGCATCCTGCTGGGTCTGGCGTGCCTCCTGGAAGGACTCGTGCAGGCGCTGCCCCTCATCGCGGCGTGCGTCGAGTTGCTGCTCCACCTCGGCGAGCTCGGCGCGGGCCAGGTCAATGGTCGCCTGCACCTCGATGGGCGACTGTCGTGCCCGTGAACCGCCGGTCACCTGCCAGGAGGACAGCACATCGCCATCCTTGGTCACGACGACCAGCTCCGCGTCGCTGGCAACCACCTGCTGGGCCGCGGCCAGGTCGTCCACCACCACCATGCCCGCCAGGGCACGGTCCAGTGCCGCACGCAGCGGCGCCTCGGCCTCCACCAGGTCGACCACCGCCCTGGCCCCTGCGGGCAGGCGACTCGCCGACGGCGTGGGGCCGCCGGGCACCTCACGGAGCACCAGGGTGCCGCGTCCCAGTTCCTGCTCCCTCAGTTGCTCGACGGCGGCAACTGCCCGGCAGAGGTCCTCGACCAGGACGCCGTCGACGGCGGTCGTCAGTGCCGCAGCCACGGCCGCCTCGAAGCCCGCCTCGACGCGCATCATCGACGAGACCGGCCCGATGACACCCTCGGCCAGTTTCTGGTCGAGCAGTGCGGCGGTGGCGTCGCCCCGGTCCAGGCCCAGCTCCAGCGCCTCGATGCGTGCCTGCAGGGCGGCACGGCGCGGGGTGAGCTCCTGGATGAGGGCCTGCACCTGGTTCGACTCGGTGCGCACCGCGTCCACGCGGGCCGTGGCCTGTTCCACGGCGGCGGCAAGGTCCTCGTCGGCTCCCGTGTGGTCCTGGGCGGCATGGGTGGCGGCCAGCACCTGCGCAGCAGACTCCTCGACGCGTTCGGCGGCCTCGTCGCGGCGCTGCCGCAGGCGGGCGGCTTCCTCGCCGGCGGCGTCGATGCGCGAGCGCAGCGCGTTGACCTGCCCGGTGAGCCTGGCCAGACCTTCCCGACGGTCGGCGACGACCCGCAGCCGGGCCGCATGGGCCCGGTCCGCCTCGGCCTGGGCGGCCTCGGCCTGGTTGCGGCGCTCATGCGCCGTGGCCAGGACCGTGGTCAGCCCGGCGACCTCGGCACGCAGCTCCTCCTCCTGCTGGCGCACCTGCTCGGCCTCGGCCTCCAGCTGGTCCGGGTCACGGCCCTGGCGTCCCACCTCGGGCTGGGCCTCGGCATTGCGCACCCGCTCCGCCGCGATCTGCTGGGTGGTGCTGGTGCGTTCCCGCAGGGCCGCCAGTGCATACCAGGTCTCCTGCGCCCGCGACAGCCGCGGTTGAGCCTGTGACAAGGCCTGTTCCGCCTCCGCCTCGGCCTGCTGGGCGGCGTGCAGTGTTGCCTCCGCCTGGCGCCGGGCCTGCTTGAGCGCGGCCTCGTCAGCCAGGTCGGTCTCCAGCACGATCGTGGCCTGGGTGAGGTCGTCGGCAAGCAGGCGGGCCTTTGCGTCGCGCAGCTCGGCCTGGATGACGGCGGCCTTGCGCGCCACCTCGGCCTGGCGCCCAAGCGGCTTGAGCTGGCGACGAATCTCCGCGACGAGGTCCTGGAGACGGTCCAGGTTGGCCTGGGTGGCCTCCAGCTTGCGCAGCGCCTTCTCCTTGCGCTTGCGGTGCTTGAGGACGCCGGCGGCCTCCTCGATGAAGCCGCGGCGGATCTCGGGGGTGGCCTGCAGGATGGTGTCGAGCTGGCCCTGGCCGACGATGACGTGCATCTCGCGCCCGATGCCGGAGTCGCTGAGCAGCTCCTGCACGTCGAGCAGCCGCACCGATGAGCCGTTGATGGAGTAGTCCGAGCCGCCATTGCGGAACATGGTGCGGGTGATCGTCACCTCGGTGTAGTCGATCGGCAACGCACCGTCGGTGTTGTCGATGGTCAGGCTCACCTCGGCGCGTCCCAGCGGGGCACGCCCGGAGGTGCCGGCGAAGATGACATCCTCCATCTTGCCGCCGCGCAGGCTCTTGGCGCCCTGCTCGCCCATCACCCAGCTCAGGGCGTCGACCACATTGGACTTGCCGGAACCGTTCGGGCCGACGACGCAGGTGATGCCCGGCTCGAAGTTCAGTGTGGTGGCCGAGGCGAAGGACTTGAAGCCTCGCAGGGTCAGGCTCTTGAGGTACACGTGACTAGCGGGCCGGCCGCGACTGGCCGAGCTGGTCCAGTGCCTCGGGGGCAACGACCGGCGCGGTCATCGGGACCTCGTCCAGGTGGCCGGTCTGCACCGCTCGGAAGGTCCACAGCTTGTTGACCACGAAGTTGATCGGCAGCGTGAGCACGATGGTGATCAGCTGCGCCCAGTAGGCGCGGTCGCGCAGCCCCTGGCTGCCGTCGAAGATCGACGAGGGCAGGTAGAACATGCTGGTCGGGTTTGTCAGCGCAGTCTTGATCAACAGGCCGACCGCGGCGGCAACCGAGCCGACCGCGAAGAAGGGCCAGAACTCGCGCCAGTAGCTGCGACGCTGCTCCCGCTTGAAGGTCCACGAGCGGTTCAACTGGAAGTTCCAGAAGTTGGCCACGACGAAGGCCCCGATCCACACGACGTGCGTGTAGCGCAGGGCGTGGCGTCCGGTGATGAAGAACAGGGGGTCGTTGTCGTGGGCGGTTCCGCCGTGCAGCTTGGTCATGATCACAGCCACGACCATGTTGACCACCACGCCGGAGCCGCCGACCATCCCGAACTTCACGAACTGGCGGACGTGGCGACGACTGCGCTGCAGGCGCGTCTCGTCGCCGGGCGTGCTCTCAGGGATGTGGCTCACAATCACCCGATCCTAGTGGTGTCGGGAGTGGAGGCGCGGGAGGCGGCAGCTCGGGAGGTCGAGGCGAGCGGGCGCCGCTGGCAGTGGGGGCAGTAGTGGCTGGAGCGGTTCATGAACTGCTCGCGCATGACGCCGGTGCCACAGCGGGGGCAAGGGCGATCGGTCTGTCCGTAGACATTCAGCGAACGGTCGAAATAGCCCGACTCGCCGTTGACCTTGACATACAGCGCGTCGAAGCTGGTGCCGCCCTGCCCGAGCGCCTCGGCCATGACGGTGCGGGCCGCCTCCAGCACGGCGAAGGCCTGGGCGCGGCTGAGCTTCTCGGTGGGGCGCTCGGGATGGATCTGGGCCAGCCAGAGCGCCTCGTCGGCGTAGATGTTGCCGATGCCGCTGACCAGGCCCTGGTCGAGCAGGGCCCGCTTGATGGTGGTGCGCTTGCGTCGCAGGCGCTGCGCGACCTCGTCGAGGTCGAAGTGCTCGTCGAAGGGGTCCAGTGCGATGTGGGCGATCTCGGCGGGCAGTTCCGCACCGCCGGGGCTGAGCTGGAGCCCGCCGAACATCCGCTGGTCCACGAAGCGCAGCTGGTCCTGGCCGCCGTCCAGGTCGAACAGGACGCGGGTATTGCGCAACAACGGCGCGTCGGGCCGGTCGACACGGAACTGGCCGCTCATGCCCAGGTGGGCCAGGACCGCGTCCCCGTCGGTCAGGGGGAACCAAAGGTACTTGCCGCGACGGCGCGGAGCAGCGAAGGTGCGTCCGGTCAGGGTGAGCTCGAAGTCGTGCGGGCCGGCGTCGTGCTTGCGCACGGGGCGGGGGTGCAGTACCCGGACGCCGCTGGTGCGGCGTCCGGTGAGCAGCGGCTCGAGACCGGCGCGAACCGTCTCGACCTCGGGAAGCTCCGGCACGCTCAGGCCTTGGAGGTGGTGTCCGCGTCGCGCAGGAAGGCCGAGCCGATCACCGGTTCGGTGGGCGTGGCGGGCGCTGCCGACAATTCCTGCTCGGCCCGCTCCTGCTCGGCCCGGGCGGCCTGGATCGCGGCGAAGGCGAGGCCTGCCGCCTCCTGCTCCGCCTGCTTCTTGTTGCGTCCCTCGCCGGCACCGTACTCGACGCCGTCGACGACCGCGCGCGCGACGAAGCGCTTGTCGTGGTCGGGGCCCGACTCCTCGATGCGGTAGGTGGGCATCGGGATGCCCGCATTGGCACAGACCTCCTGCAGGGAGGTCTTCCAGTCCAGCCCGGCACCCATCTGGTCGGCCTGGGTCACCAGCGGGTCGAAGATGTGGTGCACGAAGGTCTCGGCCTTGGGCATGCCCCCGGTGAGGAAGACGGCACCGATCAGGGCCTCGGTGGTGTCGGCCAGGATCGAGGTCTTGTCGTGTCCACCGGTGGTGGTCTCGCCACGCCCCAGCTTGACCATCGGGCCGATCTCGAGACCACGGGCCACCTCGGCCAGCGTGACGGCATTGACCACGGCGGCACGCAGCTTGGCCAGTCGGCCCTCCGGATAGTCCGGGAAGGTGGCGTAGAGGTGTTCGGTGACCACGACGCCCAGCACCGAGTCACCGAGGAATTCCAACCGCTCGTTGGTGGGGATGCCTCCGTTCTCGTAGGCAAAGGAGCGGTGGGTCAGGGCAAGCTCGAAGAGCTGGGCGTCCAATGGGACACCCAGCTCGTCGAGAAGCTTCTGGAAACGGCTCGCGTGAGCCGCCATGTCAGGCGTCGAGGACCTGGCGACGCGAGGCGCGGGGGCCGTACTGGCCGCACGCGGGGCACGCGGTGTGCTGCAGGTGGGCCTCACGGCACGCCGGGTTCACGCAGGTCACCAGGTTGACGGCAGTGGCCTTCCACTGGCTGCGACGGCTGCGCGTGTTGCTGCGGGACATCTTCCGCTTCGGGACTGCCACGATCTTCTCCTAGGGCTATCCGCATCCGGGCGGGGATGCGGTCATTCTGTCGGGAACCAGCCAGTGGCCGGATCAGTTGTCCTTCTCTTCGGTGCCGCGCACGTCCAGCGCGACGAGCTTCTCCCAGCGGGAGTCGATCGCCTCGCCATGGCTGTGGTCCGGATCATCGTTCAGGAGGGCACCACATTCGATGCACAGTCCCAAGCAGTCATCCCGACACAGGGGCGTGAAAGGCAGTTCCAGCACCACGGCGTCACGCAGCGCAGGATCCAGGTCGATCAACTCGTCCTCGATCCGGCTGGCGTCCTCGTCGGCCTCCCGTTCGGGGTAGAAGTAGAGCTCCTGCAGGTCGTAGGTCTCCTCGTCGGAGAACTTCGTCAGGCAGCGGGCGCACTCCCCCTCCAGGGTCACCTCCGCGGTACCGGTGACCAGGACACCTTCGACCACGCTCTCCAACCGGAGGTCGAGGACGATGTCTGAGCCCTGGGGTACTGCGATCATGTCGATGCCAAGATCCGCCGGCGCCTCGGCGACCCGGTGAATCTCCTTCATCGTCCCGGCCCGACGTGCCAACTCGTGGATCTCGAGGACGAGAGGCGAGCGGGCATCGAGGCGGTGATGCTGGTTCATCACGGATCCCTCCAACGCACGACGGCATGACGGGAGTCATGACCGAGGACCAACTCTATCCGAGAGCCGACTTGCCACCAAACCAGCGCGTTGACTCATCGAAGATGCCCGCGTGGAGTGCTTCGTTGACTCATCTCAAAGTGCCCGCGTGGGGGCAGAGTGAGTGGA
>NZ_BAAGQL010000047.1:0-48887 GCF_054783495.1 Luteococcus sediminum | reverse complement strand
GTGCCATCATCGGCGTCTACGGACCCCAGACCACCGCCGCGGTCAAGAAGTTCCAGAAGGACAACAAGCTCCCGGTCACCGGCGTGGTCGACAGCCGCACCAACAACCTGATCCTGAGCCGCTACAGGAACCGCAAGCCCGCCACCGGCATCGCCGCCAAGCTCGACCGCCGCTGCCTGACCGGCCGCGCCCTGTGCATCGACAAGGGCGACCGCCGCATGTACTGGGTGATCAACGGCAAGATCCAGAAGAGCTATGACGTGCGCACCGGCCGCCCGGGCCACGTGACCCGCAATGGCTCCTTCAAGGTCTACCTGAAGCACCCCAACTGGTACTCGACGCTGTACCACGTGAACATGCCCTACACGATGTTCTTCGACGGCGGCGAGGCCGTGCACTACTCCGCCGAGTTCGCCCGGATCGGCCATTCCGGCCCGGGCAGCCACGGCTGCGTCAACATGAACAAGCTCAGTGACGCCAAGTGGCTCTACAGCCAGGTGCGCGTGGGTGACAAGGTCATCGTCACCCCCTGACCAGCTTCACGATGACGACGATGCCCGGCCCGGAAGTTCCGGGGCCGGGCATCGTGGCATCCAGGACGGTCAATCGAACAGGTTCGGGACTGCACGGATGGCGCCGACGGGCTCCCCGTGACCCAGCACGGGCGCCTGGGCGAGGGCATCGAGCTGCGGGCCGCCCATCCCCAGCCGGGTCAGCAGTGCGTGGGCGATGGTGAACAGTCCGCGCGCATTGCCGTCGTCGGTCTTGATGGCGATGCCGCGACCATCGGCCAAGCCGATCGCCAGGCAGCCCTCGGCGCCGATCTTGCAGACCAGCCCGGGCACGGCCCGGTGCAGCACCACCTCCTCGCGGCGCGTGCCGGAGACCCATTCGGAATGCGTGCGGTAGGCGTCCGCCACCAGCTTCGCCTCCCCGTCCTCGGCATCGGCGAGCTGGCCGAAGGCGTGTGCCAGCCCGCGCAGGGGCATCGCGAACAACGGAGCGCCGCAGCCGTCCACGGTGTGATGACCGGCCTGCCCGGCCAGCTCGGTGATCGTGGCCGCCACGGCCAGCTGCAGCGGATGGTCCTGTTCCCGGTAGCCCTGGGTCGGCCAGCCAGCCCGCAGGCAGGTCCGCAGCATCGCGGCGTGCTTGCCCGAGCAGTTCATCGCGAGCGGCTCCTTGCCGTGCCCGGCCAGGATCCACTCGGTACGCGCCTGCTCGTCGAGCGGGAAGTCGGGCGTGCACTGAAGGTCGTCCTCGCCCAGCCCCACCTCGGCGAGGATCCTGCGGGCACCGTCCAGATGGAAGGACTCCCCCGAGTGCGAGGCCCCGGCCAGGGCCAGCAGCTCGCCGTCGAGGTCGAGTCCGCTGCGCACCATGGCCAGCGCCTGCATCGGCTTGTTGGCCGAACGCGGATAGAGCAGTGCCTCGGCATCGCCCAGGGCCAGGGCGATGCTCCCGTCGGGATCGGTGAGCACCACCCGGCCGCGGTGGACGCACTCCAGGAAGTCCTGGCGCACCACGTGGACCAGGACGGGCGAGGGTTGGCCGGTGGTCATCGTCTGCCTCCTGGCGATCAGAGCCTGGGACGAACGTGCAGTCCCACCTCGGGGTCCACCAAGGCCTCCTGGCCGGCGCTGATGTCGCCGATGAGCAGGCTGGCCTCGACGGGCACATTCCGCTTGACCAGGCCCAGGGCGATCGGGCCCAGTTCGTGGTGGCGTTGGGAGCCGCCAACGAAGCCGACCTCCCGCTCGCCGTGCACGATTGGCTGCCCCTGGGCCGGGAGCGACTCCATGGAACCGTCCAGGTGGAGCTGTACCAGGCGGCGCGGCGGACGGCCCAGGGTGTGCACCCGCGCGACGGTCTCCTGGCCGCGATAACAACCCTTCTCGAGGTGCGTGCCCAGCAGGCCGAGCTCATTGGGGATGGTCTTGTGGTCGGTGTCGATGCCGATGCGCGGCACCCCCGCCTCGATCCGCAGCGCCTCGTGTGCCCAGACGCCCACCGGGTCCGCGCCCAGGTCGGTGCCGCGCGGGACGAAGAACTCACGGCCCTCGGCGATGTCGCTGGAGCGCACGGCCACTGCCGCTTCAGGGGTGCCCTCGATTGCGGTACGTCCGGTCCAGACCAGTTCGAGGTCCTCGCGCAGGCTGACCTCGACGCGCATCATGAAGCGCATCCGGTCGAGCCAGCCGGCCAGTTCCTCGCCGCGGCCGGGTTCGGTCCAGGCCCAGAAGCTGCCGTCAAGCTCGACCCCGTGCAGCACGTGCTCGATGCGGCCATTGGGGTCCAGCACCAGGGCAGTGGCCGACTCGCCCTCGGCCAGCCCCTCCAGGTGCTGGCTGGTCAGCGAATGCAGCCAGGGCAGCCGGTCCGGTCCGCTGACCTGCAGGACGGGACGGTTGGACAGGTGCAGCTGTCCACCACCAGCCGCCATGGTGCGCTGCTCGCGCATCGGGTCGCCGTGGTGCCAGACGAGTCCCTCGTCGATGCCGGAGTCAACCAGGATGGCGTTCATGCCGGTCTCAGGCGACGCGCTGCAGGCGCGCCCACAGGTAGGGCTGCAGCTTGTGGTTGGTGGTGGCGCGGTCGAAGGTCCACAGCAGGTCGCCCTCCACCTGGCCGTAGAGGCGCGAGCCGCCGGTGTACTCCACCTCGGCGCTCTCGGTGCGCATCACGGCATCGGTGACCAGGTCGATGCGGGCGCCGTCGATGGTGCCCGTCCACACCTCGCTCCAGCCTTCGGGGGCGGTCATCACGACCTCGAGCTTCTTGTCCTCCTGGGGACGCCAGAAGCCGGTCTCCATGCTGATCGGCTCGACGGGCTGGCCAGCGTCGTCCACCTTGTAGGTCTGGCAGACGTAGTGCAGGTAGGGACCGCCATTGGTCTCGAAGTCGATCTGCATGCCGTAGGTGAACTCGCCGTGGCCGGGCCAGGTGCCGTGGCCATTGCCGCGCCAGCGACCGATCATCCAGGCCAGCGGCATCAATGCCGGGTTGAGGTCGGAGGGGATCTGGAAGGCCATCAGCTGTCTCGCTTCGTTCGTCGTGGTCGCCATCCCTCGGGCAGCAAGAGGGTGGCCAGGACTGCCAGGCACGCCAGCACCACCAGGGCGCAGGCGGCCACGAGGATGATCACATTGGTTTGGGCCACCACTGGAGTCTAACGAGCACCACCGACGCTTTCTTCCCGCTGCGCACCCCCCGGCTGCGCACCCCTAGTCTGGGAGGTATGCGAGTCGTCGTGCAGAAAGCCCTGGAGGCACAGGTCAGCGTCGCCGGGGAGGTGGTGGGCAGCCTGCCCTCCCCCGGCCTGGTGCTCCTGGTCGGCATCACCCACGAGGACGACCAGGAGGTAATGCGCCGGATGGCCGAGAAGTTGTGGGGCCTGCGCATCCTGGACGGTGAACGCTCCGCCTCCGACGAGCAGGCGCCGCTGCTGGTGGTGAGCCAGTTCACGCTCTACGCCAACTGCCGCAAGGGCCGTCGCCCGTCGTGGAGCGCCGCTGCCCCCGGTCCGGTCAGCGAGCCGCTGGTGGAGCACTTCGTCGCCTGCCTGCGCGAGCTGGGGGCCCACGTGGAGACCGGACGCTTCGGGGCCGACATGCAGGTGGGCCTGGTCAACGACGGTCCGGTGACGATCCTGCTCGACTCCGAGGAGCTCTTCGGCGCGCGCTGACGCCGGTTCGTCCGTTCACCGGGTGGCGAGGAAGCGATAGCCCACATTGCGCACGGTGACGATGTGGGCGTCGTACTCGGGTCCCAGCTTGGCCCGCAGGCGCCGGATGTGGACATCGACGGTGCGGGTGCCTCCGTAGTAGTCGTAGCCCCAGACCTCGCTGAGCAGGTGCTCGCGGGTCATCACCCGGCCGGGGTGCAGGGCAAGGTACTTCAGCAGCTCGAACTCGGTGTAGGTCAGGTCGAGGGCCTGCCCGCCCAGCGTGGCGGTGTAGGCCTGCTCGTCGATGGACACCGGGCCGCTGCGCACGAGGTGGGATGGCTCACCCTCGCGCAGCGCCATCCGGATCCGCGCCTCGAGCTCCTGGGGCCGGGCCTCGGCCAGCACGAAGTCGTCCGCGCCCCAGGAGGGCCCCAGCAGACCCAGGGCGTCGTCGTCGACCAGCAGCAGAACCGGCGCCGGCTCCTGCAGCAGCTGGAGCTGGGTGCACGCCTCCTTGGCGCCGGCCAGGTCGGCGCGGGCATCGACCAGCACCAGCACGCACCCGGCGGGAAGTTCCACGGTCGGGTCCGCGATCGCGACGACCTCGTGGTCCAACAGCCCGAAGCTGGCCGGCAGCGGAGGTGCCCCGGCGCGGTGCAGGTGGGCGATCCGCATGCTCAGCGACCCGGTTCGGGCGGGGTGGCGCCGTCCCGATCATCCGGTCGGGTGCCCAGCACCACACCATCCGGTCGGGTGCCCAGCACCACACCATCCCTACGGGTGCCCAACACCACGGTCTCGTCCTGGTGGCCATCCCGGCCGGGCGCCTGCCGTCCCCCCGCGATGCGGCTCGGGAGCACCCCGCGGGGCCCGGCAGGGTCGAAGGACTGGATGGCCCCGAAGGCGGTGGCCACGATCGTGCACAGGGCCCCGGACAGGGCCCACCAGTGGGCCTGTTCCTGGCGGGAGGTCTGTTCGATGATGCGCGAGGCCGCCAGCGGGCCGCCCAGCCCACACAGCACGCCGAGCCACCGGCCCGCCGCGGAGGGCGCCAGCAGAACCGCCAGGGACACGTCCTTGCGCCCGGTCCATTCCTTTTGTGCCTGACTCCACACGAAGAGCTGGAGCAGGCAGACCAGCAGCACCAGGATGGCGGCCAGGTTGGCGAGCATCGGCCACAGGCGGGCACTGCCCTCGAAGCGCAGCAGGGTCCGCGAGGCCATCACGTTGGCTCCCAGGCCCAGCACGGAGACGACCACGGCCAGCTGCAGCTGCAGCAACAGGCGACGGGCGCGCGCCGCGATGGCCGGCTGGGCTCGCACGCCGCCGGCCAGTGGCACCTGCTCTGCCTGGTGGCTCATGCACAGCAGACTATCGGTGCCCGACACGACCAGCGCGACAGCACGCGGGTGTGGACCAGGCCGAGGGCCAGGCGGACCACGGGGCTGCACACGGTGGTGGACAGCTGCTGCAGGGCCGCTAGCGTGGAGGATGTGAACACACACATCAGCCGTACCGGGGCATTGACGCCCGCCCAGCGCGAGGCCGTCCTGGATCTGGTCGAGCGGGCCACCACCGAGGATCGGGTCCGCCCCCTCAACGAGGCCGCCGGTTTTGCCCTGGACGGACGGGGCCACGCAGTGCACTGGCTGGCCCACTGCGGCGGGGTGCTGTCCGGCTACGCGCAGTGCGACCGGCCGAACCACCAGGTGCAGATGGTGGTGCACCCCGAGCTCCGGCGCCGCGGGGTGGCAACCTGCCTTGCCGCCGAGGTGGCCAAGGTGGAGAAGCAGCCGGTCTGGTGGGCCTTCGGCGACCTGCCCGCCGCCCGCGCCATGGCCGAGAGCCTGGGCGCGCGCAAGGTGCGCGAGCTGCTGGTGATGGAACGCAATCTCGCCGAGCGCCCGCTGGAGCCCACCGACGCCCCGCAGGGAGTGGTGCTTCGCCCCTTCAGCGAGGCCGATGCCTCCGCGCTGGTGGAGGTCAACGCCGAGGCCTTCGCCCACCACCCCGAACAGGGGCAGATGACACTGGCCGACTTCCGCTTGCGTGCCGACGAGGACTGGTTCGACCCCCAGGGCATCATCGTGGCGGCCGACGAGGAGACCGGCGCCATGCTCGGCTTCCACTGGACCAAGATCGAGCACGGCGACACCGAGCATCCCGATGAGTTGCTGGGCGAGGTCTACGTGATCGGGGTCAGCCCCGGGGCCTCGGGCCGCGGCATCGGGCGTGCCCTGCTCAATGCCGGCCTGGAACACCTTGTGGAGCGGGGCGTGGAACGGGTCCGGCTCTACGTCGAGGCATCGGAACACCGGGTGGTGAAGATGTACGAATCCGCTAGGTTTGTCGTCGTCACCCGTGACGCCAGCTACGCCTCCTGAGGAGACCCGTGAACCCCATGAACGACGCCGACGCTGCCCAGCGCGAGCCCCTGCCGGACCTGCCGTCCGACCGCTACCTCGATCGTGAGATGAGCTGGCTGGCCTTCAACAACCGGGTGCTCGACCTTGCCCGGGACAGCCTGCGCATCCCCCTGCTGGAGCGGGCCAAGTTCCTGGCCATCTTCTCGTCGAACCTGGACGAGTTCTTCATGGTGCGCGTGGCCGGCCTCAAGCGCCGCATCGATGCCGGCGTGGCCGTGCGCACCGTCACCGGGCAGATGCCGCGCGACCTGCACGACGACATCCTGGAGCGCACCCACGAGCTGGTGGCCGAGCAGGCCCGCGTCTTTGCCGAGGACGTGCGCCCGGCCCTGGCCGACAACGGCATCGTCATCCTCACCTGGGAGGAGTTGACCGCCGCCGAGAAGGACGAGATGCGCACGCTGTTCAGCGAACGCATCTTCCCGGTGCTGACCCCCCTCGCGGTGGACCCCAGCCACCCCTTCCCCTACATCAGCGGGCTGAGCATCAACCTGGCGGTGCTGCTGAAGAACCCCCTCACCGGTGCCAAGCAGTTCGCCCGGGTCAAGGTGCCCACGATCCTGGACCGCTTCGTCACCCTGGGCGGCGGGCGTTTCCTGCCGCTCGAGGAGATCATCGGACGTCACCTGGACCAGCTCTTCAGCGGCATGCAGGTGCTGGAGCACACCACCTTCCGCGTCACCCGCAACGAAGACCTCGAGGTGGAGGAGGACGACGCGGAGAACCTGCTCTTCGCGCTGGAGAAGGAGCTGCTGCGCCGCAAGGTGGGTCGTCCGCCGGTGCGCCTGGAGGTGCAGGACGACATCGACGAACCCATGCTCGAGCTCCTGATGAGCGAGCTGGACGTCAAGCCCAAGGAGGTCTTCAAGCTCCCCGCGCCGCTCGACCTGACCGGGCTGTTCAGCCTGGCCGGCGTCGACCGTGATGACCTGAAGTACCCCAACTTCCTGCCCATCACCCACCCCGACCTGGCCGAGGTGGAGACCGCCAAGCCCGCCGACATGTTCGCGGCGCTGAAGAAGCGCGAGGTGCTGCTGCACCACCCCTACGATTCCTTCGCCACCAGCGTGCAGCGCTTCGTCGAGCAGGCCGCCGCGGACCCGAAGGTGCTGGCCATCAAGCAGACGCTCTACCGCACCAGCGGTGACTCCCCCATCGTCGACGCCCTGATCGAGGCCGCCCTGGCCGGCAAGCAGGTGCTCGCGGTGGTGGAGATCAAGGCCCGCTTCGACGAGCAGAACAACATCGCCTGGGCGCGCAAGCTGGAGAAGTACGGCGTGCACGTCGTCTACGGCATGGTGGGCCTCAAGACCCACTGCAAGCTGTGCCTCGTGGTGCGCGACGATGTCGACGGCCTGCGTCGCTATGCGCACATCGGCACCGGCAACTACAACCCGAAGACGGCGCGGATGTATGAGGACATGGGCCTGCTCACGTCCAACCCGATCATCACCGACGACGTGGCGCGCATGTTCAACCACCTCTCGGGCATGACGCAGGAGACCAACTACCGGCGCCTGCTGGTCGCCCCGCACAGCATCCGCAAGGGTCTGCTGGAGCGCATCGACACCGAGATCGAGAATGCCCGCAAGGGGCTTCCGGCCGGCATCCGGATCAAGGTCAACTCCCTGGTCGACGAGAAGATCAGCGATGCCCTGTACCGGGCCAGCCAGGCGGGCGTTCCGGTGGACCTGTGGGTGCGCGGCATCTGCACCATCCGCCCCGGGGTGCCGGGCCTGAGCGAGAACATCCGCGTCCGCTCGGTACTGGGCCGCTTCCTGGAGCACTCGCGCGTCTTCTGGTTCGCCAACGGCGGCAATGCCTCGGTGGGCATCGGGTCGTCCGACCTGATGCACCGCAACCTGGACCGTCGCGTCGAGGTGATCGTGAGCCTGACCAATCCGCGCCACATCGAACAGGTGGAGCAGATGTTCGACGCCTGCTTCGACGACGGCACCGTCAGCTGGCAGCTGGTGGACCGCACCTGGGAGCCGCACACCACCGACGAGCACGGCCAGCCCCTGGTGGACCTGCAGGAGCACTACATCCTGGAGGCCTCCCGACGGCGGCACTGACCCAGGGGACCGGGAGCAGGCACGGCTGAGGAGTGGGACGCGATGGGGAGCAAGGGCAGGATCACCGCGGCAGGAGCCGTGGTGCTGCGCGGTGGCGAGGACCGTCGCGAGGTCCTGGTGGTACGCCGTGCCACCTACAAGGACTGGTCCCTGCCCAAGGGCAAGCCGAAGACCGACGAGGACCTGCCCGCCACTGCCGTGCGCGAGGTCCATGAGGAGACCGGGGTGCGCATCCACCTGGGGATGCCCGCCGGCCGGACGCGCTACCAGGTGGGCAAGAAGACCAAGGTGGTGCGCTGGTGGGTCGGCGTAGTGGACGCCGAACGTCGTCGCCGTCCTGACCGCGAAGTGGAGAAGGCGGTCTGGATGCCCATCGACAAGGCCCTGTCGAAACTCAGCTACGAGGACGAGAAGCAGGTCCTGCGCAATGCCCTGGAGCTGCCGGCCACCAGCACCCTGCTGGTGGTGCGCCACGGCAAGGCGATGTTGCGCAAGCACTGGAATGGTGACGACTGGCACCGTCCGCTGTCCTCCCGCGGCCGCCGCCAGTCCCGCCGGATGGTGGGACTGCTGACGGCCTACGGCACCACCCGCCTGGTCAGCTCCACCTCCACCCGCTGCATGCAGACCCTCATCCCCAAGGCCCGGGCCAGCGCGATGCCGATCGCCGGAGTCAGCCTGCTCAGCGAGGAGGAGGCCGAGGGCAAGAGCCGGGAGGTGCAGGACTTCGTCGCCGAACTGTGCCGCGAGACGGCCCGCAAGAATGAGGTGGTCGCGGTCTGCGGCCACCGTCCCGTACTGCCCGACATGCGTGCCGGGGCGGGGGTCAAGGATGCCGCCATGCTCACCGGCGAGGTCCTGGTGGTCCACCTCGACGACAAGGGCCGCGCCGTCGCCACAGAAACCCACAAATCTTCCGCATGAGGCGCGCTGGCGCAGGCAATTGGCGCAATGCCACGCCAACGTTCACCCTTCGTTAACCAAACCGCTCGGAACAGGACACATGACCTGCCTACCGTGACGCACAGGGAGCACAGGGCTCCCGGCGCGGCTCTGCCGCGACAGCGACACAAGGAATCACGTGACGATGAATCGCACCGGCAAGCTCGCCGCACTGGCCCTCCTCGGAACCCTCAGCCTCACCGCCTGTGGCGGTGCCCAGGAAGCTGGCAAGTCCGCCACCTCCGCAGCCGGCAGCGCTGCGTCGAAGGCGACCGACTCCGGCTCCTCCGACGCCGCTGTCGCTTCGGCCGACCTGGCCTGCTCCGCCGGCAGCCTCAAGGGCGAGGGCTCCTCCGCCCAGAAGACCGCCATGGATGAGCTGAAGAAGTCCTACCAGGACAAGTGCGGCGGCAAGGGCACCATCGAGTACAACCCCACCGGTTCCGGCAAGGGCATCACCAACTTCAACAGCAAGCTCGTCGACTGGGCCGGCTCCGACTCCGCCCTGAAGGACAAGCCGAAGGACGATGGCACCATCGAGGTCGACGCCGCCAAGGAGCGCTGCGGCGGCAACGAGGCCTGGAACCTGCCGATGGTCGTCGGCCCCATCGCCTTCGCCTACAACCTGGACGGCGTCGACGAGCTGGCCCTGACCCCGGCGCTGCTCTCGGACATCTTCGCCGGCAAGATCACCACCTGGAACGACCCGGCCATCGCCAAGGCCAATCCCGAGGCCACGCTGCCCGGTGACAAGATCACCGTCTTCTACCGCTCCGGCGAGTCCGGCACCACCGAGAACGTCACCAAGTACCTGAAGGAGGCCGCCCCGACGGCCTTCACCGCCGAGACCGGCAAGAAGTGGCCGCTGAAGGCCGGCGAGGGCAAGGACGGCTCCTCGGGCGTCGCCGAGGCCGTGAAGTCGACCAAGGGTGCCATCTCCTACATGGAGCTCAGCTACGCCCAGTCCAATGACCTGAGCATGGCCCTGATCGACAACGGTGCCGGCGCCGTCGAGCTGAACCCCGAGACGGTCGGCAAGGCCGTCGAGGGCGCCGAGATCAAGGGCAAGGGCAATGACCTCAAGCTGAGCCTCGACTACGCCATCAAGGAGGCCGACGCCTACCCGGCCATCCTGGTCACCTACGAGATCGTCTGCTCGAAGGGCCTGGCCGCCGACAAGACCGCCCTGCTGAAGGACTACCTGACCTACGCCGCCTCCGACGAGGGCCAGGGCCAGCTGGAGGATGCCGGCTACGCCCCGCTGCCGAAGTCGATGCAGACCAAGGTGCAGGACTCCATCAAGGCCATTGCCTGATCGTCTGCACCCAGCGGTGTCGACCAGCGGTCGTGACCCGAGCAGTTGACTGAGGGAGTGGCCTTCTCGCCCCGGCGAGAGGGTCGCTCCCCTCTCACTGTCCGGGGTCGGGTCCATCCCCACCCCGCCCGCCCGCGCGGACGAACCGCACCAGAGCCTCCAACAGGAACAGGGAAGAGCAATGCCAACACCAGGCAATGACCCCCGTCAGGACGTGACGCCGGCAGATGCCGACGTCTCGCCCGCCGACGTGGTCGCCACCGA
This sequence comes from Luteococcus sediminum, assembly GCF_054783495.1. Taxonomy (NCBI): domain Bacteria; kingdom Bacillati; phylum Actinomycetota; class Actinomycetes; order Propionibacteriales; family Propionibacteriaceae; genus Luteococcus; species Luteococcus sediminum. Next base: position 38,198 of record NZ_BAAGQL010000047.1, on the reverse strand, counting down.
ACCCCACACCGAACCGCCCACGCCCACGGTGCGCCGCGCCGTGGACACCCAGCACCGGGCCGCGAGCACGCCGGATGTCGAGACCGGGCCGGTCACCCTGGCCCAGGTCAAGCGCGGCACCGACCTCGCCTTCAAGTCCGCCACCGGCATCTCCGCCGGCATGATCGTCGCAGTCGTGGGCTTCATCGCCCTCTTCCTGCTGGCGCTGGCCGTGCCCTCCCTGATGCGCAACAACGCGAACTTCCTCACCTCCAACGAATGGGACCTGGGGCAGAACTTCCGCTTCGGCATCCTGGGCCTGCTGTGGACCACGGTCTTCAGCTCGATCATCGCCATGATGATCGCCGTCCCGATCGCCATCGGCGTCGCCCTGCTGATCACCCACTACGCCCGCGGCCGCCTGGCCAATGTCGTCGGCTTCATGGTCGACCTGTTGGCCGCTGTCCCCTCGGTCGTCTACGGCCTGTGGGGCCTGCGCATCCTTGGACCGACACTGGTGCCGCTGGGCGAATTCCTCACCCGCATCCTGGGATGGATCCCCTTCTTCAAGCCCGGCCTGCTGCCCTCCCCCGGCACCGTCTTCACCGCCTCCACGGTGCTGGCCATCATGATCCTGCCGATCGTCACGTCGATCAGCCGCGACGTCTTCGCGCAGACTCCCCGTGACCACATCGAGGCCGCCTGGGCCCTGGGCGCCACCAAGACCGAGATGATCCGCACCGCCGTCATCCCCTATGGCCGCTCCGGAGTCACCGCCGCGGCCATGCTGGGCCTGGGCCGTGCCCTCGGCGAGACCGTCGCCGTGATGATCATCCTGTCCACCGTGCAGGACCTGAACTTCTCCATCTTCGACGGCGGCGAGACCTTCGCGGCCCGCATCGCCAACGGCGCGGGTGAGCTCGACAGCGCCGACAAGACCGGCGCCTACATCGCCGCCGGCCTGGTGCTGTTCGTCCTCACCTTCGTGGTGAACGCCTTCGCCCGTACCCTCGCCAATGCCGGAAAGGTCAAGGCATGAGCACCGCCGTCAACCACACCGCATCCGCCCCCAACGGGGAGTCGAAGGTGCAGCTGCGCACCCCCAGCGGCAAGCGCCAGCTGATCGACAAGGCAGCCACCGCCTTCGTCTGGCTGGCCGGCGCCCTGGCGATCATCCCGCTGCTGTGGATCCTGTCCACGGTGGCCATCAAGGGCGCCGCGCCGCTGGTCACCGCCCAGCCCGACTACGTCAAGACCTGTGCGACCAAGGACGGCGGCAAGTGGGTCCGCGTCGAGCAGTCCCAGTGCGGCGACAACCCGGCCAAGCCGCTGGACTACCGCTACACCGAGTCGGGCAGCTATGTCGCGGTCGGTGAGAGGCTCAAGGGCCTCAGCAAGTCCACCGAGCCGTCCGCCGTCTCCCGCGAGGTCGTCATCGGCGAGCCGCAGGGCACCGGCGCCGGCACCGCCCGCCACTTCAGCCTCCAGTGGTGGACCCAGGACGAGGGCCAGGCCACCCAGAACTCGTCGGTCGGTGGCGCCAAGCACGCCATCATCGGCACCCTGGAGATCGGCCTGATCACCTCGCTGATCGCGGTCCCGATCGCCGTCCTGGGTGCCATCTGGCTGGTCGAGTACGCCCGCGGCAAGAAGATCGCCAAGGTGGTCAGCTTCGCCATCGACATCCTCTCCGGCGTGCCCTCGATCGTCGCGGCCCTGTTCATCTTCGCCCTGGTGATCACCATCGGTGGCTTCGGACGCTCCACCTTCGCCGCCTCGCTGGCCCTGGTGCTGCTGATGCTGCCCACCGTGCTGCGCTCCACCGAGGAGATGCTGAAGCTGGTGCCCGACAGCCTGCGCGAGGCCTCCTACGCGCTGGGTGTGCCCAAGTGGAAGACGATCCTCAAGGTGGTGCTGCCCACCTGCAGCTCGGGCATCCTGACCGGCATCGTGCTCGGCATGGCCCGCGTGATGGGCGAGACGGCCCCGCTGCTGATCCTGGTGGCCTTCGCCACCGGCACCAATGTGAGCCCCTTCGCCTCCAACATGGGCTCGCTGCCCACGATGATCAACGAGGACCGCCGCTTCGCCGTCGGCTCCACCGGCGAGGTCCGTGCCTGGGGCGCGGCCCTGACCCTGGTGCTGCTGGTGATGATCCTCAACCTCATTGCCCGCGCAATTGCCCGTCGCGGCAAGCTCGCCGAGAAGTAAGCCCGAGAAGGAAAGAAAAGACATGGCAAAGCGCATCGAGGTCAAGGACCTCAACATCTACTACGGCAACTTCCACGCCGTCGACAGTGTCTCGTTGACCGTCGAGCCCCGCACCGTCACCGCCTTCATCGGCCCCTCGGGCTGTGGCAAGTCCACCGTGCTGCGCACCCTGAACCGCATGCACGAGGTCATCCCCGGCGCCTACTCCACCGGCGAGGTGCTGCTGGACGGCGTCAACCTCTACGGCGACGGTGTCGACCCGGTGGCCGTGCGCCGCCTGGTGGGCATGGTCTTCCAGCGCCCCAATCCCTTCCCGTCGATGAGCATCTACAACAATGTCGCGGCCGGCCTGCGCCTCAACGGCGTCACCAACAAGGCCAAGCTCGACGAGGTGGTGGAACGCTCGTTGAAGGGCGCCAACCTGTGGAACGAGGTCAAGGACCGCCTCGACAAGGCCGGTGTCGGCCTGTCCGGTGGCCAGCAGCAGCGCCTGTGCATCGCCCGCGCCATCGCGGTCGAGCCCGAGGTGCTGCTGATGGACGAGCCCTGCTCGGCCCTGGACCCCATCTCCACCCTGGCCATCGAGGACCTGATCCAGGAGCTGAAGGAGAAGTTCACCGTCGTCATCGTGACGCACAACATGCAGCAGGCCGCCCGCGTCTCCGACCAGACGGCCTTCTTCAACCTGGCCGCCACCGGCAAGCCCGGCAAGCTCGTCGAGATCGGCTACACCGACAAGATCTTCTCCAACCCGGACCAGAAGGCCACCGAGGACTACATCACCGGCCGCTTCGGCTGATCCGGTCCACGACCACCCAACCGACGCCCCCGCGAGCGATCGCGGGGGCGTCGCCCGTTCTCCCAGGGGCAACGGACCTGTCTGCTTGCCGCGCCCGCCGCATAGGGTTGGTGCCATGACGTGTTCGGATGCCTGGGTCGATGCCGCACTGCCCGCCCTCGGGACTGCGCCCGATGCCCGCTTCTGGGTGGCCCTGGAACAGCCCGGCCCGTGGGGAGCCAAAGCCTTCACCCAGTCGCATCTGGACCCCGAGCTGGGCGCCCTGTTGGAGCGCACCGCGCAGCTGGCCGGCGGGAGGATGCTGCTGGTGCGAAGCCCTCTGCACCACCCCGACCAGCCGGGCCCCCGCCGCGTGCTCGTCGCCGGCGGGCCCGTCGAGGCCCCATGGCTGGGCCGCTGCACCATTGAGGATGCCGCCGAACTACCCGGTCTGCTGGAGGGCTGGGCTGACCTGTCCGTCGCCACCACTCCCCCGCCCCCCTTGGAGCCGGCGGAGCCCGTGTTGCTGGTGTGCACCAATGGCAAGCGCGATCGCTGCTGTGCCACCAAGGGCGCACCGCTGGCGCGGAGCCTGGCCGCACGCTTCGGGGACCGGGTCTGGGAGGCCACCCACCTGGGCGGGCACCGCTTCGCCACCACCGCCCTGGCCCTGCCCGCACGCCAGATGACCGCCCGCGTGGACGAGGAGCTGGCGGTGCGGGCACTCAGGGGCCAGCTGCTGGCCCTCGACGGGCAGCACGACCGCGGCCGCACCTGCCTTCCGGCGATGGCACGCATCGCGGATGCCTGGCTGCGAGCGGCCACCGGTGAGACCGATCCCGGTGCCGTGGTCTACGAGGTCGACGGCCAGACGGTGCGGGCCAGCCACCGCGACGGGCGCACCTGGACGCTGGCCGTCGAGAAGCGCTCCAGCGACGAAACACAGGTGCCGGAGAGCTGCGGCAAGGCGCCGGTGCCCGCCACCTGGTGGAACGTCACGCAGCTCTGAGGCGCAGCACCCGGGAGCACGGGCGCAGGAATTGCAGCACATACGGCCACGGATGACATTTGAACGTGTCGTGCGCCGCCAGGGGCGCAATTGCAGCAAGCGTCGGCCGCACTGTGCCCCTGGCGGGTCGGGCGGGAATCAGGCGGGCAGCTTCTCCACCAGCCGCCAGACGGCGGCGGCGGAGCGCTCGGCCACGTCATCGATGGAGCCGCGGAAGTCATCGCCGGCGCTGGGGCCGCACAGGTCGCTGATCGCCCGCACGCAGACGAAGGGCACTCCCCTGCTCCACGCCACCTGCGCGATGGCGGTGGACTCCATGTCGGCGGCCAGCGCCTCGGGGAAGCGCTCGCGCAGCACCGGGGTGATCTCGCCGGCCACGAAGGAGTTTCCGCTGATGATCTCGCCGACGTGCACCGAGGCGTCGCTGTCGTCGGCCTCGACCAGGCTGATCAGCTGCTCACCGCCGGGATAGCTGCTCGGCATCGACGGGATCTGCCCGTGCTCATAGCCGAAGGCCGTCGCGTCGGCATCGGCATAGCGGTAGCTGCGGCCGACGATGATGTCTCCGGGCAGCACCGAGGCACCCAGACCGCCGGCCGAGCCCAGCGAGATGACCACGCGCGGCTGGTGCTCGGCGATGGCCAGCGCCGTGGCGGCGGCCGAGTTCACCAGGCCGATGCCGCAGGTGACCAGGACGACGCTGCGGCCCTCGTGCTCCAGGCGCCAGGCCTTGCCATGCGGCACCTCGAGCGCGACGGCCTGGTGGCCGGCCAGCACGGGCGCGGTCTCCTCGGCCATCGCGGCCAGCAGGAGGACGTCGATCACGCCATCACCTGGGACCACTGGTCGCGCTTGGCCAGCATCGTGCGGGCCGCCTCCTGCGCGCCCTCCAGCGTGTGGCTGGCACCCCAGCCGCACTGCACCTCGTTCGCGGCGGGCACCTGGGTGGCCTCCAGCACGTCGGCCAGGGTGGCGGCCACCAGCTCCTCGATCTCGGCCGGCTCGTGGTCGCCGACGGTGATCAGGTAGAAACCGGTCTGGCACCCCATCGGCGAGAAGTCGACGATGTAGTCGGCATGGTTGCGGAAGTTCTCGGCCATGGTGTGCTCCAGCGAGTGGATCACCGGCATCTCCAGATGGGCCTCGTTCGGCTGGCAGAAGCGCACGTCGAACTTGGTCAGCACGTCTCCGGCCGGAAGAACCTTCCGGTCCGCGAGGCGGATGTAGGGGGCGGCGACCTTGCGGTGGTCGAGGTTGAAGCTCTCCACGTTCATCTTGGGCATGGCCCCAAGGCTACCGGCCCCACAGGCACAGGGCCCGCCCCGCGACGCACGGTCACGGGGCGGGCCCGGTCGGCTGGCGGGTCGCCGGCTCAGTTGTCGATGACCACCGGGATCACGACGGGGCTGGTGCGGCGCCCACGGCGGAACCAGCTGCTGACGGTGCGCTCCACCTCCTGCTCCAGGTCCTCCTGCTCGGTGCGGCCGGTCGAGATGGCGCGGTGCAGGGCCTTCTGGATCTTCGGGGTGAGCTCCTCGAACTCGTCGGCCCCCGGCAGCGCACCCTTGCTGATGTACTCGGGGTCCTCGACGATGTCGCCATTCTTCGGGTCGATGAACAGCAGCACCGTCACCACGCCGTCCTCGGCCAGCGCACGACGGTCGGCCAGCGTCTCGTCGTTGACGACGTCCACCTGGCCGCCCTCGACGAAGACCTGACGGGCCGGCACCTGGCCGACCACCTGGATGCGCCCCTTGACCAGGTCCACCACGGCGCCGTCGCGCACCACGAGCACGTGGTCGGCGGGCACGCCGGTCTTCTTGGCGATGGTGGCCTGGGCGTCCAGGTGGCGCCACTCGCCGTGCACCGGCAGCACATTCCTCGGCTTGATGATGTTGTGGCAGTAGGCGAGCTCCCCGGCCGAGGCGTGGCCGGAGGTGTGGACCTTGGCATTGCCCTTGTGGACGACGTTCGCGCCCAGCTCGGCGAGCTGGTTGATGACGTTGTAGATGGAGCTCTCGTTGCCGGGGATCAGCGAGCTTGCCAGCAGCACCGTGTCACCGGGGCCCACCTTGATCTGGTGGTCGTTCTTCGCGATGCGCGACAGGGCGGCCATCGGCTCGCCCTGGGAGCCGGTGCAGATCAGCACCGCCTTGTTGTCGGGCATCTTGGTCAGGTCGCGGTGGTCCACGAGGATCCCCTCGGGGATGTTCAGGTAGCCCAGGTCGCGCGCGATGCCCATGTTGCGCACCATCGAGCGGCCGACGAAGGCCACCTTGCGGTTGTGCTCGTGGGCGGCGTCGATCACCTGCTGGATGCGGTGAACGTGGCTGGCGAAGCTGGAGACGATGATCCGCTTCGGCGAGGTGCGGAAAACCTCGGCGATGGCCGGGGCCAGGTCGCGCTCGCCGGTGGTGAAGCCGGGCACCTCGGCATTGGTCGAGTCGACCATGAAGACGTCCACGCCCTCCTCGCCGAAGCGGGCGAAGGCGCGCAGGTCGGTGATGCGGTCGTCGAGCGGGAACTGGTCCATCTTGAAGTCGCCGGTGTGCAGCACTGTGCCGCCGGGGGTGCGCACGAAGACGGCCAGGCCGTCGGGGATGGAGTGGTTGACGGCCGCGAACTCACAGTCGAAGGCGCCGAGCTGGATCCGGTCGCCCTCGGCCACCTGCTTGGTGACCGGCTTGATGCGGTGCTCCACCAGCTTGGCGGTGATCAGCGCCAGGGTCAGCTGGGAACCGATCAGGGGAATGTCGGGGCGCAGCTTGAGCAGGTAGGGCACGCCGCCGATGTGGTCCTCGTGGCCGTGGGTGAGCACGATGCCCTCGATGGCGTCCAGACGGTCGGCGATGGGCTCGAAGTCGGGCAGGATGACGTCGATGCCGGGCTGGTCGGGATCGGGGAACAGGACGCCGCAGTCGATGACCAGCAGGCGACCGTCGAACTCCAGGACGGCCATGTTGCGGCCGACCTCGCCGAGCCCGCCGAGCGGCAGGATGCGCAGGGTTCCCTGCTGGGCCTGCTCGAGGCCCTTCTTCTGGTTCGAGCGGCCGCGTCCGCGTCCGCGGCTCCGGGTGGGGCTCATGGGTGCTCCTTCGTTCGGGGTTGGTGTGCGGGTCCGTCGGGCATCGCCACAGGGGGGCCGACGGGGAAGTCTCTGTTCCAGATTAGACAGTTGACGGCGATATGGCTTGTCGGCGAGGCCGTCCGGGCTCCCGACCGAGGCACTCAGCCCCAGTCCAGGCGCATTCCGCGGACCTGGTAGCCGGCCACCAGCTCGTCCCAGGCAACCGTGGGCTCGGCCACCAGACGTGGCCCCTGGACGAGGATGCGGCTCACCAGCACCTCGGTCTCGAGCATCGCCAGCGCCTGGCCCGGGCACTTGTGGGCACCGTCACCGAAGGCAAGTCCGGCCGCAGTGACGCCACGGGCCGTGGTGCGTCCGGGGCACAGCCCCAGCGGCTCGTCGCCCACCGCCGCCGGGTCCGCATTGGCCGCCCGCACGTCGATGTCCACCAGGCATCCCGCCTCCAGCACCTGCTCGCGGCCGTCCGCCAGCACGGTGACGGGGGCGGTGGTGCGCCGGTAGAGGTGTCCGACGACGGGTTCCAGCCGGATCACCTCGTACAGCACCGCCAAGCGGTGTTCGCGGTCCCCGGCCAGGTAGTCGTCGCGCAGGTCGTCGTCGCTCAGCAGGTGCCACAGCGCCATGCAGATGAACTCGCGGGTGGTCACCATGCCCGCCGTTCCATAGGTGACGGCCTCCACCAGCAGGTTGGGGGCGCTCCATCCCAGGCCGATCAGGTGGCTCATCACGTCCTCGCGGGGCCGACGGCGACGCTCGGCCAGTGCCGGGCGGACGTCACTCCACCAGAACTTGAGGATCGGCAGCAGTGCCCGCCGTGCCGCCTGCGCCCATTGGCGACGGGTCCGGCCCAGGTCGTCGCGGGTGATGTCGAAGGGCGGCTGGTCGAAGAAGGACTCCAGCCGTGCCGACATCCGCGCCAGGCGCCGCTCGCGTCCGGCCGGATCCTCGCCGGGACGCTCGTGGGTGAGCCCGACCACCTCGGCGGTCACCTCGACGGCGTAGTGCAGGGCCAGTTCGTCGACGGCCAGCCCCCGCGTGCCCATGGCCTGGGCGACGCGGCGCGCAGCCACCCGTTCCATCAGCTCGAGGTAGCGCTCCTGTACGACGGTGGGGGCGAAGAAGCGCGCCACCCCACTGCGCTGCTCGTCGTGCAGGGGGCCGTCGCTGATCAGGATGGGCCGGTGCTCCAGGCCGATCCAGGAGGTGTCAGCGGGGATCTTCTCCGCCGTGAAGCCGGCCTGTGTCGTCTGGTGCCGGGCGCGCAGCACCTGTCTGGCCGCGGACAGCGACCGGATCCGCCACAGCCCGTCGGTCTGCTGAATGGTGGGCCGGCCATCGGTGCCGGTGCCGGCGGCGGGCACCGGGACCTCGCCCGGGTGGCGGGCGCGTCTGCGATCGATGCCCCTTCGTGCTCGATCAGTCATCCATCGCTCCGGGTGGCAGGCCCGGCCCAGGCCTGCCCGGCACGGGAGCGGACACGCGGGCGCAGGCGCCAGGGGCCGAATGCCGTGGCGCGCACCAGGGCAGGCCGCGACGGGCCCATCCGACACCACTGCCCCGCCATGGCCGACAGCACCGCGGAGGTGGGGGCGGCGGGGTCGAGGACGGCTTGCTGGGCACGTCGCGGCAATCGGCTGAATGCCTCGAAGAGGTCGACGGTCTCGTCGCCCGTGAGCCCCAGCACGGCGCCGAGGGCCAGGCGCCGGACCAGGCGGCTGCCCCGCGGGGCTTTGGGAACGGTGCCGTGCTGCAGCAGGTGGCGGGCGGCGGCATCGGCCTGGGCCAGGCTCGCGAACAGGCTGTAGCCGCTGATCGGGTTGAGCTGTGCCCCGGCCGTCCCGAAGCGTGGCAGCCGCTGCCCCGACTGCTGGGGCAGCATGGGGATCCACACCAGCTCCGTCGCGGTCGCATCGTCGGGGGTGATGCCGTGGGCCGCCAACCGCACCCGCAGCCGGCGGGCCAGTTCGTCGACCCCCACCGGGGGGAGGGCCGCCAGGACGGTCTCCTCGACCAGCACCTGGCCGTCGGGCATCGGGATGGTGTAGCAGAAGCTCGCCGGACGGTCCCCCCAGCTCGGGGCACCGTCGAAGCAACGCCAGTCCATCAGGACGGCCCCGTCGCGGGCACCGTCGCTGCCAGTCAGCAGGGCCGTCGCCTGTTCGGGACGCAGCATCATCCCGAAGGCCGTCTGCACCGCAACGTCGGCGTGTGGGCCGTCGAGCAGGGGCCGCGAACCCCTGGCATCGACGACCACTGGCGCCAGTGCCGCCAGCTCCCGGTCGGCAACGCGCTCCCGCCGGATCCTTGCCCCGTCCAGTGAGAGGGCCTGCTGCAGCCGGGCGGTGTCGAGTACCACGTACTCGTCGTGCAGTGGCCGACGGCCGTGGGCCTGGAGCACGGTGCGGGGCGCGCGGGCCCCGACCACGTCCTCGGGAAGCCAGTCGGGCAACTGCCCGGCCCAGCCACCGAAGGTCTGCTGCCAGGCCCGGTCGGGTTCCGGGTCGACCGCCAGCACGCGAGCCCCGTGGGCGAGCAGCCGGTGCGCCAGGGCGCGACCGGCCGGGCCCAGGCCCACCACCGCGACGTCCACCCCGCTGGCAGAGGTATGCCCGCCCGGGCGTGTCGCGGCGCTACGGGCCCGACGCGATGACTGGGCGACCATCACGGCTTCTCGCGCGGGACGCGCACCAGTCCACCCAGGGCCATCGCAGCCTTGCGCCAGGTGGGGATTCGCAGGCGCTCGCCGAACACGTCGTAGTCATTGGCCTCCACCAGGTCGAGGATGCGGGCGTAGAGCACCTGGGCGGTGGCCACGCAGCGCGCCGACGGTCCTGGCAGCAGGGTGATCCCCGCGCGCGCCTGGCGGTAGAGCTCGCGGTTGCGCTCCACCTCGAAGGCCATGAGTGCCTTCCACGGCTCGTCGGCGACCCGACGCCACGGGTCGGCCCCGAAGCGACGCAGGTCCTCCTGAGGGATGTAGACCCGGCCACGGTCCAGGTCCTCGCCGACGTCACGCAGGAAGTTGGTGAGCTGGAAGGCGAAGCCGAGCGCCCGCGCCGGCTCACGTGCCGCCGCCGAGCGGGGCCGCAGCACTGGAAGCATCATCTCGCCGATCACCGCGGCGGAGCCCTCCATGTAGTCCAGCAGGTCCTCCCAGGTCTCATAGCTCTCCGTGTCCAGGTCCATGCTCATGGCGTCGAAGAAGCGGTCGAAGCACTCCATGTCGATCCCCGCCGCCGCAACCGAGGTGGCCACCGCCGCCAAGACCGGTTCGGCGGCGGCGGGATCGTCAGTGGCGGCGTGGAAGCGGGCACGGAATTCCTCGAGCGCGGCGCGGGTGGTGGGCACCCGGTCGGCATCGCTCGTGGCGCGGGGGGCGTCGACGATGTCATCGGCCATTCGGCACAGCGCGTAGACGGCGTAGACATGTCGGCGTTGGGCCCGCGGCAGCAAGACCGCTCCCCAGAAGTAGGTGGTGCCGTGCTCCCAGGTGATCCTGCGGCACTCGCGGTAGCCGACGCGCAGTTTCTGGTCCAGTTCGCTGCTCATCGGCGACCTCCCAGGTAGGTCCCGACGCGCTCGGCGGCGAGCTTGCCGCTGATCAGCACCATGGGCACCCCCACACCGGGAGTCGTCGAGGAGCCTGCGAAGAACAGCCCGGGCACCCGTGGCTCGTGGTTGGCCGGACGGAAGGGGCCCGTCTGGCGGAACAGGTGCGCCAGCGCGAAGGGAGTGCCGCCGCCCATGCCCAGCTCGGCCCACTCCCGCGGGGTGACCAGGCGCTCGGCCACCACGTCGCTCGGGTAGTGGTTGTCCTGCAGGAACTGATGCAGCCGCTCGCGCATCGGCCCCGATTCCGTGGCCCAGTTCACCCGGCCGTCGAGGTTGGGGGTGGGTTCCAGCACGTACAGGGTGTGGGCACCGTCGGGGGCCAGCTGCGGTTCGCCGATGGTCTGGATGGTGACCAGCCGCGCCGGGTCGCTCATCAGTTCACCCCGTGTGACGAGCTCGTCGAAGCAGTCCTCCCAGGCCTCGCCGAAGTGGATGTTGTGGTGGGCGGCTCGCTCGGGCAGTTGTCCCCGCACGCCCACGTGCCAGACCGCCGCCGAGGGCGAGTACACGGGCCGTCGCAGCGAGCGCGGCAGGGACAGCTCGGGCAGCAGCCACCGGTAGGCGACGGGGGTGTCGATGGTGCACACCACGGCATCGGCGGCCACCGGACCGTCGCCGGTGGCAACGCCCGTGACCTTCCCCGCCGAGTCGCGCAACAGGCCGGTGACGGTGGTGCCGTAGCCGATCTCGACGTGTGGGGCCAGCGCCGCGGCCATGCCCTGCGGGATCGCTCCCATGCCGCCCTCGGGCAGGTACACGCCGCGATAGGTGTCCATGTAGGTGATCACCGCGTAGACGCCGAGCGCGTCGGTGGGTGAAAGTCCGGCGTAGAGGGCCTGGAAGGACAGCATCCGCCGCAGGCGTTGGTCGCCGATGCGGGAGTCGATGATGCGCGACAGGGAACCGAAGGCACCCATGCGCACCAGCTTCAGCCCTGCGACGGGATTGTGCAGCAGGCCGAGCACCGAGTCGAAGTTGTGGTCGATGAAGTTGGGCAGTTCGGTGCGGTAGAGCTCGGCCAGGAAGGGCTCCAGCTCGCGAAAGGCACGGGCGTCCTCGGGCCCGCACAGCCTCTCCACCTCGCGGGCGGTGGCCTCGGTGGAGCCGCGCATCAGCAGCTCACTGCCGTCGGCGAAGACCCCCCGGTAGGCGGGGTCCAGACGACGCATCGGCACGGCCCGGGCCTGTGAGGAGCCGATGGCCCGCAACGGCTCGTCGAGCAGTTCGGGCATCGTCATGACGGTGGGGCCCAGGTCGAAGGTGAAGCCGGCCTGTTCCACCCGCAGGCCGCGGCCGCCAGGGGTGTCCTCCCGCTCCAGCACCACCACCCGGTGGCCCTGGCCGGCCAGGTGGCAGGCTGCCGACAGGCCGGACAGGCCGGCCCCGATCACGATGACGGTGCTCATGAACTCCTCCAGGCGATCCTGCGGATCTCGTTGGTCAGGTGGGCAATCCCCTCGGGGCTGACGACCTTGGTGTCCAGTGCTGCGCAGGCCAGCTCCACTTCGCGCACCACCAGCTGTTCGGCCTCCTCACGCACCCCCTGGTCGATCATCATGGCTGCCAGCTCGGACAGTTGCTGCCGATCGAGGCTGCCGGTGCCGGTGGCGCGCAGCAGCATCCGGCCCCTCTCGTCGAGGCGTTGGTCAGCCAGGGCCAGCAGCACGGTTGCCTTGCCGGCCTCAAGGTCGTCGAAGCTCGACTTGCCGGTGGTCTCGGGCTGGCCGAAGGTGCCCAGCAGGTCATCGCGCAGCCCGAAGGCCTTGCCGGCGTGGTCGCCGTAACGCAGCAGGCACTCGACGAGTTCGTCGCCGGCACCTGCGAGCTGGGCGCCCATCTGCAGCGGACGCTGGATGGTGTAGGTGCCGGTCTTGAGCCGGGCCACCTCCATCGCCTGGGTGATGTCTCGGCGTCCCATTGCCGCGCCGGTGAGGTCGAGCCGCTGGCCCAGCACCAGTTCGACGACCATGGTGCGCCAGGTCTCGCACACCGGCGCCGGCAGGCCTGCCACCAGCAGGGTGGCCTCGGAGTGCAGCAGGTCTCCGACCAGTACCGCCATGTTCTTGCCGAATTCCTCGGACGAACCCTGCGCAGGGCTGGCCCGGTGCAGGTCGCGGCTGCGGGCATGGACGCTGGGCTGGCCCCGGCGCAGCTCGGAGTGGTCCATCACGTCGTCCTGCACCAGCGCGAAGACGTGCACCAGCTCGAGTGCCGCACCCAGCTGGACCACCTGTGGATGGGGGCCTGCGGGGGCACCTGCGGCCACCCAGCCCCAGTGCACCATGGCAGGCCGCATCCGCTTGCCGCCGACAGCGGCCTCGCGGGCCAGTCGCGGCAGGTCCTGTTCGCCCAGCACGTCGGCCCGCCGGCCGGCCACGGCGCGCCAGTCGGCATCCAGCCGTTCCAGGGTTTGTTCCAACAGCTCGTCGACGGCCCGCAGCGTGTCGCCCAGTCCCCCACCGTGAGCTGCTGTCAGCCCCGCCTGCACAGGACGCCACGACGTGGCACTGCCAGGGGGGTTCACGGCCGGCCCCACAGCTGGTGGCCGTCGTCCTCGAGTTCGGCCAGGCCCCGGATCTGCAGCACGCTCCACGGGCTGAGCAGCACGGGCATCTGTTCGGCGGTGCGGCGCAGGTCGGCCCATTCCACCCAGGCGTGCTCGGCGACCTCCTCGGGGTCAGGGTCGACGGCCCCGGCATCCACCCAGCCGGTCATCACCGGGCACAGCTCGTTCTCCACCAGGCCCGACGCGTCGACGGCGCGGTAGCGGAAGTCGGGCAGCACCGTCGAGAGCCCGCGGGGTGCCGTGCCCAGCTCCTCGGGCACCCGACGCAGCGCAGCCTGTTCGTGGCTCTCTCCGGGCCTCAGATGGCCACAGGCAGCATTGGTCCACACCCCAGGCCACGTGGCCTTGTGCAGCGCGCGACGGGTGATCAGCACCCGGCCGGTTTCATCACGAAGGTAGGTGGAGAAGGCCCGGTGGCGCGGTGTGGCGTTGCCGTGCACCTCGAGCCTGTGGGCGGTGCCGGTGTCGTGACCGTCCTCGTCGCTGAGCACGACCAGGTCGTCGTCCTGCAGCACTGCCTGACCGTGCAGCCGTCGCAGCAATGAAAGCAACTGCTGGTGCTGTCTTGAGCTGAGCCGGTCCGCACCGACCTGCTGCACCCGCGGCCAGGTGACCGCGAGCAGGTCGACGCCGGCCGGCTCGATCCGGATCCGGGTGCGCAACCCTCGGCCGCGTCGCCCGATGCGGGCGATCAGCCCCCACCCCTCGGCGCGGTCCAGCAGCCCGGCCAGGTGCTGTGCAGAGAAACCGCAGGCCCGGGCGAGTTCGGCCGGGGAACAGTCCGGCTCCTGGTAGACCTGCGCGAGCAGCAGGAAGAGCTCCACCGAGGCGCCGGCCTCGTGCAGTTCGGGAGCGGCCTCGGCCGTCAGACGGCGGGCACTGTGCACCACGGCACAGAAGGTGGAATCGCGGGCCACCTCGAGGGCGCGCTGGTACTGGGCGTCAGCCCGAGACGGGTGTCCTGCCGCCTGCCTACCGATCTGGTCCCCTGTCATGCGTACAAGGTATCAAGATCTTCATTCCACTGGGGCGGAACTCAGAATCCGACGCAATCCCTTGCGCAGCGGGGATGTGATGGCAAAACGTGGCTTCGTCGGAGCGGTCCAGATGTCACTGCCCGCCACACCCCACCCCGCCAGCAACACGTTGGCGGCCAGCACGCCCGTCGTGGCCGCCCGCTCCATCAGTGCCACCGGGTAGTCGCACCGGATCCCGTCCCCAGCCAGCACCACGCGCTCGTCGGGCGTCTCGACCCCCGGACGCTGGCCCCACGGAGAGGTGTCTACCAGGGCGCAGTCGTCGAGCAGCAGCCACTGCTCGGCCAGCTGCTCGGCACCGGCCAGCTCGGGGTGCAGCACGTCCTGCTGCCGGGCCAGTTCGACCTTCAGCTCGTCGGGGTCGGCATCATCGGGCACGGCATAGGCGTGCAACTCCACGACGCTGCCGCCGTGCTCGTCGGTCCACGCCCGTGCGGAGCGCTCGAACTGGTGGACCATCGAGACATTGTCGAGCGGGCCATAGCCGCTGGTGCCCAAGAAGTCGGGGGTGCCGTCGGCGGGGCGGGCCGCCAACCAGCGTCGCCAGACCGCGAAACGTGGTGCCCTGCGCAGCCCCGCCACCCGGGAGCGCCACGGTCCGTCACCCAGGCCGTCGCTGGCCTCGACGATGCGCTGCAGCGGGGCGATGTCGGTGGCGAGCACCACGGCGTCGGCCCGCAGCTCGCCAGCGTCGGTGTGGACCACGACCCCGCTCTGGTCACTGTCGATGCGCTGCGCGCTGCAGCCGGTGTGGATGGTGACGCCCAACCGTCGCAGGTACTGCGCCAGCGGATCCCACAGCACGGTGGTGAAGTCGTCGGCGGCGACGTCGAAGAGCAGCCCTTCGGCGGAGCCGACGAAGTAGGTGTGGAACATCGCGACCAGCTCACCACCGCTGAAGTCCCTGGGATCGGCGAAGAAGCTGCGCGCGAAGACCTCCAACGCCAGGTGCCGCGCGCTGTGAGGGAAGCGCAGCCGGTCCAGCACATCGGCCGCACTCACCCCGTCGTGGTCGGTGTAGGTCTGCGGGAAGCGCACGGCCAGCAGACCCATCGCCTCGTCGATGTCGACCTGGGCCAGCGCCGTGACGGGAAAGCTCGGCGACTGCAGCACGAAGCCCAGCAGGTTGAACGGGGGCGTGCGGGGCACCCGGGCGAAGGAGTCACGCGGACCGTCCTTGAGCACCAGCGGGTAGTCATCGACCGCGCGTAGGCAGCGCAGCTGCGGATCGACGCGTCGCAGCAGGGCACGTAGTTGGTAGTACTGGCGGAAGAAGGCGTGGAAGCCGCGGCTCATGGTGGTGGGGCTGCCCGCCGCCTCCACCGGCCAGGACCCGACGCGGCCACCCAGCTGCCGTTCTCGCTCCACGAGAGTCACCTGCACGCCGCGCTCGGCCAGTTCGGTGGCGGCCGACAGACCCGCGATCCCCCCACCCACAACGACCACGCTGCGGCCGTGCGCGCGAGGAGTTCCCTTGGGACCGGGGTGGCATTGCGCGCGGGTGTCGCGCCCGGGACGCCAGGTCAGTGAATCGCGGTCACGGCTCAGGATGCGCATCATGGTTCGACACTACCCATCCCGGCGACGTCGCGCCGCCCGCGCCCTTTGGCGGTCAGGGGTGGTTCTTGCGGGAGTGGCCGCACCGGGCGCTCAGCTCACGAGCTTCGGCAGGTACTGGGCTGCAGTGGCCAGGCCGACGAGCACGAGCATTGCGATGAAGCCAATCCGCAGTCTCCGCTGGTCGAAATGGCTCGACAGGCGCCCGCCCAGGAGCGTGCCGAGGACCGTGGCCATCGCGAAGGGGCCGATGAGGTCCAGTCGACATCGAGTCCGTGTGCAGCCCTTCCAGCCAGGGCGACGGCGGAGTTGATGGCGATCACCAGCAGCGATGTCCCCACTGCCTGGGACATTGACAGGCCGACCACGTGCGTCAGTGCTGGCACGACGACGAAGCCACCGCCGATCCCGAAGAAACCGGTGAGAAGCCCGACGGCGGTCGCGGCGAGCGTACGCACGGTCCATCCGCGCTCGCCCGCACCAACCGGAGCTGGAGACCGCATCTTGAGCGCCATGATGGTGGCCACGGCCAGCAGCAGCCCCGCAAACAGGGCCATCAGCAGGTCCTCGGGGGGCCCGTGCGGACAGGCGTGACCCGATGAGCGATCCTGCCACGCCCAATGCGGCGAACAGGAGGCCATCGGCCACTCGGACCCGGCCCTGCCGAAGCAGCGGCACGACACCCACGATGGATGCCAGGCCGATGATGACGAGTGATCCCGTGGCCGCCTGGTGGGCGTCCTGGCCGATGAGCGTGGTGGGGACCGGCACGGTGAGGATCGCTCCCCCACCCCCGAGGAGACCGAGCAGGGTGCCGATTGCCAGCGCCAGGGGGAGCAGCCACCATGCCATCACGAAACACACACTGCCACGGGTTCGGGGCCATGATGCCGAGGCGCCCCCTCGCTCCCCGGGAAGTCGACCATGGCCGCCTGATGCCCCAGGGGTATTCATGGTCACGTGTCGCCACCTGACCCGGTCGTCGGTCACAGAAGGGTCACGCTCCGCCACCGCCGGGAACCACGCTGCCCCGTCCGACGACTTCTGACAGGACACAGGGAACTCACCCCAAGGAAACACCATGACCACCCGACGCACCCTCCTCGCCACTCTCGCGCTGCTCCCAGTGGCCGCCTGCGGCACCACGCCGAGCGCTCCCGTCCAGGACGGCAGCAGCTCGCCGTCCACCGCGCCCGAGCTCACCGTCTTCGCCCCCGGGGCACTCGCGGCCCACACCCAGGCCCTGACCGCCGCGTACACGGCGGAGGGTCTGGGCACAGTCGTCTTCGAGGTGGGACACACCCCGGTCCAGCGGGAGCAGCTCGCCAAGGGCGCCGCCCCCGACGTGTGGATCTCCGCAAGCCCGACGGACATGGCTGCCGCGGCCCAGGAGAACCTCGTGGCGGCCCAGGAGAACCTCGTGGCGGCCAAGGCCGTCACCCCCGTGGCCACCACGCGACTCGTGGTGCTCACCGCCCCCGGCAACCCGGCCCGGATCGACTCCGTCGAGGACCTGGCCGGCAAGGACGTCACGGTGCTGCTCGCCGCCGAGACCCTGCCCATCTGGAAGACCACGGCCAAGACCTTTGCCCGCATCGACGCCGCGCACCCAGGTTTCTCCCAGAAGGTCCTGGCCAACACCGTCTCCCGGGAGATGGGGGTCCAGGCCATCGTCAGCAAGGTGCGGATGGGCGAGGCCGATGCGGGCATCGTCTTCGTCACCGACGTCCCCAAGTACTCCACCGACATTGACACCGTAGAGATCCCGGAGAACCTCAACACCTCCCTGGCACTGTCGGCCGCCCCGTGACTGCCGGCCGCCAGCAGGATGCCGCCAAGGCCTTCGTCGACTGGCTCGCCACGGGCCGCGGCCACGCCGTCCTGACCGACGCGGGCTACCAGTCCGCGTGACCTGCCCACGCACCCGACCGGCGGGCACACTGTTCCTGTGGCTCGCCGTCCCCCTGGTCGCCCTGCTCGTCCTGCCCGTGGCCACCCTGGCCTAGGGTAGGACTGACTGACACACCACTGGAGGCCCTGTGCGACCCCGACGTCGGCAGGGCCATCCGGCTGTCCCTGCAGACCAGCACCCTCTCGATGGTCCTGGTCCTCGCCACCGGCACGCCACTGGCCGCACTGGGCATCACGGTGCCCTTCTCCACGACCGTCGTGGTACTCGCCCAGGTCTTCGTGGCAGGCCCCTTCTTCGTGCGCGCCGCCCGCGTCGGCTTCGCCGCGCTCGACCCGGCCGTGCGGGAGGCCGCCTTCGTCGACGGCGCCACGGAGGGGCACCTGTTCCGCCACATCGCACTGCCCTGCACGGCGCGAGCCCTGGGCGCCGGCCTGGTCCTGGCCTGGGCTCGCGCACTGGGCGAGTTCGGCGCCACCATCTTCTTCGCCGGTAACCGCGAGGGCGTCACCCAGACCATGCCCCTGGCCATCTTCGTCGGCTTCGAGAGCAACCTCGACGTGGCCGTGGCGTTGTCACTGGCACTCCTGGGTGCCAGCGTCGTGGTGCTGCTGGCTGTCGGCAGGGTGGGTGCGGAACGTGCCGCCTGACCCGTTGCCGGGCCGCATCGTGTGCAACAGTGGGGCCGACCCCAGGAGGACGTGTGACACCTACCAACCAGCCCCTCACCCGCGACGACCTGTCCGGTGGCTTCGACGAGGCCTCCACCCACTACGACCTGATGGTGGCCCTCAACCCCGGGTACCGCAGGCACCTGCGCGCCGCCGCCGAGGCCTTGCTGGACGGCATCGACGATCCGCTGCCCACCCTGCTGGACCTCGGGTGCGGGTCTGGCCTGTCCACCCGCGCGCTGTTGCGCGCCGCCCGCCGCCGGGGCATCACCCCGCGCATCATCGGCGTCGACGCCTCGGCCGGGATGCTCGCGCGAGCGCGCTCCCGGCGCTGGCCCGAGGGTGTCACCTTCGTCCATGGACGCGGTGAGCGACTCGAGGACCTTGGTCTGCCACCTGCCCACGGGGCACTGACCTGCTATCTGCTGCGCAATGTCACCGACCTGGACGCCACTCTGGTCGGCATCCAGGCGGCACTGCTTCCCGATGGTGTCCTGGTTGCCGAGGACTATTCGGTCCGCGGGTCGGTGGCGGCCCGCCGCCGATGGGGCCTGGTGAACCGTCACATCATCCTGCCGCTGGCCGGCATCATCACCGGCGATCGCAGCCTGTACGAGTATCTTCACGGCTCGGTCGACGACTTCTGCACCATGCCGGAGCTGGCCGAGCACCTGCACCGGGCAGGTTTCCATGACGTGGCCTCCCGCACGGTCGGCGGCTGGCAGCGCGACATCCTGCACCTGGTGCGGGCCCGGGCCTGATCGATGCGCTGCACGCTGGTCTCGATCGGTTCTCGGGGCGACGTGGTCCCCTTCGTCGGACTGGGCCAGGAGCTCGCCTCCCGTGGCAACAGGGTGCGGGTCGTGGTCCTCGAATCCGGTGCTCCGCTGGTGCGCGAGGCCGGGCTGGAAGCCTGCCCGGTGCCTCGCGGCACCGAGGCGCTCTGGCCGGACAGCCCCGGGATGCGGCGCCTGGCCCTGGCCCAGCCAGGGGCGATGTGGGGCCAGATGACCGGCCGGGTCACGCTGGCCGCGGGCGCTATCCTGGACACCCTCACCGACGCCCTGGACGACGCCGACCTGGTGGTCTCGGGCATCCTCACCCACGACGCCACCCGACTGCTTGCGGCCCGCCGCGGCACCACGTCGGCCGGTCTGCTGCTCGGGCCGATCCTTCCTTCCGGCAGCGCCGCCAGCACCGTGCTCGCCCCTGCGTACCTGCCGGCACCGGTGACCCTGGGGGTCTCCACGGTCGGCTGGCAGATGATGCGCTCGATGGGAGCAGCGATCACCGCCCGCGCCTTGGCACGCGTGGGTCGCCAGGCCGCACGAGCATCACGAGCACGCCCTGGCCCACTGCTGCTGGCTACCGAGCCGGTGCTCTGCACACCCGATCCGTCGTGGGCCCACGGTGTCGGCGCACTGGAGGTTCATCAGACCGGACGCATCGCGCCGCGCCTGGACAGCACCGTGCCCGCCTGGCTCGACCAGTGGTTGGAGGCTCACCCCGGCGCGGTACTGATGGGCTTCGGCACCTGCCCGGTGGCCGATGAGCGCGCCGACCTGCACCTCTTCGAGGTCGCCGCGCGTCGCCTCGGCCGACCTCTGCTGGTGCAGACCTCACTGCTGCCCACCGGGCCGGCGGGTTCGACAGTGGCCAATGCCCCCGGCGTCGACCATCGGCTGCTGCTCGCCAGGCTGGCGGCCGTCGTCCACCACGGCGGGGCGGGCACGACGGCCACGGCGCTGTCCTCGGGAAGGCCCCAAGTGGTCATCCCCCACCTGGGCGACCAGGCGTGGCATGCCCGACGGGTCCGGGAGCTCGGTGCCGGCACCAGCCCCGGTCCTCGCTGGCGGCTACGGGAGGACGCCCTCGTCTGGGCCCTGCAGGGGGCGTTGGCCACGCCGACCGTCCGACGAGCGGCACAGGTGGCACAGATGGCATCCAGCCCGGAAGATGATGGCGCCCGACGGGCGGCCGACCACCTGGTGGGCACCCCTGCTCATCCGAGCAGCTCTTGCACCCGCTGCGCCGCTGCCTGACCCGAGGCCGCGGCCCCGTCCAGGGAGGCATTGCCGTACTGGTCACCGCAGGCCACCAGCCGCCCCTTCACCTCGGTGCGGTGACGCGGACGGTAGGGCGCTTCGAGCGCCGGCAGGGTAGCCGGAATGTCATGGCTGGCAAGCAGTCGCCAGCCGACGGCGTCCACCCCGTAGAGGTGGGCGCAGTGCTCACGCACCGACTGCTCGTCGGGCGCGTCGACACTGAGGCACAGCGCGGCCACCAGGTGCTGACCGGCCGGGGCGTACTCCGGCGCGGCGTGGCTCACAACGGTGGTGGTGGCCACCGGACCCCGGCCCGAACCGTCGACATGGATCGCAGCGGTGTCACTGGGGGCGGTGTCGGTGGCAAACCAGAAGGTTCGGGTGCCGTGCACGGAAGGGGCCGGTTCGTCCGCCAGCCTCGGGGTGGACTCCAGACCGGCAGCCACGACGACGGCACCGGCACCGAACTGCCCGCGCGCAGTGCGCACGAGACCTGACTTGGGGTCAACCTCCGCCACGGGGCTGTCGAGGACCACCTGGAGTTCCTCGGACATCACCCGGGGCAGGGTCCGCATGCCACCGCTGGGCAGGCCGGGGGTTCCGGCCGCGAACATGGCCAGCAGCCAGGCCGTGAATCGGGAGGAGGTGCTGCCGTCGCGTTCGCAGACCACACCCGCCAGGAAGGGGTCCACCACCTGGCGACGAAGGCTCGAGGTGAATCCTGCCCGGTCGAAGGCCATGCCGCGAGGTTCATCGGTGAGGGCGGCACGTCCGGCCACGACGGCCAACGAGGCGTCCCGGGGCGTGACGAGTCCGGTGCGCAGCGTGGCGGGTAGCCGGTCGGGGCGGCGGCTCGGATCCACCACCTCCTGGAGGCCATCTTCCGTGCGCACCCGCACCGCCCGCGGGAATCCGCGCAGTCCGAGACGACGCAGGTCGACAGCCTGCGCCAAGTGGGGGTAGGCGGGGTTGAGCACCTGGAAGCCGCGGTCCACCAGGAAGCCGTCCACCTCGTCAGTGGTCACCCGGCCGCCCACCCTGCCGCCGGCCTCCAGCACCAGCACGTCGAGTCCCTGCTGGTGCAGTCGTGCTGCGCAGCTCAGGCCGGTGACTCCCGCTCCGACAACGATCACGTCATGGTTGCTCATCAAGTTCTCCTGGGGTCGAGGTGGTCATTATTGTGCGCGCCTGGGCCTGATTGTGTACGCCTGGGCCTGGGGCACCACCGCGCCCGGGGTGGTGCGTACCTGCACAGGTCAGCGGGCTCGAGAGGCGCTCACCTGTCGCCCGGCGACGGCCACGAAGGCCATGGTCCACAGCAGGCAGTTCATCACGGCCATCCCCAGCTGGTCAGAGGGCTCGCCCAGCAGTGGTGACTGGCCGCCGGTCGCCGGCCACCGGGCCAGCGTGACGTAGCCGTACAGAGGCGTCCAGCGCCCCAGTGACAGCAGCTGGCCGGTCAGCGGAAGGTAGACCCCGCCCATGAAGCTGAACAGCACCAGCCCTCCCGAGGCGATGGCCAGCGCCGACTGGCTGCGACCGGTGAGCCCGACCGCCAGTCCATAGCCCGCCCACATCGCTGAACCGGTGGCCAGCACCAGCGCAGATCCGCACCAGCCCCACCACGGCAGCCGCACCCCGGTGGCGGCACCGGCGGCGAAGGTGAGGCCGATGGGCAGGCAGGCAACGACGCTGGCCACCACCGCCTTGGCCGTCGCATAGCCGGTGTCCCCGGCAGGGGTCAGTGCCAGCTGGCGCCCCCAGCCCTGCAATCGTTCGACCGCCGCCTGGCCGGTGATCGTGGCAGCCGCCGTCGCCGCGCCGTAGCCGGCCAGGCCGACCATCAGGCTGGTGTTCAGCAAGCCGCCGTCGACACCCGGCAGGGAGTCCAGCGGAAGAACTGCACCGAAGCCCAGGTAGCAGACCAGCGGCAGCACCACCACGAAGAAGAGGAGCACCGGGTCGCGCCAAGCCCGTCTCAGCTCAAGACGCACGAGTGGCGCCATCAGTCGGGCGTTCAGGCTCCGCGGTCGGCTCATAGTCACTGCCCCGCGCGTCGGGCGAGTCCGTCGAAGAAGCGCCCGTCCCCGGCGGCGGTCAGCTCGCCCGGGCCGGCGTCGACCACCAGCCGGCCACCCGACAACAGCAGCACCCGGTCGGCAATGGCCTCCACCTCGTCGGCGTAGTGGCTGCTGTAGAGCACCGTGCACCCGCGACGGGTCAGCGCCCGTACCTGTTCCCAGAACTCGTGGCGTCCCAGCCAGTCCATCCCGGCCGTCGGCTCGTCGAGCACCAGAAGGTCTGGGTCCGAGGCGCGGGCGATCGCCCAGCGCAGCCGCTGCTGCTCGCCGCCCGAGCACGCCCCGACCCGCCTGTCTCGCAGGGCCGCGAGCCCCACCTCGTCGAGCAGGCCATCGCGGTCCACCCGGTGGTCGAAGAGTTCGACGAACAGCCCCAAGGTCTCCCCCACGTTCAGGTCTGGCAACAGGCCACCGCTCTGCAGCATCGCACCCACCCGGCCGGTGCGGACGGCAGTGTGGGCATCGGTGCCGTCCACGCGCACCCACCCGGCGCGGGGGCGGGTGAGGCCGCAGACCAGGTCGAGCAGGGTGGACTTGCCTGCTCCATTGGCACCCATCAGGGCGACGGTGCTGCCCCGGGCCACCGTCAGGTCGATCCGGTCCAGGACGGTGCGGTCACCGAAGCCCTGCACGACCCCCACGAGTTCCAGCACTGACCCACTCATGGACGGCCACCAGCCAGGGCGATGATCTGTCTGGCGCTGATCTCCCGAGCATCGAGGACGGCGAAGTCGGCGGCCATCCGTGCCGAGGCCTGCCGACGCTGGGGGTCGTCCAGCACCCTGCGCGCCAGCCGGGCCACCCACCAGTGCGGCGGGCGGGTCAGCCGTAGCGACGCACCAACCCCGGTGTGACGGATCCGGGCGCCGATGTCGGCCTTCTCCTCCGTGGCCCCGCACTGCAGCACGCCCACCCCGGCGGCCAGTGCCAGCGTGACCGTCGTCCACCCGCCGTTTGTCACCAGCAGGTCGGCCTCGCTCAGGGCGTCGGGCAGGTCCACCGCGGCCATGCCGGTCGTCCCAGGAACCCGCTCCGCGACAGTGACGGCCCCACGGCCCAGCACCAGGACGTCGAATCCCTCGCGTCGCAGGGCCGTGGCGGCGGGCAGCGCAAGCTCGGTGGCATCGGGCCGCAGGGTGCCCTGGGTGACCACCGCCAGCGGCTGGGTGCGAGTGGCGCGGCGCAGCGGTTCGGGCAGTGGCGGCGCGAACCCGGGCCCCGGCCCCAGCGCCCCGACGAAGTGGACGAAGCCCGGTCTTCGGCTACTGGGGTACTCGAAACCGGAAGCGCATCCTTGCAGATGCAGCTGTCGCGACACCGCGGCCGTGAGCAGGTCGGCCACCGGCCACAGCCCGTGCCGGCCACGAGCGAGGTTCAGCTCGGCCAACGCGGGAGCAAAGACCGTGGAGTCCACGACATGGCGCACGGTGCGGTTGCGGTGCCGCCCGGGTGCGCCCGCCAGAAGGGGCAACCCGGTCCCGAAAGGTGGCAGGTCTGGGTCGGGCCATTGCAGCGGACCGTCACCGAGGCTTGCCCATGCGATGCCCTCGGCCTCGGCCGCGATTCCCGCTGCCAGCATCAGGCTGTCGGCAACCAGCACGTCCACGCCGTGGCGATGCACTAGTGCGCGCAGCTGCGCCGCCTGGTCGCCGGCGGGGGCGGCCAGCGCGTCGCGGTACATCGAGCGCACCCGCACCAAGGCGTCGGCTGCCCCACGCGAGGTCCACCGGCTGGGCTCCGCGCGTAACGGGTCGGGGTGCAGGGGCGGCATCACCTGGGCGCCACAGGCACGGGCATGCTCCGCAAAGCGTTCGGGCAGGCACCACAGCACCCTGGCCCCGCGCTCCACCAGCCCCTGGACCGGAAGGGTGGCGTTGAGCACGTGGGCGTCGATGGAGGTGCTCACCACGAGCACCACCACCGCACCAGCCCTCACGACGGCGTCCGCATCGTCAGAGGGGAACCACGTTGACCAGCTTTGGCTCGCGCACGATCACGGTGCGCACGCCGTTCTCGGTGGCGGCCACTGCCTTGGGATGGGCCAGTGCCATCTCCTTCAGCTCGTCGGCCGAGATGCTGGCCGGCACCTCCAGGGTGGCACGCACCTTGCCCTTGATCTGCAGCACGCAGGTGACGGTGTCCTCCACCAGCTGCGCCGGGTCGGCCTGCGGGAAGGGCACATAGGCGATGGTCTGGTCGTGGCCCAGCCGCTTCCACAGCTCCTCGGCGATGTGCGGCGCGACCGGGGCCACCATCTGCACCAGCACCTCGGCCGCCTCACGCGGCACCGCGTCCAGCTTGGTGAGCGCATTGTTGAACTCGATCAGGCGGGCGATGGCGGTGTTGAAGCCCAGCGCCCGGTAGTCGCGCCCGACCGCGTCGATCGTCTTGTGCATGACCCGCAGCGTGGCCTCGTCGGCGGGCTCGTCGACCACGGTCACCTCGCCGGTGGCCTCGTCGACGATGTTGCGCCACAGACGCTGCAGGAAGCGCTGCGAGCCAACCACGGCACGGGTCTCCCACGGGCGGCTGATCTCGAGCGGGCCCATGCTCATCTCGTAGACGCGCATCGTGTCAGCACCGTAGAGCTCGTACATCTCGTCGGGGCTGACGGCATTCTTGAGGCTCTTGCCCATCTTGCCGGCGCGGCGCTCGACGGGGGCGTCCTTGTACCAGTAGGTGGCCTGCTTGCCCTCGCCACGTTCCTCCACCTCCGCGGCGGGCACGTAGACCTCGCGCTCGTCGAGGTAGGCGTAGGCCTGGATCATGCCCTGGGCAAAGTACTTGCGGAAGGGCTCCTCGGAGCTGACGTGGCCCAGGTCGAAGAGCACCTTGTGCCAGAAACGCGCGTAGAGCAGGTGCAGCACGGCATGCTCCTGGCCGCCGACATACAGGTCGACGCCACCCGGGTCGGTGGTGCCCTCGGGGGCACCGGCGACGGGCTGGTCGTGCTTGCCCATCCAGTACTGCTCCACCTCGGGGTCGACGAAGCTCTGGTCATTGGCCGGGTCGAGGTAGCGCAGGTAGTACCAGCAGGAGCCGGCCCACTGGGGCATGGTGTTGGTCTCACGGCGGTACTTCTTGGGTCCGTCACCCAGGTCCAGGGTGACCTCGACCCACTCGGTGGCGCGCGCCAGCGGCGCCTCGGGGCGGGAGTCCTTGTCGTCGGGCGCGAAGGTGCGCGGTGAGTAGTCGTCCACCTCCGGCAGCTCCAGCGGCAGCATCGACTCCGGCAGGGCATGCGGCGCACCGTGCTCGTCGTAGACGATCGGGAAGGGCTCGCCCCAGTAGCGCTGGCGGCTGAACAGCCAGTCGCGCATGCGGTAGTTGACGGTCCCCTCCCCGGCACCCTTGGCCTCGAGGAAGGCGATCATCTGCTGCTTGGACTGCTCGACGGGCAGGCCGTTGAGGTCGAGTCCATCGGTGGCGGAGTTGACCAGGACCCCGGCGCCGGTGAAGGCGGCATCGCTGGCGACGGTGCCCGGCCAGTCGACCAGCGGCCTGCCATCGGCATCGGCGGGGCTGATGACGTCGATGATGTCCAGGTCGAAGGCCTTGGCGAACTCGAAGTCACGCTCGTCGCCCGAGGGCACGGCCATGATGGCGCCGGTGCCGTAGCCCATCAGCACGTAGTCGGCGACGAAGACCGGCACGGGGGCTCCGTTGACCGGGTTGGTGGCCCAGGCGCCGGTGAAGACACCGGTCTTGGTCTTGTCGTCCATCTGGCGCTCGACGTCGCTCTTGCGCCCGGCCTCGCGGCGGTAGTCCTCGACGGCCTCGCGCGGGCTCGCCTTGCCGCCGGTCCAGGCCTCGCGGGTGCCCTCGGGCCAGCTGGAGCCGTCACCCAACAGCGATTCCACCAGCGGATGCTCGGGGGCCAGCGCCATGAAGGAGGCACCGAAGAGGGTGTCGGGGCGGGTCGTGAAGACCTCGATGTCCTCGCCGTGGGGGCCGGTGAAGTGCACGCGGGCACCGTGGCTCTTGCCGATCCAGTTGCGCTGCAGCGACTTGATGTTCTCGGGCCACTCGACGCGGTCCAGGTCCTCGGCGAGACGGTCGGCGTAGGCGGTGATGCGCATCTTCCACTGGCGCAGGTTGGCCTTGAAGACGGGGAAGTTGCCGCGCTCGGAGCGGCCGTCGTTGGTGACCTCCTCGTTGGCCAGCACGGTGCCCAGGCCGGGCGCCCAGTTCACGGGCGCCTCGTCGGCATAGGTCAGGCGGTACTGGTCCAGGACGTCGGCCTGCTGCTTGGCGTCCAGCTCGCCCCAGGCCTTGCCGGCGAAGGGCTTGGGCAGTTCACGGCGGCCGGCGGCGAACTGCTCGACAAGCTCGCTGATGGGACGTGCCTTGCCCTTGCCGCCGTCGGCGCGGGTGGCCTCGGGGTCGTACCAGGCGTTGAAGATCTGGGTGAAGATCCACTGCGTCCACTTGTAGTAGCCCGGGTCGATGGTGCGGATGGTGCGGCGGTCGTCGTGGGCCAGGCCGAGGCGGCGCAGCTGCCGGATGTAGGTGGCGATGTTCTTCTCGGTGGTGGCCAGCGGGTGTGTCCCGGTCTCGATGGCGTACTGCTCGGCGGGCAGGCCGAAGGCGTCGTAGCCCATGGCGTGCAGCACGTTCTTGCCCAGCATGCGCTGGTAGCGGCTGAACACGTCGGTGGCGATGTAGCCCAGCGGGTGGCCGACGTGCAGGCCTGACCCGGACGGGTAGGGGAACATGTCGAGCACGAGCAATTTCTCGCATCCGGCGACCTTGTCGGGCTCGGCCCAGGGGCCGGCGGGGTTGGGGGCGCGGAAGGTGCCCTCGGACTCCCAGCGGTCCTGCCATGCGGTCTCGATCTGGCCAGCCAGTTCGGCGGTGTAACGGTGCTGCGGCTCGTTCATGCATCCCTCGAAAGCTCGTCGGAAGTCGTCTCGCGACGTACCCGTCGAGGTTATCCCACTCCTCACCCGGCACTGGTCGGCGCACAGGTGCTGGTCCCCTGCCCCAGACCCTGGCCTCCGGCACCTGGTCCGCAGCGATTGCAATGCCGGCGGCTCATGACACGTTCCAATTGCCTCGGTGGCCGTATGTGCTGCGATCGCTGCGCCGTATCGGCCTCACCCGAGCCCTTCGAGCACCTTTCGGAGCTCCCGCGCACTGCCCACCCGCAGCACCAGCGGCCCGTCCGGAGCGGCCTCCATGGCACGCATCCGTCGCTGCTTGTTGTCGAAGGAGCGAAAGTGCCAGCAGAGGATGGAATCGCGGGACAGCAGCTTGCGCCAGGTCTCGACATTGCCATTGCACTGTTCCTGGCGGGTGAGCACCCGGTGCAGTGAGCGCCGCACCAGCCGTGCCAGGGAGAGCCAGCGCGGCAGGTCGAGGGCGAGCACCACTTCGCTTCGGGGAAGGACGAGGTCGCGCCAGTGGCCGTAGGCCGAGTCGAGGACCCAACGGTCACCGGCCACCAGCCGGGCGGCGATCTCGCGCTGTTCGGGCACGGACCTCTCGACCCAGCCCGGCAACCAGCCGATCTCGTCGTCCACCAGGTGCACGGGCAGGCCGAGCCTGCCTCCCAGCTCCCGGGCGGCGGTCGACTTGCCGGCGCCCGTCACGCCGTAGCAGAGCACCCGTTGGGCAGTTCGCAGGTCGTCGACGGTGGCAATGGGCATGACGGCACGCTACTGCCCCCGCCGACTGCCTTGGCTGATCGCCGGAGCGGCCGGCTCAGGGCGTGCAGTCGACCAGTCCGACCTCGGACTTCAGCGCCAGCACCCTCGCGGCGTGTGTGCCCAGGGCGGCCTCGAACTTAGGGTCCTGTTCGGCGCGCTCGGTGACGCCGCCGACCATCTCGGCCAGGCTGGCGGGGTCGGCGTCGATCACCAGGTCCCCACCGGCGGCGATGAAGCGCACTCCCCGCTCGGCAACGGGCACGTCGGCGACCGCGGCCGCCGCGCCCAGGTCATCGCTGATCACGACCTTGTCCCAGCCGTGCGTGCTGCGCAGGCCATCGGTGATCAACTTGGAGCTGAAGACGGCCGGCACTCCCGGATCGATCCTGGAGTAGATGGTGGAGCTGATCATCACCGAGCTGGCTCCGGCCTTCATCGGGGCGAGGAAGGGCTTGGCATCGGCCAGCGTGGTGACCGCATCGGTGGCCACGCCAT
This sequence comes from Luteococcus sediminum, assembly GCF_054783495.1. Lineage (NCBI taxonomy): Bacteria > Bacillati > Actinomycetota > Actinomycetes > Propionibacteriales > Propionibacteriaceae > Luteococcus > Luteococcus sediminum. The sequence continues at coordinate 9,512 of NZ_BAAGQL010000047.1, read as the reverse complement.
GGTCGGTGTTGACCGCGGCCCTGCCCAGGCCCGGGTAGTGCTTGAGGCTCGAGGCGATCTCGGCCTTCTGCAGTCCCTTGACCACAGCCGTGGTCTTGTTGGCGACGGTGGCGGGGTCGGTGGCGTAGTGGCGCCCCAGGGCCCCGATGGCGGCATTGCCCTGTTCCTTGCCGGCGGTGGGGACGTCGGCGACGGGCGCCAAGGCGTACAGGACCCCGGCCGCCTTGAGTTCCTGGCCCCAGCGGGCCCACTGGGCGCTGAGTTCGGCGTTGGTGAGCCGGCCCTGCTCGACGGCAGGCGGGATGTCGCTGAAGCCCTCGCCCTGCAGCCGCTGCACCTCGCCTCCCTCCTGGTCGGTGGCGACCAGGACGGGGATGTCCTCACGGGTGCTGAAGCCGGACAGTTCATGGGACAGCGAGGCGGTCTTGGCCAGCGGGCGGGGGTCGCTGCCGAGCAGGATCACCGAACCCACCTTGTGCTCGCGCACGAGCCCTTCCAGGCTGGTGCTCTCACCCGAGGTGGTGCCCACCATGAACAGCTGCCCGATCTTCTCGGCGGTGTCGAGTTCGCCGGCCAGCGCGCTGCAGGTCTTCGCAGCCGTGCTGGCCGACGGTGTGCCGCTCGGCGATGCCACTGTGCTGGCAGCCGGTGTCGAGGCCGGCGCGGAGACGGCCGGGGAGGCCTCGCTGGCGACGGGGCTCGCCTCGGGGGCGGCGGCCTGCTGACCGGCGGAACATCCGGCCATGGCCAGTGCCGCGGCCAGGGCGACGACAGCGGTGCGGCTCCTGCGCTGCTCAGGCATCAGTGGCCTCCTGGCTCTGCCCAGCCTGCTCGACGAGCCCCAGCAGGGCGTTCTCGACCACCTCGGTCAGCGCCGGGTGGATCCAGTACTGGCCGCGCGCCATCTCCTCGATGCCCAGCCCGAAGCTCATCGCCTGCACCAGCGGCTGCAGCAGGGTGGAGGCCTGGGGTCCGATGACGTGGGCCCCCAGCAGCTGCTTGGCCTCGGGATCACTGAGCAGCTTCACGAAGTGGTGCTGGTCCTCCATCGCCCAGCCGTAGGCGACATCGCCATAGGCCTGCACCTTGGACAGGTAGGGGGTCCCGGCCTGGCGCAGTTCCTGCTCGGTGGCGCCGACCGAGGCGATCTGCGGGTCGGTGAAGATGGCGTGCGGGACGAAGCGGTGGTCGGAGCTGCGCAGCTCCCCGGTGCCCTGGATCTCATGCAGCAGGTTGTGCTGGACCACACGCATCTCGTGGTTGGCGACGTGCTTGAGCTGCCAGGGTGAGCTGACATCGCCCAGGGCCCAGATGTTCTCGCGGCTGGTGCGCTGGTGCTCGTCGACCATCACATAGCCCTTGTCGTCCATCTCGACGCCGGTGCGCTCGAGTTCCAGCCCGTCACCGTTGGGGATGCGGCCCGTGGCGACCAGGACCACCTCGGCCGGGTAGCTGTACTCGATGCCATTGGGGTCCTGGGTGACCACCAGGACCCCATCCTCGTGCGCCTCGAGGCGGGTGGTCTTCTGGTTGAGCTTGAGCTGGACCCGTTCGGCGATCCGTTCGGTGAAGCGGGCGGCGACCTCGTCGTCCTCGCGGCGCAGCAGCCGTTCGCTGCGGTTCACCAGGGTCACCTCGGTGCCGTAGGCGCTGAAGACGTGGGCGAACTCGGCCGCGATGTAGCCGCCGCCGACCACCACCATCGACTTCGGGAGCGCCGGAAGCCTCATGATCGTGTCGGAGGTGTGCACCCGCGGGGCGACGGCCGGGTCATTGGCGCCGGGGACGTCGAGCAGCTGCGCCCGGGAGCCGGCGGCGATCACGAAGCGGTCGGCGCTGACGCGCACCGGCTCGTCCTCGCCCTGGAGGCTGATCTCGAGCACGTCGGTGTCGACGAAGCGGGCATTGCCGGTGAAGACCGTGGCATTGTCCGACTGCTCACGCCACTGCTTGCCCCCGGAGCTGATCGGGTCGATGCGGCCGAAGATGCGGTCGCGGATCTCGTCGAAGCGCACGTCCTGGAGCTCGAGGTCGACTCCCAGGCGCCCTGCCTCCTCGGGGGAGACGGCGTGGTCGGCGGGCAGGACGAACATCTTGGTGGGGATGCAGCCCACGTTCAGGCAGGTCCCGCCGAAGATGCCGCGTTCCACCATGGCCACGCGCAGGTCGGCGAATCGTTCGTCAACGATCGAGTTGCCCGAGCCGGAACCGATGATGACCAGGTCGAAGTGCTCCATGACAGCCACCGTACCGGCACCCACCGACGGTCATCGCGCGACGGGCCGCGGAGGCTGCCCGACGAGGTCAGTCCACCTCGCCGTCGAGGTAGACCCAGCGACCGGCCCGACGCACGAAGAAGCTGCGCTCGCTGAGCACCCCGAGCGCCTTGCCGTGCTGGTATCGCGCGACGAAACGGACCTCGCCGGCCTGGTCCTCGGCTCCCCCGTCGACGGTCTCGACGATCGTCAGGTCGAGCCACTGCTGGCCGGGGTCGGGGGCGATGTCAGCCGGCCGCTTGGCGGGGTGCCAGGTGCGCCACAGGTGGTCGGCGGCCGCGGGATGACGGCCGGCCAGTGCGAAAGCCGTGTAGCGTGAGCGCATCAGGGCCTCGGCGGTGGTGGCGCGGTGCCCGTCGAGCAGTGGCCCGCAGCAGCTGCCGAAGTCGTCGCCGCTGCCGCAGGGGCAGTCGATGCCGTCCAGGACGCTCACTGGTCCGGGCGCACCACGCGCCGAGCCACGGGGACCGCGATCCGGGCCGGGGAGAACTTGGCCACCTGCCCCTGCAGCGCATTGAACACGCCGTCGGTGACGCTGGGAGCCCTGCGTTCCAGCGCCGTGAAGGTGCTGGTGACCACCTGCTCGGGGGTGCGACGGCGTGAGAGCACCTTGTCGTCGCCGGCGGTGTCGAAGAAGGGGGTCTTCGTGGCACCGGGGCAGACGGCGATGACGCGCACCGGGGTGCGACGCGTCTCCTCCCACAGGGCCTGGCTGAGGCTCAGCACGAAGGACTTGGTGGCGGCGTAGACGGCCATGGTGGGGATGGGCTGGAAGGCGGCGGTGCTGGCGACGTTGATGACGGTGCCGCGCCCCCGCTCCAGCATGGCGGGCAGGAAGAGCCGCGACAGGTGGGCGACGGCCGCACAGTTGAGGGCGATCTCGTCGTTCATCCGCTCCACGTCGGCCTCGGCGAAGTCGCCGATGGTGCCGAAGCCGGCATTGTTCACCAGCACGCCGACCTCGACGCCGCGATCCTCCAGCTCGGCGGCGAGCCGGTCGCGCTCCGACTGCTGGGCCAGGTCGACGCCCAGCACCAGCGTCTCGACGTGGTGGCGCTGGCGCAGCCCCTCGGCGATCTGCTCCATCTGCTCGGTGCGGCGGCTCACCAGGACGATGTCGTGGCCCTGGGCTGCGAGATGGTCGCAGTAGGCCTGGCCGAGGCCGCCGGATGCTCCGGTCACGAGTGCATGCATGGCACCCAGCCTAGACGGCCGGGTCGGTCGCGCTGTCCGTCCAGCGCGACCGGCCCCACAGACGGGCCATTGAGCGAGAATCAGATGCCGGCGTAGGAGTGCAGGCCGCTGACCAGCAGGTTGATGCCGACGAAGTTGAACCAGAAGCTGATCACGCCGACGATCGCGATGACTGCGGCCGGGCGGCCCCGCCAGCCGGCGGTGGCCCGGGCGTGCAGGTACATGGCGTAGACGACCCAGGTGACCAGGCTCCAGGTCTCCTTCGGATCCCAGCCCCAGAAGCGACCCCAGGCGTATTCGGCCCAGATGGACCCGGCGGCGATGGTGAAGGTCCAGATGGGGAAGCCGAAGGCGTGGGCGCGGTAGGCGAAGGTGTCCATCTGACGGGCGGTGGGCAGCTTGGCCAGGTAGCCGGTGCGGGGCTGGCCGGTCTCCTGCGCCCGACGCTCGGCGCGCGACTGGAAGAGGTAGATGACCGAGGCCATGCCGCCCAGGTTGAAGGCGGCACCTCCGATGCAGGCCGCCACGATGTGGATCAGGAACCACACCGAGTGCAGGGCCGGCACCAACGGGGCAACCGCGACGTAGAAGACCGTGGCGGCCAGACCGTTGGCGATGGCCAGCAGCAGCGTGATGGGCAGGCCCAGCCAACGCATGTTGCGGGTGACGGCCAGCACCAGGTAGGCGATGACGATGAACAGGGTCGACGAGATGGTGAACTCGTACATGTTGCCCCAGGGGGCACGCCCGGCCGAGACCCCGCGCAGCACCGTGCCGAGCAGGTGGCAGGCGGCGGCCACGAAGGTGAGCCCCAGGCCCATCCGGCCCCAGGTGTCGATCCGCAGCAGTGCCTTCTCGCGGTCGGCATCGAGCTGCTCTCCCCCGGCCAGTACGGGCAGGCCGCGCGCGGAGGCCCATTCTGCGGCGTGGGCCATGAAGGCGACGAGGTAGACGACCGCCGCGGTGACGATGCCCAGCGACGAGAGTTCCTGGATGTTCACTGCTTCTCCTTGGTTGCTGCTGCCGCGGTGCTTCCTGATGCCCTTGGGGCGCGGCCGGTGGCGGCGGTGGTGAGTGCCTCGACGTCCTCGGGCAGGCCGGTACGGGCGTCGGCCCGGTCGAGTCCGCCCACCTCGACCAGATGCTGTCCGCCGACCTGCCGGGTGCGCACCCACAGCCGGCGGGGCCGCACGAACAGGCTGAGGAAGAGCCCGAGCACGCAGGCGGCGGTGGAGGCGAAGGTCATGGGCAGGCCGGGCGAGCGGCTGATCTGCACCTTGGTCCAGCGCGACCAGCCGTCGAAGACGACGCTGCCCTTCCCGCCGGGCAGGTCATAGCCCTCTCCCGGCTTGAGGACGAAGCGCAGGACGTCGTCGCCCTCCGTGAACTGCGTCATGCCGGCGGTGTCGAGGCCGTAGACGTTCTCGGGCTTGCCCGTCTCGGCCTTCGGCGGGCCGTACCAGGCGTTGAGGAAGAGCTTGGGGTTGATCGCGTCGGGGAACAGTGAGTGGCCCATCATGCCCTTCTCGGGGGCGGTGGGCAGGAAGATGCCCTGCAGGGCGAGCCGTTCGGGGCGCCCGTCGGGTGCCTTGATGACGCCCGAGGAGGTGAAGTTGCCGTCCTGGGGCAGGAAGACGACCGGGCCCGACCAGGCCTTGTCACCATTGCCGTCGAGGACGGTGACGTGGGCGGCGTAGCCGTGGCCGATCAGGTGGATCCGGTTGCCGTCGACGGTGACGGGGTGGTTCACCCGCACGGTCTGCTGGGAGCTCTCCCCTTCGGCCGTGGTGACGTCGAGGCGGCCCTGGAAGTCACGTGCGGCGCCGCGCTGCACCTCGCCGGTCTCGAAGCGCACGACGAACTTGTTGAGCTTGAGCATGAAGGGCGGCAGGTTGTCGGTGTCCACCCAGGATCCCGCGCGGTACTCGTCGTACTGGGTGATGGCATTGCTGAAGCCCTGGCCTTCGACCATGATCGAGGAGCCCTTGAAGCCGAGCAGGTTGTTCCACGCGATCCCGATGAGCACCAGGACCAGGCTGGTGTGGAAGAGCAGGTTGCCGAACTCGCGCAGGTAGCCGCGTTCGGCACTGATGGCCTGGCTGCCGTCGGGCAGGGTCTGGCGTTCGGTGCGGAAGTGCTTGCGCTTGAGCCACTGCTCGGCGGAGTCCATGGCCAGGGTCGTGTCGGACTCCAGCGGGGCGCTGCGGTGCTCGGGCAGTCGGTCGAGTCGTGCGGGCAGGCGCGGCGGCCGTCCCTTGACGGCGCGCCAGTAGACCTTGATGCGGGGCAGGATGCAGCCGATGAGGCTGACGAAGAGCAGCAGGTAGATGGCGCTGAACCAGGCCGAGGTGTAGACGTCGTACATGCCCAGCGGCTGGTAGAACTTGTCCAGCCCGGGGTTGCGCTCGGCGAACTCGCGCACCTTGAGGGCGGACTGGCTGCGCTGCGGGATGAGTGATCCGGGGATGGCGCCCAGCGCGAGCAGGAAGAGCAGGGCCAGGGCGGTGCGCATGCTGGTCAGCTGCGTCCAGCCCCACCGCAGCATCTCGACGGGACCGAGGGCCTGCGGCGATGGGCGGCCCGAGGGGGGCGTGGCGGCGGTGCTCCCGCTGGACGACGGGGTGCCAGCTGTGCCCCCAGTCGCTCCTGGCGCGCTCGGTGTACTCATCGTGTCCTCTCGCCGGTGACCCGGGGTGGTGCAGGTGGTGGACCGCGGGGGTCCTGGTGGTGCTCGTTACTGGATCAGATGGGTGCGCCGTAGGCCAGCGTCCACTGGCGGATGACGGCCATCAGTTGGTCCCAGGCGCCAGTGACCAGCAGTAGTCCGACAAGCACCATGAGGGCCCCGCCCACTCGCTGCACGGCCTGCTGGTGGCGACGGACGAAGCCGATCGCGGTGGCCAGCCGGCCCATGGCAAGCCCCGCGATGATGAAGGGTACCCCGAGCCCGAGGGCATAGCAGAAGGCGAGCAGTGCGCCTCGCTGACTGGAGCCCTCGTTGAGCGCCAGACCCATCACGACGCCGAGTGTGGGGCCCATGCAGGGCGTCCATCCCAGGCCGAAGACGATGCCGAGCAGGGGTGCGGCCACCAGGCCCAGGCGCGGTACGCGGTGCAGGCGGATGTCGCGCTGGCCCAGGGGGACCAGGCCCATGAAGATCCCGCCGAGCAGCATGGTCACCACTCCGATGCCGATGCTCAGGCCCCGCTGGTGTTCCAGCATGAGGGTGCCGAGGGTTCCCATCAGGGCGCCGGTGAGCATGAAGACGGCGGCGAAGCCGAGCACGAACAGGCTGGTGCCTGCCAGCATCCGGCGCCGGTTGCCGCCCTCGGCGACCTCGGCGGCGCTCATGCCCGTGGCGAAGCTGAGGTATCCGGGCAGCAGGGGCACCACGCACGGGGAGAAGAAGCTCAACAGCCCGGCGAGGGCCGCGACGGGGATCGCGACGAGCATGGAACCGCCCAGGGCCTCGGTGGCCCAGGTGGTCTGCAGCGGAACCATCAGGGCCGCGGTGGGATCGACTGTCATCGGCTCACTTGCCTGCCGCGATGTCCTCGACGGACCCGATGATGGTGGAGGCGGTGGTCTGTCCCAGGATGCGCCCGGCGATGCGTCCCTCGCGGTCGATGATGATCGTGCTGGGGATTGCCTTGGCCGGAACCGCACCGAACTTGAGCAGCAGCTTGCCGTCGGGATCGTAGATGTTGGGGAAGTTGATCTTGAAGGAGCGGACGAAGGCCTGTGCCTGGGCCTGGTCGAGGTCACGGGTGTTCAGCCCGACGAACTGGGCCTTGCCCTTGGTGCGCGTGGCCGCCTTCACCAGCTCGGAGGCCTCGGCCCGGCACGGCGGGCACCACGATCCCCACACGTTGAGCACCACGACAGACCCCTTGTAGTCGGACAGGGCGAGCTTCTTGCCGTCGAGCGTCGTCCCGGACAGTTCTGGGACGGCGGTGCGCTTGTCGACGGGGATGCGGGTGTAGCTGCCGTCACCCACGGCATAGCCGTCCTCCTCGCTGGCGCCCGTTGCGTCGGAGCACCCGACGAGGGTGGCCAACGGGAGCCCGAGACCGGCCGTGATCAGGGCACGGCGCGAGGCAGCCATGGTCACAGTGCCTTCCTTGCGGCGGCAGCGGCCTTGGGCAGGGCCTCGACGACGCGCTCGATCGCCGCATCGTCGTGTGCCGCCGACAGGAACCAGCACTCATAGCCCGACGGCGGGAGGTAGACGCCCTGGTCGAGCATGGAATGGAAGAAGGCTGCGAAGGCATCGGAGCTCTGCTGCTGCGCCTGCTCGTAGTTGGTCACCGGCCCCTCGGTGCCCAGGAAGACGCTGAACATGGAGTTGGCGGTGTTGATCGTGTGAGGGACGCCGAAGGCACCCAGGGCCGTGTGCACGGCGCGCTGCAGGGTGGCCGAGACTTCGTCCAGGTGTGCGTAGACCTCGTCGGTGCACAGCCGCAGGGTCGTGGCGCCGGCGGTCGAGGCGACGGGGTTGCCGCTGAGCGTGCCTGCCTGGTAGACGCCCCCGACCGGTGAGAGGTTGAGCATCAGTTCCTGGCGGCCGCCGAAGGCTGCGGTCGGGAAGCCGCCGCCCATCACCTTGCCGAAGGTCATCAGGTCGGGCTCGACGCCGTCCTTGCCGAACTGTCCGCTGCGGGTGACCCGGAATCCGGTCATCACCTCGTCACTGACGAACAGGGCGCCGTTCTCATGGGCGATGCGCTTGAGGAAGGCATTGAAATGCTCGCCGTCTTCCACCCCCGGCTCGATGACGCCCATGTTGCCGGGGCTGGCCTCGGTGATGATGCAGGCGATCTCGCTGCCGTGTTCGGCGAAGATCTGCTCGACGGCTGCGCGGTCATTGTAGGGGGCAACGAGTGTGTCTGCCGCAACGACCTCCGGGACGCCGGGGCTTGCCGGGATGGCGCGGCTCTCGGCATCTCCCAGGGTCGCCAGGCCTGAGCCCGCGGCGACGAGCAGGGAGTCGACGTGGCCGTGGTAGCAGCCGGCGAACTTGAGGATCTTGCTGCGGCCGGTGATGCCACGGGCCAGGCGCAGCACGCTCATGGTGGCCTCGGTGCCGGAGTTGACCAGGCGCACCTGCTCGATGGGGGTGCGCTCGACGATCAGCTCGGCCAGCTCCACCTCGGCCTGGGTGGGGGCACCAAAGGACGTGCCACGCGCTGCGGTGGCCTGGACCGCATCCAGCACCTGAGGATGGGCGTGCCCGAGGATCATCGGACCCCAGGATCCGACGAGGTCGACCAGCTCATTGCCGTCCGCGTCGGTGACATGGGCGCCCTTGGCGCTGGTGATGAAGCGCGGCACCCCACCCACTGCCCGGTAGGCGCGTACCGGGGAGTTCACGCCGCCGGGGATGACCTCCTGGGCGCGATCGAAGAGTTCACTGGACACGGGAACATTCTGCATACCTGCCAGCCTATGTGGCCTTCAACCGGGGGCCGAATCTGGTTTCGCAGACCGGCCCTCAACCATTGAGCCGCGCCACTCCTGGCCGCTGGGTCGCTGCCGGGATGGTCACGATGGAACCTGCGCGGGCCCGACCGCCCCTGCCGCCCCGTGATCGGAGCCATCACCGACGACTGTCTCCATGTCGACTTTCAAACGAGGATGGGTTCCGGCCCATCGATGTCCGAGGCCCTCGCCCCTGGCCACACCACGCAGCGGTCACTGGGATTGCTGGCAAGGAGTTCCGCCGGCTTTCTGTCATGGACCCCTTCAGCAGGCTTCAGGGAGCAAATGGTCGAGGCTGGGCTGCCGCGCAACCAGGTGCTGCGGATGATTCGCATCGTGCAACCGTGACTGCCCCGTCCCGGAACAGGCGGGTGAGCACACCCCACCCCAACAGCACCACCCCGCACTGCCACTGTCGTTTGCGGACACACCGCCGCGAGTGGACATACCGCCGCCCGCGGGCACCCGTTCTCGGGCATGGAAATACCCCCTGCCAGGAACCCATGAAGAGTCCCGACAGGGGGTATGTATAAGTCCGGCGGCGTCCTAGTCTCCCACAGGATC
>NZ_BAAGQL010000046.1:0-46455 GCF_054783495.1 Luteococcus sediminum | reverse complement strand
TCATCGGGGTCGTTCCTGATCTCGCCCTGCGGAGGCGGACTTGCTATGAACCACTGGTCTCAACTCACCCTGACACGCAGGGGTCGGGCCAGCGAACTCTGTGTGCTGCACCAGTCGGAGCAAGTGGTCGCCACAGCGGACGGTCATGATGGAGTCGAGGTCCTGGCCCACGAACTTGCGGATGAGGACGCCCGCCTTCGCCCCGTCGTCGTGGAACTCCTCGAGCAGCACTGTGCCAGTCATGTCGACCTCCATGAGTCATCGGTTGGGGTGGTTTTGGAGAGCACCCCGTTGCCGGTACGTGTTGCGCATGGCCAAGTTTGACAGCGAGCAAGGCCGACCGTCCTGTAATCGGCGTGAGAGTGATGTCATGCGCCTCAGCTGGAGCGCCACCTGCGCCCGTCGCCACCCGTCCTGAAGATAAGAATCTCTCAGCTTTCTACTTTGAACGGCACCCGATGAAGACCCGATCTGTTCAAAGTGCTGAGCGTGGCCGCGTTCAAAGTGCACTGCATCTCGACATCTGTCGAGATGCAGCGAAGACTGAACATGGGCCTCAATACTCTGAATGTGGAGTGCCTGAGAGCCATGCGCCGCAGAGCATGACCACGGACCAGGTTGGGCAGAGCCAGGAACAAGGACGTGCTGATCGACTCGCACTCCGCTACTGCCCGGGTGGTGACAGTGCTGCCAAGTCACTGTCACAACGCCGTCAGACCAGCGGCAGCGAATTCTTCACGAGGCAGTCGGATCCTTGCAGAGGGAGCAGCTTGGGAGCTCATCCCGTGGCCTCAGGGGTGCGTGAGCATCCTCTTCCGCCGACAGGCAGACGTTGGCGAGCCATACAGATTGGTACCATTGGCGGTACCATGACGCCATGCCCAGTGTTGCGAAGATCCTCGTCGAGATGCGAGCCAATCCCCGCAACATCGGCTACGCCGAACTGGCCAAGGTCTGTGAACACCACTTCGGACCACCCCGCACCAGCGGCGGCTCCCACGCCGTCTACAAGACACCCTGGCCCGGGGATCCTCGGGTCAACATCCAGAATGATCACGGCAAGGCCAAGGCCTACCAGGTCAAGCAGGTACTGCAGGCCATCGAGAAGTTGGAGGCGAACCGATGAGCACCACGATGATCGACACCGCGCGCTACAGCTTCCGCGTCACCTGGTCGGTCGAGGACGACGAGTTCGTCGCCACCTGTGTCGAGTTCCCCTCCCTGTCGTGGCTGGCCGAGACTCCGGAATCGGCCCTGACCGGCTTGCGGGAACTGGTGGACGAGGTGGTCGCCGACCTTCGCGAAAGGGGCGAGGACGTGCCTGAGCCGTTGTCGACGCGGCACTACTCGGGCAAGTTCCAGCTCCGGTTGGGCGAGGACCTGCACCGTCGCCTGGCGATCGAGGCGGCCGAACAGCACCTCAGTCTGAACCAGTACGTCACCCGCAAGCTCGCCGCGGCGTCCTGATCCACCCGAAGGCGCACTTCTGCCGCGCTCGAGCGGGCGGCAATCTTGCCCTGATGCGATTCCCGCGGGCAACAATCCGTAGGTTCCCTCAGCTTTCCAACCCGCCTGTGGCCAGGCCCGTGGAGTGCGTGAGCATCCTCTTCTGCTTGAGATGTGGGTGATCTTCGGATCATCGGGGTGTCTGGGCTGGCTGGCATCCCGGAGTCCAACAGGGAGGTGTGGAATGGTGAGCGACGGGTTGACCGACGACCAATGGGCGGATGCGGTGTTGGCCGTCCTTGAAGGGCCCATGCATGAGGTCGGAATGGGCGAGCCCAATGCCGCCCCGCGCCATGCGATGTGGCACTGCAGCGCGGCAACACCGGAACGTCCGTTCGCCGGTTCTCCCGTGTGGAGGAACTCTGGTGGGGCTTGCCACGACATCACTGTCCGGAAGGACGAGCAGGCCGGCGGTGGTCGAGTCCTCTTGGTCTGGACGGAAGGTTCTGACGTGCCCAGCTGCCCGCCCCTTCGACGGTCGAGGCACTGGCGGCCCCGCTACGTCCATTCGCTGAACGGTTGGGCGCGGTGCTGCAGCGAGACTTCCAGCATTTCGTGACGCATCACGGAGGCTACCTGCCAGGGGCGGAGCCTTCGACAGGCTGAGACACACTCGATCTCATGTCGCTGGTCGAGTAGCCGGCAAGGTTGCCCGGGACGTGGGGTGAGCCTCCAGCCGAAGGCCTCCACTGTGAACAGGTAGCAGCGGACGGGGCTGTCTCGAATACGGAGCGGATCGACCATCGCCCCTCGGTGCTTCTCGACACCTGGCTGGCGAAGTTCGGCCCGCACTGCGCACGCTGGAAGCTGACTGGGCCCGCGATGCAGCACGTGCCCAGTGACTTCTCGACGTGCACTGTGAGCAGCGCCCCATCTTCCTCCATGCGGAGGACGACCGACTGACGACCCCAGGCGCCCCGAGCCAGGCCTCCGCATAGCCTGATGCCATGCGATTGCTGCTCCTGCCGCTGCCGAGCAATGCGGGCCGCGAGGACGAGAACCTCGCCGGCCTCGACCGGGCGCTGGGCGAGGCCCCGCCCGTCGACCTGGCGGTCGCGGCGGAGGCCTTCGGCCAGGGTTTCGAGGCCATCACCGATGATCCACGCCATGACCTTGCGGTGGGTTGGGAGGAGTCGGGCCCCGAGATCGCACAGGTCAGGGAAATGGCCCGACGCCACCGGACCGCGATCGGCTTCGGGTTCATCGAGCGGGCAGGCGACGTGCTGCACTCCAGCGCCATCGTCGTGGACCGCGAGGGCGCCACCCTCGCCTCTACCGGAGGATGTCGCCCGGCTGGCGCGGAAGCGAGGTGGACACGTCCATCTACGTCGACGGCACCGAGCCCGTCTGTTTCGAGCTGTGCGGGCAACGAGTCGCGATCGCCCTGTGCGGCGACCTGTGGGTCATGCCCGAGCGCTTCGCCCAGCTCGACGCTGACCTGTTGCTGTGGCCTGTCTTCGTGAACTTCACGCCCGAGCGATGGTCAGGGGAGATCTCCGACTACGCGGCGCAGGCCGGGTCCGTCTGCCGCCGGATGGCCTGGGTCAACAGCCTCGCCGACCAGACGCCCACGTCCCCCCGAGTGGGCGGGCGCGGCCCACGGTGGAGCCGCCTGGTTCACCGACGGCATGCTCGCCGCCGCGCTTCCCATGGGACAGCCGGGCCAGCTCGTCGTCCACGTCTGAAAACAGTCGCCTCCTGGTGCAACCTTTCCGCCCTCCGGCGCGTAGCCAGAGATGAAGGCGCTTCACCCGGCGCCCCGAACCCAGGAGGACCCCATGATGACGAACCGCACTGTCGTCACCCTGCTCGCCGTGGCAGCCGTGCTCACCGGTTGTGGCCAGGAGAAGTCCGATGTCGCCGACCCGACCCCGCCCCTCTCCTCGACCACCGAGCAGTCGAGTTCCTCCACCACCAGTCAGACGACGACCATCGCCTCCTCCAGCAAGTCCACCGCCTCAACCACGCCCAAGCCCTCGGCCTCGCAGATGGACCTGTCCGCCTATGCCGCGACGGGCGGCGCCGGAAAGGGCCACTACTTCACCAGCGGCACCCTGCGCTGCGGCATCACCCAGTCGGCGACCGGCTGCCAGTCCACGGCCCTGGTGAAGAATCGCCCCAAGTGCACCAACCCCGACAGCCGTGCCCCCTACGTCGCGATCGACGGCAGCGAGCCGAGCGAGGACGGCTGCACCACCCAGGGGGTCTTCATCGCGGAGAAGCCTGCCAAGGAGTTGCTGGCCGGACAGTCACTGACCGTCGACGACGCCACCTGCACGGTGGTGGCGACCGGATCGGTCACCTGCACCACCAATGAGGGGCACATCGTCGCGAACTCGGAGGTCTTCCAGTACCACGCAGAATGAGTCGGATCAGAGGCGGACGAGCATCTTGCCGGTGTTGGCGCCGTCCAGCATGTCGATGAAGGCCTGCGGGGCGTTGTCGAGACCCTCGCGGACGGTCTCGTCCCAGCTGATCCGGCCCTCGGCCACCCACTGACCCATCGTCTTCTGGAACTCGGGACGCACCTGGTCGGCGTACTTGGCGATCACGAAGCCGCGCAGCGTCAGCCGCTTGCCGATCGCCAGGGCCAGGTTGCGGGGGGCGGCGGGCGGTTCGGTCGCGTTGTACTGGGCGATCGCCCCGCACATGGCGACGCGGCCGTCGGTGTTCAGGCTGGCGATGGCCGCCTCCAGGTGGTCACCACCGACATTGTCGAAGTAGACGTCGATGCCCTCGGGGGCTGCTTCGGCGAGCTGCTCGGTGACCGATCCGTCGCGGTAGTTGAAGGCGGCGTCGAAGCCGAGCTCACGCAGCCGGGCCACCTTCTCGGGGGTGCCGGCCGAGCCGATGACGCGGGAGGCGCCGGAGAGCTTCGCAATCTGCCCCACCAGGGAGCCGACGGCACCGGCGGCGCCGGAGACGAAGACGGCATCGCCCTGCTTCATCTCGCCTGCGACGAGCAGGCCCGCGTAGGCGGTGAGGCCGGGCATGCCGAGCACGCCAAGGTAGGCGCCCTCGTCGATGTTCTCGGTGTCCACGACGCGCGCCTGGGAGCCGTCGACGACGGCGTGGTCGCGCCAGCCGAGGGCATGGACGACGCTGGCGCCAACGGGCACGTCGGCGTGGCGCGAGTTGATCACGGTGCCGACGGCGCCGCCGTCCAGGGGCTGGTCGATCTGGAAGGGCGGAATGTAGGACTTCACGTCGTTCATCCGGCCGCGCATGTAGGGGTCGACCGACATCACGGTGTTGGCGACGAGGACCTGTCCCTCGGCGAGTTCCGGGACAGGCACCTCGACCAGGCGGAAGTCCTCGGGCACGGGGGCGCCGTGCGGGCGACGGGCCAAGTGGATCTCGCGGGTGGTGCTGGGAATCTCGTGCGTGGTGGTCATACCTACAAGAACGCTCTGGGAAGGGATTTTGTTCCCGACCAGGCTCAGCCCACGTCGAGGGCGATCCAGTCGGTCGTCACGGTGGGCTCCTTCCCGGCATTCTCCACGCCGACCAGGAGCCCGCCCAGCGCAAAGCCCCAGCCAGACCCGAAGCGCGGGCTGTCGTGACCGAAGAGGGCGCCGAGCCACATCGCGGCCAGGGCCAGGACGGGCAGCACCAGTGCCAGCCTCTTCCACACGGCGGGACGACGAAGGCCCCGGCCGATGTTCACGATCCAGGAGCCTTTGACGACGTCCTGGTCGCGGGCCCTGCCCCGGCCGCCACCGTGTCGGATGATTCACGGAGCGATGACCTGCGCGGTCGGGTAGCCGGTGCCCAACCACAGGTCCGCCACCGGCAGAGGCATGTACTCGGTGCCCAGGTCGAGCACGGTGTTGCCCGTCGGCACCATGGCCACCAAGCGCTCCACCGTCGAGGCCGACCAGCGCCGACAGCCATCCCCACCAGTGGACGGTGTGGTGCGTCGAGGCGGCCACCACACCGAGCGGCACGACTAGCAGCGCCGCGCCGCCCAGTCGCCAGGCCCGGGGTGTGGATGCGAACCGGAAGTGCACCGGCTCGCGGCTGGTGTCGAGACTGACCATGGATGGCCTGGGGACGTCAGGCCTGGGGTCGCGCCTGGACCGTGGCCTCGGCTGCCTCGTCCTCGAAGAGCTGGTCCTTGCTGCCCACTCCTCGGGACACTGCGAGGTGCCCTCCCAGGTAGCCGGCGGCGGCGAGGATGCCCATCGAGGCGCCCGAGGTGGCCAGGGCAAGCACCTTGCTGCCTCGGCTGCGCTGCACCATCGCCAAGCCCTGCAGGCCCAGCCCGATGACATTGGCGCCGGCGTGCACCACGCCCACACGCTGGCGGGGACGGTCGGCATCGGCCAGTTCGGCCCAGCCGGTGATCGCGGCCGGCACCGCGCTCGCGATGCCGACGGCCGTCAGTACCTGCGCGGAAGCTCCCTCGGGGTCAGTGCCGCTGAGGTCGACCAGCAGGGCGCTCATCCAGGTGCCCAGCGGCACCTGCACGGCGATCGGGTGCAGGGCGTGACCGGCCCAACGGCCCTGCAGGGTGTGCTTGACGGTCGGGTTGCCGGAGATGGCCTCCATCAGGGGCTGGGCGGCGTCGACGGCACGGTCCAAGACCGGTGACTGCTCCAGTCGGACCATCAGGGGGCTCAGGGGGCTGTCTGCTCGCTCGAACATGGTCTCTCCTCCGCTGTGGGGCTGCTCCCCGTCGGGTTTGCCTCTGCCTTCCACGATAGCCATCCGTCCGCGGCCCGTCATCGCCCTGACGGGTGGCTTGATCCGACGACCACGGTTGATCTTGGAAGCGCCCGTCAGGTCCTCAAGGACGCTCCCAGTCCTCGATCCCGCCGTCGACGACGGTGAAGATCGGATGGGCTTCGACCGCACCGAGCCGCGGGAGCCAGTCGGGTTGGCGCGCAGCCACCTTGGCGCGCAGGTGCTCCATCTCGAAGTTGAGCTGACCACGGGTGACGTCAATCCTGATGGCAGGACCAGCGCAATTGATCTTGGAATGGTCGAAGTGGTAGCCGCGGGCATCCGCCTCCTGTGCGAGCCCCTGCAGCCACGCACCAATGGCCAGGCAGGGATCACTGGTGATCTTGAAACGGTCCAGCTGGGGATGGTTGCGATAGCCCTTGGTCTGACCGGCCAGCACCTTCTGGGCAAGCAGGCCCTCACGCCATCCCGCCACCAGTGCGGCCCGGTCGAGCAGGGCGGGGTCCAGGCTCCATAGTCGCATGGCACACAAAGCTAGCGTGCAGGCAGACTGGAGGCCACGACCACAGGAGGCCGCATGTCACTGTCCCGACCCTCGAATGCCCAGCTGGCGCAGGAGATCCTCGAGCTCCTGCAGCGGCGCCGCCCCGATGCCACCATCTGCCCGTCCGAGGTGGCGCGGCAGCACGGCGAGCAATGGCGCGAGCTGATGCCGCGGGTACGCGAGGCGGCCTCGCTCCTGGGACGGGACGGGCGCGTCGTCTCCACGCGCAAGGGGATCGTCGTGGAGGCCCAGGATCCGGGCGGACCGATCCGCTTGGGGCGGGGGCCCCGATTTCCTGCTGGCTAGGCCCGTCCCCCGCTGGCTAAGCTCGCGGCATGAGTGATGACGCTACCCGCAATGCCCACCTCCTCAGCGGCCTGTGCCTGTGCATGGGGCTACTGCACTTCGTCAAGCCGGAACCCTTCGACGGATTGATCCCGTCCAAGCTGCCGGGCAGCCCCCGCTTCTGGACCTTGGCCTCGGGCGTCGCCGAGATCGCAACCGGCACCCTGCTGGCAGTGCCGTCGACCCGTCGCCTTGGCGGACTTGCGGCGCAGGCACTGTTCGTCGGCGTCTTCCCCGGCAACCTCAAGATGGCCAAGGACTCGCGCGAGGCATCCCTTCCCGTGCGCGTGATCTCCCTGGCCCGACTTCCCCTGCAGGCCGACCTCATCCGACGCGCCAGGATGGTTTCCGGCCAGGAGTGACATGGGCCCTCAAATCTCGCGCACCCAGGGCTTGGAGACCCACGGATTGCCGCGCAGGTAGAACCGACGCACCGCGTCGACATTCTTGCTGATGCCGATACGTGTCGACATGACGACATCTTCCCTTTTCACGGGATCGCGTCTGACAAGGGTCAATGGCGGTTCGTCGAGGTCATGTCCGCGCATGGGCAAGGTGATGTCCATCGCCTTGCACAACTTCCCCGGGCCATTGGTGAGCTCGAAGCCGCCACGACCACGCCGCTGCTGCATCACGTCGAGGCCGGTGATGGGCTCGACGGCGCGGATCAGAACGCCACTGCCATGCCCCTCGAATCCGCACACGACATTCATGCAGTGGTGAATACCGTGGATGAGATAGACGTAGGCATGCCCGGCCGCCATGAACATGGCGTCGTTGCGCGCCGAGCGGCCATGGTGCGTGTGGCTGGCGGGATCATCCTGGTCATAGGCCTCGGTCTCGACGATCCGGGCCCGCAGCTGATGCCCGTCCAACTCACGGACCAGCTCACAGCCCAGCAGGCGCAGCGCCGCCTCCTCGGCCGAGACCTCGAGCCAGCTCCAGTCGCTCATCCGTGACCCCCGTTCTCGTGACCATGGCTTGTTCGGACGCCCCAGCCTAGGGTCGGGCCATGTCCATGATCCATACCATCGGCCATTCCACCCGACCGCTCGAGGAGCTCGTCGACCTCCTGGAGTCCTTCCAGGTGACGCACCTGGTCGACATCCGCACCGTGCCCGGGTCTCGCCACAACCCGCAGTACTCCGAGCGGGTACTGGCCGACGAGCTACCGGGCCTGGGCATCGACTACTGCCGCATGAAAGGGCTCGGCGGCCTGCGCAAGACCCAGAGGAACTCCCCCAACATGGGTTGGCGCAATGCGTCATTCCGCGGCTACGCCGACTACATGCAGACGGCGGAGTTCGCCACGGCCGTCGAGGAGCTCGCCGAGCTGGCACGAGCGCACTGCGTGGCCATCATGTGCGCTGAGGCCGTGCCGTGGCGCTGCCACCGCTCCATGGTGGGCGATGCGATGCTCGTGCGCGGCTTCGAGGTGCTCGACATCATGGGGCTCGGCAAGGCGACGCCCCACAAGCTGACCCGCTTCGCGGTCGTGGAGAGGACGCAGATCACCTACCCGCCTGAGCAGGACTCCCCCTGAAACCCAATCCCCGGCCGGGCCCTTCTTCCTCAGTCACTGACTGAAGCTGCCAGTTTGAGATCCGGGCAGGGATCGTCAGTGAGCAGCAGGACGTGGCGCCCGCCAGTCCCGTGGAGCTCAGCGGACACCTGAACCTATTCCTGACACCATGGGTGATCCTGCTTTTTGTCATGAAAAATTCATCCCTTCCACGCATGCTCGCTGAACACCGGTCGTGTAGCCAACAAGCCCCTCATGCTGCTTCTCGGAGTATTTGGGCGTTTTGCCTGTGATGATTTGTCAGATCATCGCTGGTGATGATGGACTCACCCTTGGGGGTAACAATGGACTGGACAGACATCGGAGGGCACCTCGCCCTGGATCTGATCAACACGGTTGAAATGCGCTTCGACCCAGGTCGCCGCAAGGACGGACTGGTCGACTTCATGGCGCTGCTGGACTGGTCCCAGACCTTCCACACCATCACGGCCAATAAAGTTTCTGCGCTTCGCCATAGCTGTGATCTCGACCCCGTCGAAGCCCAGGTCGAGCTGGTGCGCACCGCCGCCGCACGGGATGACTTCTACGCCATGCTCTTCGAGCGCAAACCCGCGGCCACGCAACGGATCGCGGATCTGTATCGGGAGGCGGTGGCGGGGTGCGAGTTGCGTCCGTCCGGGGATGCCTGGGAGTGGGTGGACAGCGACCTGACCCTGGCGACCCCGAGGCATCGGGTGGTGCGACAGATGGTGGGCTTCCTGCAGCGTGATGACCTCGACCATCTGGACCAGTGCGAGGATGCGCGGTGCGGCCGGGTCTATCTGGACCATTCACCGCGACGGAATCGTCGCTGGTGCGTTTCCAGCGAGTGTGGTGATCGCAACCGTTCGCGCGCCTACTACCAGCGCCAGAAGCGCAGTGGGCGGGTCAGCGGCTGATTCGGTTCGTGGGGGCCTTGCTGGGAAGGCATTCCTGCCATCCCAGGATCTTCATGCGGGAGTCGCGGGCTGCTTCCACGACGCGCTCGGCACATTCGTCGATGTCGTCTCGTCCGTGGGAGAGGATGTGGATTCCGTCGTCGAGTCGTCGCATGTGCGAGCTCCCGACCAGGAGTGTTTCCCCGTCGACGAGGGCTTCGGCGCTGAGGGCGCCCCAGAGACGGTGCATGCGCGACTTGGGGCGCAGGTGGACTCGTAGTTCGGCGACGCCGATCGGCCACTGACGGGACGTGTCGCCGCGCTCGGCGCCATGTGGTCCCGTGCTGGTCATGGGTAAACACTAGGGGCGAGAGCCCTGCGCGCCTAGTTCTTCCTTGTCGGACGGCTTTTGGGTGGGTCGCGGGACTCACCGGGTGACGACGGAGACCAGTTCACCGACCTCGACGGACCTGGTGGCCTCGCGGGGCATCTGCACCACTCCCGACTGACCCAGGACGCTCCAGGCAACATTCCACGTGGTGGTCGCGGTCACCTCATGGGTTCCCGCCGTGGTCCACGTGTGACCACAGGAGGGAGATTCATCCATGGGATCGGCGCTGTCGGGGCGGGCTTCACTGGTGGTGCAGGTGACCGTGGTTCCATCGCCGGTGCTGATCACCGTGGGGCCCGGCGTGGCGACCAGTTGGACGGTGATCCCCTGCTGGGTGACCGAATTGTCGATCTGCCCAGGCCCATCGGTCCAAAACCACACGGGAAGACCCACTGCGAGCATGTTCCACTCGTTCTGGCTGGGCTCGGGCCCCAGGTGAATCGTCGGCTCGGGAAGCTGCACGTCGGTGACGGCTTGGCTGACCACCGTGTAGATGTCCACCTGAGGCTGTCTCGGCGCCTGTGGCTGCGCAGCCCCGGGACCGGCCGGCTTCCCCTGACCGGGCAGCGCCCACGGAAGTCCCACCGGAGGGGTGTAGCCCGGAAGCTCCTCCAGACCACACACCCCAATGCCGCTGACGCACGCCTCATTGACATAAGAGGTGCCATATTGCGCGCCAATCCGGTTGCTGAGCTCGGCCACGGAGGCGCCAGCGCCTTGGACAGGGATTAGGAAAGTGGGGCCCAAGACCCTTGGTCGCTGCGATGCGCGGGGCGAGCTTGCGACAGTTCCCAGCCCTTGGCTCGCCGACGGACGTCGGCTTCGCGAGGAATCGGATCCAGTTCTCACCGTGGAAGTCTTAGTTGCGTTGATCTCTACACCTGAGAACCCCATATCAATAGAGAAGTCCCCCTCATCCGCACTGGCTTCGCAATATGCGCCGATACCAATCGACCCGAAGAGGGCAATTAGAAGTAAACCAACCCCTGTCCCCGGTCTCATATGGGACACACCTCGACCTTCTTGGCTTGGACATTGAAAGCTAGGAGCTGGCTACCCTTTCGATGGAAGAATATCTCCTTGTAGGCGAGAACACCCCGCCCCCTAAATTCCTGCGTACTAGGATCGACGACATCTACGCCTCGCGAATCTACACAGATTCTGATACTCGCAACAGATCCATACCTCGACACGCCAAGATTTGGTGCAACCTTTAGGAGTGTTGAAGACTGCCCCTTACCTGGGACCATCCCCTCCAGTCGACTCTTAGCGACGCCCTGCTGAACTGCATTCTTGTGCGATCCCGTGATGTACTTGTCCATCTCCTTGGGCAGTGTGTCACTCGGATACTGCGCTGCCTCGAACTTCTGCATCTCCTTGAAGTAGGCCGTGTAGACCCCCACAGCCTCAAGGTAGAGCGGGTCCTGGCTCGGGTCTGGCGAACTGCTCGCCATCGGCGTCGACGGCACCGTGCTCGGCGTCACCGTGGCGGCTGGCTGCTCAGGACCACCGCTGCATCCCGTCACCAACACCAACCCGACCGCCACGCCGGTCACCACTGCGCGAACACCCATCTCGTCCCCCTTTGGACATCGGACCAGTTCACGATGCACCGACACAGGGCGTTATGCCAAGCGTGTGAATCGCGCCTCGGCGACGAGAAATCCCGAACCCCCAACCAGGGCAGAGATCCCCACGTTCAAAGATTCAGTCACCCTGAATACGTGACTGTCACCGCGCCCCCCGGGGCGGCTAGGGTCGCCGGGCATCACTCGGGCGAAAACTGACTCGGAGGATCCTCATGCCCATGCTGTCTCGCCGTGCCTTCACGCAGTCGGTCGCAGCGGGGGCTGCCACCGTCGCGGCGGGCCCCACCCTCGTCACCAATTCCCCCACAGCCCGCGTGGCAGAGGCCCGGGCCACCTGATCGGCACCGGCATCCATGACATCACCGGCGCCATCGCCCAGACCGGAGCCTTCGGCTATGCCGCCGGCCAGGAGATGGACGGGCTGCACCAGCGGCTCTACGCCCACGCCTTCATCTTCGGCAGCCTCGACGGCAGTTCCCGCATCGTCTTCGTCAGCGTCGACCTCGGAGCCGTCTTCCAGTCGGTGAAGATGGCCGTCGTCGCCAAGCTGGCAAGCCGTTTCGGCTCGCTCTACACCGACGACAACGTCCTGCTCCCGGCCACCCACACCCATGTGGGCAGCGCCGGACACTCGCACGACAAGCTGTACCAGATCGCCTCGAATGACGGCGCCGGATACGGCTACGACCAGTGCAACTTCACCGCCGCCAACGGCACGCCGCGCGGACTGCTGAACTGGTTCGCCATCCACCCCACCAGCATGGAGTTCACCCAGATCAGCGGTGACAACAAGGGCCACGCCCAGTACTTCTTCGAGCAGCAGATGGGCTCGAGGCCCACCGACCGTCGCCCCTTCATCGCCGCCTTCGCCCAGTGCGACGAGGGCGACGTGGTCAGCAGCCACGGCAATGCCTTCTCCTCCCCCGGATACCAGGGCAGCTCCGACAAGTTCGCCAATGCCGAGGTGGACGGCAGCCGCCAGCTCGCCAAGGCCCAGGATCTCTTCGACACCCCGGGCACCCAGCTGGCCGGACCGGTCGACGTGCGTGGCCGCTGGATCAACTTCGCCGACTACACCGTCGGGGCGAAGTTCGCCGGGGGCACCGCGCAGAAGCTTCCCCGCCGGCCCGTGGCTGGTCCTTCGCCGTCGGCGCCGAGAATGGTCCGTCGGACATCCCTGGCCTCTACGAGGGCACGACGCAGGGGTCCTTCTCGCCGAGCAGCGCGGCACCCGACGGCCCCGTCACCTTCGCGGGATCGCTGGTGCGGATGGCCTTCGCCACCGCCAACAACTTCCTCGGCTCCCATGATCCTGCGCAGACGGAGAAGGCCATCCTGCTGCCGACGGTCAAGCTGGGTTGGGCGCCCCTGCAGGTGCAGGTGATGGGCATCGGCAGCCTGGCGATCGTCACGGTCCCCGGCGAAGCCACCACGATGGCGGGGCGACGGATCCGTCGCGTGGTGCTCGACGCGCTGACCGGGACAGGCGTCACCACCGCCGTCATCGCCGGCCTGTCGAACCAGTACCTGGGCTACACCGCCACCCGTGAGGAGTACGCGATGCAGCACTACGAGGGCGCCTCCACCGAGTTCGGCCCGCACCAGCTCGGAGCCCTCCTGCAGGAGTACGAGGCCCTGGCCACCGGTCTTCGCACCGGCCAGCCGACCCCGGGCGTCGCACCCCGCAGGTCCGGTTCGACGCCGCCGTCACGGCCCGGCGTCGTGCTCGACGACAAGCCGCCGGCCCAGCAATTCGGCCACGTCCCGGTGCAGCCCGAGACCAGCTACACGGCCGGGCAGAGCGTCTCGGCGGTCTTCCGCGGCGGGCACCCCAAGAACGACCTGCGCACCATGGGCACCTTCCTGACGGTGCAGCGTCGTGATGGGGAACGCTGGGTGGACGTGCTGGACGACCACGACTGGGACACCTCCTACACGTGGAAGCGCGAGGGGGCGTCCTACTCGCGCTGCACCGTCACGTGGCGGATCCGTCGTGGCACGAGGCCCGGCACCTACCGCCTGGTGCAGACCAGCGACTGGAAGAACGGCTGGGATGGCACGATCAGCCAGCACCGCGGGGTGACCAAGGAGTTCACCGTCGCCTGAGTCGCACGGGACCTTCCCGGCACTCAGACCTGACCGTCGTAGCCCTGCCCGACCTGCCACCAGCGATCCTCGATGGCCGCCAACTGTTCGTCGGGCAGGGCACCCTTCCCGACGGTGGCGGCGGCCTTCTCCAGGTTCTTGATCTTGGAGGTGCCCATGATCGCCACGTCGACACCGGGAGCGAAGACGCTGAAGCGCAGCGCGGTCTCCAGGGGATCGTCGCCGAGGTCGTAGCGCAGCTCCTGCAGGCGGTCCCAGTAGACCTCGCCGTAGACGCCGTCGGGGCGAGCCTGGTACTTCCATGCGGCATTGGCGATCGGCCGCTTGGCGATGACGCCCAGGCCACGCTCGGTGGCCAGCGGCAGGGCGTGGTGGAGGCTCCACTGGTCGGCGATGTTCACCGAGGTCTCGATCGAGGCGAAGCGTTCGGACTCGATGGCAGCCACCAAGGAGTCGTTCTCGCCGGAGTAGGCGGCGAAGCGCACCTTGCCGGCAGCGACGAGTTCGTCGAGCGTGTCGGCGAGGCTGCCGTCGGACAGGTACTGCTTGTCGGGCGAGTGCAGGTGCAGCACGTCGATGCGGTCGGTCTGCAGGCGTTCGAGGGACCGCTCGACGCTGGCTCGGATGTTGGCCGGGGTCCAGTCCTCGGTGCCGGGAACGTCGTGGCCGCACTTGCTGGACAGCACGTACTCGTCGCGGCGGTGCTTCAGGTGACGGCCGATGCGCTCCTCAGAGAGCCCGTAGCAGTCGGCGGTGTCAATGAGCGTGATTCCCAGGTCGAGCACGCGGTTGAGGACGCGGCCCGCCTCGGTGTCGTCGAGGTCGCTGGCGCCGACCTGCCCGGCGCCCAGGCCGAGCTTGGTGACGGTCAGTCCGGTGTTGCCGAAAGTGGTGGTCTGCATGGGGCCAGCCTAGGAGCAGATGTGACAGATCCACCCAAAGCGTGTTTCACTTGTTTCAACTGTTACAGATGTTTCAGTTACCAGCGAGGGGGAGCATGATGGCGACGACACTTCGCAGCGTTGAGGTCGACAGGACCGAAGTCTCGACCGTTCGCAACGCACTCGCAGGCCTTCCAGACGGATCCCCTCTGTTGATCGCTTTCGAGGGCATCCTGGATGCCGCCGAACGAGGAGAGGACATCACCGTCTTTGCGACTGACAAGGACCTGACCACGACACAGGTCGCGAACCTGCTCAAAGTCAGCCGCCCCTTCGTCACCAAGCTCATGACCGAAGGCCTGCTCGCGTCCCACTTGGTTGGCAGTCATCGCCGTTGCACCATGAGCGACGTTCTGGACTACATCGACCGCCATGAACGGACGAAGGCCGACTTCACCCGTGCAACCCGGGCACCACGCGCGGCCCAGCAGGACCTCGTGGATCACCACGCGCCGCTCTCCGACTCTGCGATCGCGGAAGTGGAGGCTCTCGGCTTCAACTGAAGTCGGGATGATCGGCACCCCGCCGGAAGATCGAGAGAACCTCGGCCACCCGAGGCTTGCGCTCCTCACAGGCAGGGCACACCGGACCGTCCGGCATCTGCTCAACCGGCAGCCGTGCAACCACGTTCGTTCGCTCCGTCGCGCACTGGAGCGACCCCAATGTACTTTTCGACCTCTCTGGGGAGCTCATCCGTCGGAATTCTTGCAGCCTCGAACTTCTCCATCTCCCAGAAATATGCCTCGTGGACCGCCCCGGCCTCCAGGTGGAGTGGGTCCTCGCTTGGGTCGGGCGAACTGCTCGCAACCGGGAGCCGGCGGGACCGTGCTCTGCGTCCTCGAAGGCGCCGGCTGTCCAGAACCACCGCTGCACCCGACCACCAGCACCAACCCGACCACCCAGGCGGCCACCGTCTCGACCAGATCCTTCTCGACCCCTTTGTCATCAGACCAGTTCACGCTGCACCATCGTCCTGCGTCATTCCAAGCGTGTGCGTGCCGTCCCGCGGCTGCAGACTGTCCTCAGCGCCAGCCGTGGTGGTCCAGGTGCGCACTGCCCTGCGGACCCATCAGCAGGATCCCGCCATCGACCACCTGCGAGGTGCCGGTGATGTAGGAGGCCTGGGGTGAGGCGAGGAAGGCGACCAGGGCGGCCACCTCTTCTGGGTCGCCGGGGCGTCCGACGGGGATGCCGGGGCGTTCGACGGTCTCGACGTCGACGCCCTCCATGTCGTTCATCGGCGTCGCGATCTGGCCGGGAGCGACGCAGTTGGCGGTGATCCCCAGATGGGCCAGCTCCATCGCGATGGTCTTCACCAGGCCGCCGATGGCGTGCTTGGAGGTGGAGTAGCAGGCACCGCCGATGCTGGGCAGGTGCTCGTGGACGCTGGTGACCGCGATGAGCCGGCCACCGCGGCCGGCCGCGACCATGTGGCGGGCTGCGGCCTGCAGGGTGACGAAGGTGCCGTCGAGGTTGGTCGACATGGTGGCGCGCCAGTCCTCGGCCGTGGTGTCGACGAAACGGTCTCCGGCGCCCATGCCGGCATTGGCGACGAAGACGTCACACCCGCCCAGCTCGTCGATCAGCTCGGTGACGATGCCCCCGGCGCGGTCGAACTCACTGGTGTCGAGCTGCCTGACCACGGCCCGGCGGCCCAGCGCCTCCACTTCACGCGCCACGTCCAGGGCTCCCTGCTCGTTGTCATGCCAGGTGATGGCGACGTCGAGCCCCGCCCGGGCCAGGGCCAGCGCACTGGCCCGGCCGATGCCAGAGCTGGATCCGGTGACGATGGCATGCCGGGGCTCGAAACTGGCTCGGTGGAACACGGGATCTCCTGTGGGCTTGGGGCGGACTCAGGCCATGGTCGCGCATGGGGTGCGGGAGGGCCACCTAGCCATGGGGCAGACCGCCGGTTCACAATGGCTGCATGACCTCCACCCGCCTGGCCCAGTTCACCCGCGACGGGCTCACCTTCCACGTCACCGACCAAGGTCCGCTCGAAGGCCCGCCGGTGGTCCTGCTGCACGGCTTCCCGCAGGACCGGTCGTCGTGGAGGAAGGTGCTCCCGGCGCTCAACGATGCAGGGTTGCGGACCCTCACCTTCGACCAGCGCGGCTACGACCGTTCGGCGACGCCCCTGCGCATCAACGAATACGCCCTGGACGAGCTGACCGCCGACGTCCTCGCCCTCGCCGATGCGGCTGGCCTGGACCGTTTCCACCTCGTCGGGCACGACTGGGGCGGTGGCGTCGCCTGGCACCTCGCGGCGACCGCACCCGAGCGCCTCGCTTCGTTGACCGTTCTCAGTACCCCGCACCCTGCCGCGATGAGCCGCGCCTTCCGCGCCGGCGACCAGGCCCGGCGCAGCTGGTACATGGCCGCTTTCCAGGTGCCGCGCCTGCCTGAGGTCCTGCTCAGCCGCAACTTCACCCGGTTCATGGCGAAGGCGGGCCTGTCCGGACCCGAGGCGCGCCGTTATGCCGAACGATTCCGCACGCCGGACAGCCTGCGGGGGCCGATCAACTGGTACCGCGCCCTGAACCCGCTTCACGGCGCGCGCAACAGCCTCGGCACCGTTGGCGACTCGACCGTCCCCACCACCTACATCTGGGGATCCCGCGACGTCGCCCTCGGCCGCGACGCCGCCGAGGGCACCGCCAACCACGTCACCGCCGACTACCGCTTCGTCGAGCTCGATGCCAGCCACTGGCTGCCGGAGGAGTGCCCTGCTGAGGTTGCCGAGGAGATCGTGAAAGGCGTTGACCTCTGACCCTGTGGATGGGCCTCACCTCAGCTGGGCGCCCCCTCCAAACCGTCTGCAGCGATGCCTGAAGCCCCGGGGATGCGCATCTCGAAAGTGTCCTTGACCACCGTGTAGTCGTAGTAACCCATGCGCGCAATGGGCTGGATCCTGGCGTAGTCAAGCTTGCCGTCGGGGGTCAGATAATCGTCATTGACGTGGATGCGCTCAACGGAGGCGTAGACGACGTCGATGGTGCCGACATTGGAATTTCCCACGAGCCGGTGCGTGGACATGAACTTGCACTCGAAGTGTGCGGGACTGTCAGCGACCATCGGGGTTCCGGAGAGATCGGCGTAAGCTCTGCGCAGGCCGGCCTTCTCGAACTCGCTCTCTTCCGGCGGCAGCGCCATGGCGGAAATGTTCACTGCCTCACGAAGATCCCAGGTGGCCATGTTCCAGACGAACCAGCCAGTCTTCTCCGCGTTGATGACCGTGTCCTTGCGACGGCCGTCGGGGTACCCATTGGCTGCGAACATGACCATTGGTGGATCGAAGGTGAGGTTCTGCCACTGGCTGTAGGGGGCCAGGTTCTCGACTCCGTCGGGACTGATGCTGGAGAGCCATCCGATTGGCCGGGGCACCGTGCACGCCTTGAACGGCGAATACGGCAGGGGATTCTTCTCTGTGGGCGGGTTGTACTTCACGACAGGTCCTCCAGTGCGGGTGCATCGCCACGAGCGCGGGGCGCCTCGTTGCGCCGGTCAACTCTTCCATTACTCAGTATGCGTCTGATATACCGGTTGCACAACAGCTCGCTCTGGCGGATGCACAGTGGCACCGCCCGGACCCCGCCCCATCCCGGGGCCGTGCCCACGTCCACACGACGGTGGCCTCTCATTCGACACCTCAGCGCGCGACGTTGCACGCAGAAGGAGACTCCGATGACCTCCGCCCCACCTGGAACTGTCCCCGCACCGAGCTTCGACGCCGCTGGATCCGCGCCGCACGGCGTCGAGAAGCGTTCGATCGAGATGGTCCCGGACTCAGAGCGTCACGGGAAGCCTTTCAGCCAGTTCACGCTGTGGTTCGGCGCCAACCTGCAGATCACCGCCATCGTCAATGGCGCCCTGGCCGTCGTGTTCGGAGCAGATGCGCTGTGGGCCATCATCGGCGTGCTCATCGGCCAGGTGATCGGTGCCGGCATCATGGCCCTGCACTCGGTGCAGGGGCCAGTCCTGGGCCTGCCGCAGATGATCGGCTCGCGCGCCCAGTTCGGTGTCCATGGGGCCGCTCTGCCCTTGGTGCTGGTCCTGATCCTCTGCCTCGGATTTGGAGCGACCGGCACCGTGCTGTCAGGACAGGCGATCAACACCATCCTGGGTCGGCCCGAGCGATGGATTGGGATTGCGATCTTCGCCACCATCACCGGTGTGATATCGCTGTTCGGGTACCGGGTCATCCACGGCTTGAGGCGCTTCTCGTCGGTCGTCGGAATCGTCGGACTGGCCTACGCCGCGATTCGTCTGTTCCAGACCCACTCATTCACCGACGAGCTGGCCAGCTCCGCCTTCGAACTTGTCCCCTTCATCCTCGCCATCTCCCTGGGCGCAGGATGGCACCTCACATTCGCACCCTATTCCGGTGACTATTCCCGCTACCTACCCCGGGACACAAATCTGAAGCACGCCTGGTTTGGCGTGTTTCATGGGCGCCCTCATGGGCGGATCGATCTCGATGATCCTGGGTGTCCTCATTGCCACCGCCGGACAGGACGACTTTCTCCACAACCAGGTCGGCTACATCGGTGGGCTTGCCTCGAACCGCGCACTCACCATCCTGCTGCTGGTGACGATCGTCATTGGGAAACTGACGGCCAACACCCTGAGCGCCTACGGCGGCGTCATGGCCATCGCGACCGCCGCCTCGGGCTTCACCGGCACCGATGACTTCCCACCCGTCGTCCGGAACGTGGTCGTCGTCGCCTTCAACATTGCCGTCGCCGGCATCGCCCTGTGGGCCTCCGCGGACTTCCTCCAGGCTTTCAAGAACTTCGTGCTCTCGCTGCTGCTCTTCTTCATCCCGTGGTCCATGATCAACCTGATCAACTTCTACTTCCACGCGCGAAGCAAGGTGGACATCCCTGCCCTCTACACCGACCGCGGACGCTACGGCGCAGTGCACTGGCCCACGATCGCGGTCTACCTCATTGGGGTCGCGGCGCAGATCCCCTTCATGGCCCAAGCGCTCTACACCGGACCGCTGACCAAGGAGTTGGGTGGGGTCGACATCTCATGGGTCGTCGGCATCGTGGTCACGGCCGCGCTCTACTTCCCCGTCGGAAAGAACGCCTTCGACTACCCGGCGACTATGATCTACCCAGACCACGATCCGCGAACAGCACGCTCCCACGGCTGATCTTCGCGCGCTCGCTTCGGCACAGGAACGCGGCTGACATCTCCCCCCTAGAATCAGGGCACTCGAAGGGAGCCCCGTGAACCAGACCATGTCCAAGCTTGCCCACGAACAGCTGGAGAGAATGATCGTGACGCAAGAGATCGAGCCGGGCGTCCTCATCTCCGAGAGCGCACTCATGGACCGGACCGGATTCGGGCGAACGCCCATCAGGGAGGCGCTTCAGCACCTGGCCCGCGACCGGATGGTCGAGATCCACCCCAACAAGGGCGTCCTCATTCCACCGGCATCGGTCGAGAGCCAGCTGCAGATGCTCGAAGTTCGTCGACCTCTCGAAGCCTTGGCGGCGCGACTGGCCTGTGCCCGGGCCGACGACAACGCCACAGCGGACATGGCTGCCATTCGCGACATCCTGCAGGGCGGCATCACCAACGCCGCCGACTACTTGACCATCCTGCACAGAGTGCAGACCACGCTGCTGCGTGCAGCCACCAACGCCTACCTCACCAACGCCATAGCGCCACTCCACGGCCTCACCCGCCGCTTCTGGTACTCCCACCTGACTGACGCCAGCCACGAGATTGCCATCGGCTCCCAGCTCTATGCACGGCTGTTCACGGCCATCCTGGATGGCGACGCGACCAGAGCCGAGAGCACCGCCAACGAACTCAACGACTACTTGGTCAACTTCACGTACTCCACGTTGAAGCGCCCCGGCAGCTGAGATCGGGATACCGGGCCCTCAGCCCTCGAACTCCCCCGCGGCCGCATACGAGGTCTGGGTGCCGCGCCGGGTGACGGAGTCGGCGGCATAGGCATTGGCGCGCCGCAAGGCCTCCAGCGGCTCCAGCCCGGCGACCAGGCCGTGGGCGAAGCAGCCGATGAAGGCATCCCCGGCACCGGTTGAGTCGACCGCCTCCACCTGCACGGGCTCGACATGCTGCACGCCCGAGGCCGAGGCCCAGAGCACGCCGCGCTCCCCCAGGGTCACCACCACATTGCGCATTCCCTCCACCACCAGGCCTTCGGCGGCCGCGGTGATCTCCTCGACGGTCTCGATAGGAGCGCCGGTGAGCAGCGCCAGCTCCGACTCGTTGGGGACGAACCAGTCCACACCAATGATCCGCGAGTGGTCCAGCTCCGGCGCGGCCGGCGCCGGGTTGAGCAGCACGGGGATGTCTAGTTCCCGACCAAGGTCAACTGCGTGGTGGACCGTCTCCAACGGCACCTCCAGCTGCAGCACGATCAACTTGCACCGGGCGATGTCGTCGCGGGCCGCGTCCACGTCGGCGGGGGTGAGCAGGTCATTGGCGCCCTTGACGATGACGATGGAATTGCGGCCCTGCTCGTCGACGAAGATCGGGGCCACCCCGGACGGCCCCGGTGTCGACAGCACGTGCGAGGTGTCGATGCCGTTGTCACGGAAGTTGCGCACGGTGTTCTCGGCGAAGACGTCATCGCCCATCCGCGTGAGCATCAACACCGACGCGCCCAACCGGCTCGCGGCGACGGCCTGATTGGCGCCCTTGCCGCCACAGCCCATCACGAAGTCACTGCCCGCCAGCGTCTCCCCGATCTGGGGCATCCGGGCGGTGTAGGTGACCAGGTCGACCATGTTCGATCCGATGACGGCGATGTCCATGACGCCAGCCTGCCACGCCTCACTAGGCTGGACGCGTCCACAGGAGGAGCCGTGCCACCGATGAACCCCACCCAGACCGCCCTGGCCACCCGATTCCTGCGCTACAGCGCGATCAGCTCGCAGTCGGACGCCTCGCAGACCACCGTGCCCACTTCGCCCGGGCAGCGGGAGCTGGCCGAGCTGCTGGCCGACGAGCTGCGGACGGCCGGCGCCCAGGACGTGCACCTGTCACCGACCGCGGTGCTCACCGCCCGCATCCCCGCCCGGCTGCCCGACGGCCACGCACCCGTCCCCGCCGTGGGCTTCTGTGTCCACCTGGACACGGTCGACGTGGACCTGTCCCCAGAGGTGCACGCCCGACTGGTGGACTTCGACGGCTCCAACATCTGCCTCAATGAGGAGCTGGACCTCTGGCTGCGCCCCGACGAGCACCCCGAACTGTTGCCGTACCTCGGTGACCGGCTGCTGGTCACCGACGGCACGAGCGTGCTGGGCGCCGACGACAAGGCCGGGATTGCCTCGGTGATGGAGGCCGTCGTCCGCCTGCTCGACGACCCGACGGCCGTCCACGGAGACGTCCACCTGGCGATCGTCCCCGATGAGGAGATCGGGCTTCGCGGGGTCCGGACCCTCGACCTGCAACGCTTCCCCGTCGACTACGCCTGGACGCTGGACTCCTGCGAGATCGGCGAGGCGGTGTGGCAGACCTTCAATGCCGCCGAGGCCACGATCCGCGTCCAGGGCGTCAGCGCCCACCCGATGAGCGCCAAGGGTGTGCTGGTGAATCCCATCCTGGTGGCACATGACATCGTCGCCCAGTTCGACCGGCTGGAAACGCCCGAGCACACCGACGGCACCGACGGCTACGTGTGGGTCACCGACGTGGACGGCAACCAGTCCAGCTGCACGCTGCAGCTCAACATCCGCGACCACGGCCTGGAGCGCTTCGAGCAGCGCAAGCGGGCCATCGCCGAGGCGGTCGAGAAGGCCCGCACCGAGCACCCCCGGGCGACGATCACCCTGGAGACCAGCGACGTCTACGGCAACATCAATGACGCCGTCACCGACGCCAATCGCGCGGGCATCGACCTGATGCTGCAGGCCATGGACTCGCTCGGACTCACGCCGAAGCCACTGGCGATGAGGGGCGGCACCGACGGCTCCTGGCTGAGCCGGCAGGGCATCCTGACCCCCAACTTCTTCACCGGCGCCCACAACTTCCACTCGATCCACGAGTTCCTGCCAATGGCCAGTTTCGAGGCCAGCCACCGGCTGGTCCTGGCGCTCATCCGGCTCGTGGCGACGCAGGAATCCCAGCCAGTGGGACGGTAGCTGAAGGACTGGTGAACCTCCGGCCTGCACGGGGCCGATCGGTGAATTGTCGGGATATGAACAGGGCATGAGTATGCGCGCCGTCGAGAATGCCCGCCTGACCTATCGCAGGGCGATCTTCGGGCGCGGCACCCTGACGATGCACCTGGGCCGCAAGACCTTCGAGCTGACCCGCTGGACCCAGGCGCAGCGGGCTGCCCACGAGGAGCGCCAGCGCCACGAGCCGGTGCTGCTGTGCCGCCGCGAGGGCAAGAACTACTGGCAGTTCCAGGCACGCATCTACAGCGAGAACGAGGGCCTGGCCCCCGAACAGATCCGAGTGCTGCTGCTGGCCCGCACCCGTCGCCGCGAGCTGGAGATCGATCGCGCCGCACGCGTCGCCTGAGTTCCCGTCGAGGACGGCCCAGCCGGGGCTGACTCAGCCGAGTCCAATTCAGTCCAGGCCGTCGGTGAGCTCGCGCAGGAATCCCCCGAAACCGCCCGGGACACGGTTGTCGCGGCGGCTCGAGGTGAGCACCCGGTGGGCATCGGTGGCGCGCACCTCCACCCCGGCGGCGCGACAACGCTCCACCAGCAGCACGTCCTCGTGGGTGCGCAGCTGCCCGAAGCCACCGACCATCCGCCAGACGCTGACCCACAGGCCCAGGTTGGCGCCGTGGACGTGACCGTGCCCCTCCCCCAGCTCATGGCGCTGCCACCAGGCCGCCAGCATCGGCAGCTCGCCACCGTCGGGCTCCACGGTGCCCACCACCACCTGCGCACCCGCAGCCGCCATCGCGAGCTGGCTGGTGATCCAGTGCCCCGGCACCTGCGAATCGGCATCGGTGGTGGCCAACCACACCTCGTCGGCGGGCCACCCCACGCCGTCGAGCAGCCGCAGCCCCTCCGCGACGGCCGCGTCCCGGGCGGCCCCCACGGCCCTGGCCGTCGACTCCACCACGGCCACCCCCCGGCTGCGCGCCACCTCCGCGGTCTGGTCGGTGCAGGCATCCGCACAGACCACCACCCGGCAGCGGGCATCGGGCCGTTCGATCAGGAGCAGCTCCCGGGCGCGGGCCACCGACTCCAGGCAGCGCCCCAGCAGCTCCTGCTCGTCGTGGGCAGGAATCGCGACCACCACCAGCGGTCCGCCGGCCCCGTGCGCTGGGCTCACACGAGGCCCTCGGCCGTCGCGGGAGACTCGGCGCTGGACCACGCCTCCACCAGCACGTCCGGATCCTCATAGCGGGCCCAGCGGGGAAGTCCGACGACGGCGTCGACCAGCTCGTGCACCAGCGGGCCATCGAGCGGGATCCCCTGTGTGGGGTGTCGCCAGTCGGCCAGCACCAGCTCGGCATCATCCGTCATCCGGTCGCGGACCGTGCGGACCAGGGCCAACAGCTCGCTGGGGCGCAGGAAGTAGCCCAGCTCCGAGATGACGACACAGTCGAAGCGACCCTCGGGGAGCCCGTCGGGGACGGCGGCATGCACCCAGTCGACGCCCTCGATCCCCCGGCGATGGGCCACCTCCAGCGCCCTTCCACTGACGTCGAGCGCGGTCACGGCCTCGGAGCGGCGAACCAGCTCGGCGGTGAGCAGGCCTGTCCCGCAGCCCAGTTCGAGCACGTGTCGGTACTCGGGACGGCGCAGAATCCCCAGCACCAGCGCACGGCGGCGGCGCTCGTACCAGGACTCCTCCCAGCCCCACGGGTCGTCGCCGGCCTCGTACATCTCGTCGAAGGTGCCGGCTCGTGACGCCTCATCGCCCGGCGTGGGACGCCAGCTGCTGAAGAAGACCTCGAAGGCCCGACGGGCCCGCGCGACCACCTCTGGCGTGACGACCGGCCCGTGGTGGGCTCCCGGGCCGAGCCCGGTCTGCTGCGAGGGGTAGAGCTCCAGGGCGCGGTGCTTCGCGCGCACCGCATCGGGCCCCGGCTCGACGAGCACGGCCGCGGTGGTGAGGTGCTCGCGCACCTGCTCGGGTCGGTTCCAGTGCCACCACCAGACGGGGTAGTGCAGGCAGGCGGTGCTGATGCCACTGGCGCCGTTGCGACGGGCGGCCTCGCGGGCGACGCGCCCGACGGCATCGTGGTCGGGGTGCCCGTCCTCGGTCCAGGGCGCCAGCAGCAGGGTGCCGGGACGAAGGTGCTCGAGCACCGCGTCGAGGAGGGCCTCCTCGTGGTCGGCGACCTGCCCGTCGGGCAGCCCGAGCAGGGTGCGCCGCACCCCGGCCCCTGCCAGTGCGTCGGTGGCAGCCTCCCATTCGGCACGCCGCTGGGCTGCGAGGTCTTCGCTGGACCAGACGGGGGAGTCGGGGTGGGACCTCTCGCCGACGGTGGCGAGCAGGAAATGGACCGCGAGACCAGTGGCCGCCAGCGCGGCGATGGTGGCGCCGGCGCCGATCGTCTCGTCGTCGGGATGTGCGGCGAGCACCAGGAGCCGCTCGATGCCCTCCAGCGGCAACTCGTCAGCGAGGACGGCGGGAACCTTTCCCCACACCGGGTGGGAGAACCACTCGTCCTCACGGGTTCCCTGCTCTTCATGGGTGAAGACAGGTTCCACCTCGACGGGATCAGCCATCTGCGTCCCCGTGACTCCTGACGTCGAGGAGCTGGCATCCGATGGCGGCCAGATCCCGCTCGGCGTGGTGCTGGCGGATGTAGAGGGTGAGGTCGGCCACTCGCGCGGTGTGCTCGGGATCCATGGCCAGCGGCGCCGGGCCGCTGCCGTGGCCCACCTGGCGAAGGACCTCCTCGGCGGCCTCGGCGACCACCGCCCGGGCCCGGGCGGCCAACAGGGCGGCGCGTCCCTCGGCGGCCGCGCGATCCGTGGCGAGCTCGTCGGCCACCTGGCGCAGCACCGCCAAGGCCGAGCTGAGCGCCCGGTCGCAGGCGCCCAGGTGCATCAGCGCGATCTGGTCGGGTTCGCGCCGGCGCGCCGCGGCAAGCAGCTGGCCGGCGACGGCCGCGGCGCCGCCGAACCAGACCGCGGCCACCCCGACGCCGCCCCAGGCGAAGCCAGGACGGTCCAGGTAGAAGCCGGGAGCGCCCACCGGATGGGCGGTGGCGTCGTCGAGGGTGATCGTGGCCGTCTCGATCTCCACCAGCCCGCGGGGGTGCCAGTCGGCGAGGTCTGCCTGCACTCCTTGCTGGTGCAGGGGGAGGGCGAAGAGCTGGCCGCCGTCGGGGCCCTGGGCCGTGACCAGGGCATGGGTCACCTGGCGCGCGAGAGAGCACCACGGCTTGCGGCCGTCGAGGCGCCAGCTGCCATCACCGCGCTGGCTGGCCGTCAGCCCCATGCCGGGGGCGTTGGCGGCGTAGACGCCCCAGGTGGCACCGTCACCGGCGTTGATATCGGCGGGCCGGATCCCTGCCTGGTGGAGGATCGCGACGGCATCGAGGTGGGGTTCGGCAGCCCGGGCCAAGGTCAGGTCGGAGGAACCCAGGGTGGCAAGCAACTGAAGGTAGGGCCACAGCCCGTCCTCGAGGCCCTGGGCGAGGTGACGGTGCTGGTGGGCCAGCACGAGGCCCCGGCTCACCGGGGTGCCTGCCTCGCCCAGCCGCCCCAGGTCCCGCCGCAGCCCCGGCAGCATCCACTCGTCGCCGCACCAAACTGGTCGAAGTGTGTCCATGCGCACAACGGTAGTCTCCCGCGCCCGATCGTCCTTCATTCCCGGTGCAGCAGGAAGAAGCAGGGTTTGTCCAGGCCGCGCATGTCCATCAGGCCGAGCAGGGTGTCGTCGTCGATCCGACGCAGGTGGTCGATGATCGGCAGGTCGTCGTAGACCATCGCGGTGCTGGTGCGGCCCCGGTGCTCCACCATGCGCAGGCGGGCCCGGGGGCGCCGGGTACGCGCCAGCGGCAGCAGCCACCGGCCCAGGTGGACGTGCCCCGCCCTGCGCACCAGGCGAGGGAAGGCCATGGCCACCGTCACCGGCATCAGCCACGGATTGAGGCAGATCCTGCCCACGCGGGTGTCGAAGACCAGCGGGTCGACGTCCTCACCGCCGCGAAACCGCTTGCCGTGCCAGCCATAGGCGGCCAGCAGGCCGTCGAAGGCACTGCCGGTGGCCAGCTCCTCACCGCGCCAGGCGCCCAGAACGTCTTCCGCAGCCACCGGGGCGAGCTCGTCGAAGACGGCCAGCGCATCGGTGGTGTCGGCCTCGGCCAGTCGGGTCAGCACGGTGCTCATGGGTCCATCTTCTTGCGGACACGGGACTTGGGCCAGTACCGACACCGGCCGGACAGGCAGTATGCAGGGTGGGTGCACCGACGCCATCCGTGCTCCTGAGAGACTGGCCACACCACAAGAGCCCTACCCAGTGCCCGAAAGGACCCTTCGTGCTCGACATCCGACGACTGCAGGTGCTGGCGGCCCTCGAGAACTCCAACACCATGACCTCGGCCGCGGCCCACCTGCACATGACCCCCTCGGCGGTCAGCCAGCAGATCGCCGCCCTGGAGCGCGAGGTGGACATGGCGCTGCTGGACCGCAGCGGCCGGCGGGTCCGGCTCAACGCCGCCGGACGGCTACTGATCGACCAGTACCACCGCATCCACGCGGTGATGGAGGAAACCGAGGCCTGTTTGGAGCAGCTGCGCACCGAGGTGAGCGGTGAACTGACCATCAGCACCTTCCCCAGCTTCTGCTCCACGATCCTTCCCGAGGCGCTGATGCAGCTGCGCCGCGCCCACCCCCAGCTGCGCACCCAGGTGCTGGACATGGAGCCACTGGAGAGCATCGAAGGGTTGCGCAGCGGGGCCGTCGACGTCGCCGTCGTCGACGACATCAGCCCCGGTTCGCTCGAGGGCGTCGACATCACCGAACTGTGGCGCGACGAGATCGTGCTGTGCCTGCCGCCCGACCGGGAGGACCTGTCCACCCAGGTCGGCCTGGCTGACTTCGCCGACGAGCACTGGATCCTCGACAGCGTCGATGCCAGCTTCACCGACTTCCTGCGCCAGACCTGCCGCGATGCCGGCTTCGAGCCCGACGTGGTGGCCCACTGCAGCAACCTGACTGCGGCGCTGGGGCTGGTGCGTGCCGGTTTCGGGGCCACCCTGATCAGCGAACTGAACCTGGGCCGGGAGACCACCGATGTCACGGTGCGGCGCCTCGACCCGCCGATCAGCCGCAACCACCGCATCCTGACGCGTAGCTCGAACCGTAACTCACCAGCGATCGCGGCGACCAGGCGCCAGCTGCAGGTGGCGGCGGGCGCCCGTCCTGGGGGTCAGCCGAAGCTGACAGCAACGAAGAATCGTTAAGGGCCCCTTCACCGGATCTTCCAATCTTCGACAAAGAATTCATCGTTTCCACCTTCTGGCGCCAAATCTTCCGGGATAGCCTGGCTGGGCCCAACGACGGAAGACCCGTCGCATCCGGGGCTCCAACGAAGGGGTTTTGTGATGGCTCTCAGCGTTCTCGACCTGTTCTCCATCGGCATCGGACCGTCCTCCTCCCACACCGTGGGACCCATGCGGGCCGCCACCCGCTTCATCGCCGACCTCGACGAGGCCGGCCTGTTCGAGCGAACCGCCCGGGTGCGCGTCGAGCTCTTCGGTTCGCTCGCCCTCACCGGCAAGGGCCACGGTTCCGACAAGGCCTCGATCCTGGGCCTGCTCGGCCACCGCCCCGAGAATGTCGACACCGAACGCGCCGACGACATGGTCACCGAGGTCTACGCGCAGCAGAAGATGCTGCTCGACGGGCGCCACGAGATCGCCTTCGGCCCCGACGACCTGCTGATGCACCTGGACAAGACCCTGCCCGGCCACCCCAACGGCATGCGCTTCACCGCCTGGAATGCCGAGGGCAATGACATGGCCAGCAAGGACTACTTCTCCATCGGCGGCGGCTTCGTCGTCGACCACATCGCGGTGCGCGAGGACCGCCAGGTGGGCGACGCCGTCGGCAACCAGATCCCCTACGACTTCAGCAATGCCGTCGAGCTGATCAAGCTCTGCGACGAGACCGGCCTGCGCGTCGGTGATCTGGTGATGCGCCGTGAGAACCAGTTCCGTCCCGAGTCCGAAACCCGTGCGGCCCTGCTCAAGATCTGGCAGGTGATGCAGGACTGCGTCACCGCCGGCTGCACCAGCGAACAGTTCACCCTGCCCGGTGGGCTGGAGGTGCCCCGCCGCGCCCCCAAGCTCTTCCGTGAGCTCAACGAACAGGGCCGCACCGGCGATCCGCTGGAGGCCACCGACTGGGTGAACCTGTACGCCCTGGCCGTCAACGAGGAGAATGCCGCAGGCGGCCGCATGGTCACCGCGCCCACCAATGGCGCGGCCGGCATCATTCCCGCCGTCCTGCACTACTTCGTGAAGTTCTCGCCCAAGGCCAACGACGACACCATCGTCGACTTCCTGCTCACCGCCGGCGCCATCGGCATCCTGTTCAAGACCAATGCCTCGATCTCCGGCGCCGAGGTCGGCTGCCAGGGCGAGGTCGGCTCGGCCTGCTCGATGGCCGCCGGCGCCCTCTGCGAGGTGCTCGGAGGCACCCCCCGCCAGGTGGAGAATGCCGCCGAGATCGGCATCGAGCACAACCTTGGTCTCACCTGTGACCCGATCAGCGGCCTGGTACAGGTCCCCTGCATCGAGCGCAATGCCATCGCCGCCAACAAGGCGATCAACGCGGCCCGCATCGCCCTGCGGGGAGACGGCGGCCACCTGGTCAGCCTCGACGCGGCCATCCTCACCATGCGCACCACCGGTGCGGACATGCGAAGCGAGTACAAGGAGACCTCCACCGGAGGTCTTGCGGTCAACTACACCCTGTGCTGACTGCCAACACAGGTATGAAAGGTATGGAGACATTGTCGTCATCCACCATGGAAGGGACCCAGACCCCAGTGGTCGAGGCCCCGACCGACAAGAAGTTCAACCGGGAATGGGTCATCAGCCTGTTCGGCACCGCCATCGGCGCCGGCATCCTCTTCCTACCGATCAACGCGGGCGCGGGCGGCATCTGGCCGCTCGCCCTCGTGACGATCCTCATCGCCCCGATGACCTACCTGTCGCACCGGGCGCTGTCACGGATGATCTGCTCTGCCCCCAGCGCCACCGACGACATCACCCATGTGGTGCGCGGCTACTTCGGTGAGGGTGCCGGACGACTGGTGACGGTGCTGTACTTCCTGGCCATCTACCCGATCGTGCTGATCTACGGAGTCAGCATCACCAACACGATTGACAGCCTGATGGTCAACCAGCTGGGCATGCCCTCCCCGCCGCGCTGGATCCTGTCGGGGGTGCTGATCGCACTCATGATGGCCGTGCTGCTGGCCGGTGAGCGCATCATGCTGGTGGTCACCGGCTGGCTGGTCTACCCGCTGATCGCCGTGCTCTTCGGCGTGACGCTCTACCTGATCCCGTCGTGGAAGTTTGACCTGTTCACACAGGCCGGCAACGGCTCGATCGGCGAATTCCTCAAGACCACCTGGCTGATGATCCCGGTGATGATCTTCGCCTTCAACCACTCTCCCGCGATCTCGCCGTTCTCCCTGTCGAAGAAGAAGAAGTACGGGCGGCGTTCGGCCGAGGAGGCCTCCTGGATCCTCAAGCGCACCACCATGCTGCTGGTGCTGTTCGCCATGAGCTTCGTCTGGTCCTGTGTGCTGGCCCTGGGCAAGGACGGTCTGGCCGAGGCCCGCGCCGCCAACCTGCCCGTGCTGTCCTACCTGGCCAATGTGCACAATGCGCCCTTCATCAGCTACCTGGGCCCGGTGGTGGCGATCCTGGCCATCGCCTCGTCCTTCTTCGGTCACTACCTGGGTGCCGCCGAGGGCCTGGCGGGCATCGTGCGCTTCGTGGACTCCCACGGCACGAAGGTGCCCCAGCGCAGCCTGCAGATCGGTGTCGCGGTCTTCATGTTCATCACCACCTGGATCGTGGCGATCATCAACCCGAGCGTGCTGAGCCTGATCGAGAGCCTGTCCGGTCCGGTCATCGCCATCGTGCTCTACCTGCTGCCGATGTATGCCATCCACAAGATCGACGCACTCAAGGAGTACCGCGGCCGCGCCTCGAACGTCTTCGTGACGATCGCCGGCATCGTCGCCGTCGCCGGCATTCTGGCCAGCCTCGTCAGCTGAGGCAGGCCTGATCGGCGCCCAACCGGGCGCCACGCACAAGATCTCGGAAGATCTGGGTTCCCCACAGACCCAGATCTTCCGAGATCTTCTTGTTGGTGCTGGTGCGCCGGAACAACACGCTGCCCGCCACCCCCTGATCGGAGCGGGGCAGCGGGCAGCGAGTGGGCTCAGAGCGCAGCG
The DNA here is from genome assembly GCF_054783495.1 of Luteococcus sediminum. Classification (NCBI taxonomy): domain Bacteria; kingdom Bacillati; phylum Actinomycetota; class Actinomycetes; order Propionibacteriales; family Propionibacteriaceae; genus Luteococcus; species Luteococcus sediminum. The sequence goes on along the minus strand of NZ_BAAGQL010000046.1, from coordinate 15,522 downwards.
AGCATCTTCTTCATCTCGGCGATCTCGGCAGCCTGGGAGGAGATGATCTCCTCCGACAGCTTCTTGGCGTCGGGGCTCTCGCCCTTGGCGATCTCGTCCTTGGCCATCACCACCGCACCCTCGTGGTGGGCGATCATCGACTCCAGGTAGTAGCGGTCGAAGTCGGTGCCCTTGAGCGCGGCGAGCTTCTTGTTGACCTCTTCCTGGGTCTGGCCGTTGATGTCCATGCCCGGCATGTCGTGGGCGCCGTGGCCCGCCTCGAGCGGCTCGTTCCAGCTGCGCAGCCAGCTGGTCATCTGGTCGATCTCAGGCTGTTGCGCCTTCTCGATGCGGGTGGCCAGCGCCTTCACCTCGTCGCTGCCGGCCCGAGTGGGAGCCAGCTTCGACATGTCGAGCGCCCCCTGGTGGTGGACGATCATCATCTGGGCGAACATCGCGTCATCGCCGTTGTGGGGGCCCGCCACGGGCTGGGCCGACATCATCTCGGGCGAGGAGGCACTGCTCGACGCCGCCGGGGTGGACGTGGTCGTGGTGGTGGTCGTCGTGGTCGCCGACGGCTCGGCCGTGTTCGAACCGCAGCCGGCCAGCGCGAGGGCCGCGACGGCGACAACGGCAAGGGACATGGTCTTCATGGGTGCTCCTGGATCATTTGGAGTCAGGCCAGTTGGAGGGTGGTGATGCAGGTGGGGGCATCGGCGGCGGTCGACAGCGGGATGCTGCCCTTGCCCTGCTCGCCGCTGATGATCAGCGTGCCCTTCACGTCGCGGGGCACCCAGAAGCCGAGGAAGCCGTTGTCGTAGGTGGTGGCCTTCTCGTCGATGATCTTCTTGCCCTGGGCGTCGGTGAAGGTCACCTGGAAGTCCTTGCCCACCTGCTCGCCCTGGCAGCCGGTGAGGTGGTGGGCGAAGCACTCGTGGGTCTTGTCGACATAGGGCGCGACCGAGACATAGGTCTTGTCCTTGGGCATCGGGATCGAGGTCTCGGTGGACTTGTCCTCGCCCGAGGTGAGCAGCAGCTCGTCCTGGCGGACCGAGCCGTTGAGGTCGATCTTCTTGTCCTCCTGGGTCTGGTCGAGGCTGTTGATGACCGTGACGACGTCCTTGCCGTCGAGGTCCAGCTGGGCCAGCTTGCTCTGGACGGCATCCTCGGAGGCGGCAGGTGCCGACGAGGCCGCCGTGGTGGCCGCCGGGGTGGCCTGCTCGGACGAGGAACAGCCGGTCAGGCCGAGGGCGGCGGCCAGGGCGGGGGTGATGAGGGCGAGGGCGGTGCTGCGGCGCATCGTGGAACTCCTGCTCGATGGGGAATTGTCTACGACCCAGTGTCGCAGATCGTTCAAGCGGGTTGCTCCCAGCGTCCGGGATGGCCGCGGAACCAGCGGGCCAGCAGCGGTGCGCTGGCCAGCACCAGGACCAGCCGCACCACTTGCACGGCCAGCACGAAGGTGACGTTCGCCCCGCTGGAGGCGGCCGTCGCCAGCACCGCATAGAGCCCGCCGGGCGTGGTGGCGAGGTAGGCGTCGAGCTGCGGCACGCCGGTGAATTGCGCGAGCGCCACCCCCAGTGCTGCCGAGCCGAGCACCACCAGCAGGATCATGGCCACCGACAGCGGCAGCAGCCGCCCGACCTGCCGCAGGCTCGCCCGGGTGAAGCGCAGCCCCACCTGTAGCCCCACCAGCGCAAAGCCGACGGCCGCCAGCCACGTCGGCTCGGCCACGGGTCCCAGCACGCCGGAGATCGTGATGATGCTGGCCACGAGCAGCGGGCCCAGCAGATGGCCCGACGGAAAGTGGACCAGCCGCGCCAGTCCCACCCCCACCGCGGTGCTGACGGCGACGAAGAGCAGGTCGGCCCACCAGGCCGCGTGGGCGACGGGGACCGTCGGGGCCGGCTCGTGGAGTGGGGGCCGGAAGACCAGCGTGGTCACCACCGGCATGCCCATCAGGATCATCACCACGCGCAGGTACTGCACCACGGAACTGATCCGGTCGTCGGCACCGAGTTCCCGGGCGATCGCGGTGATCCCGGAGGCGCCGCCGGCGATCATGGCGAAGGTGCCCGTCGCCCGGGAGAGTCCGCCCAGACGGGCGAAGAGCTGCCCCAGCACCAGGCTCAGGACCAACGTGGCCAGCGTCACGGCGCCGATCGGCAACCAGTTACCGCCCAGCGCGCGCAGGGTGGCCAGGTCGAGAAGGGAACCCATCGAGATGCCGATCAGTGCCTGACCGGCCACCGAACCGGCCGTCGGCAGGTCCATGGTGGGGCCGCGGCCACTGACGGCATGGAGCATGCCCGCGAACAGGGCGCCGAAGAGCGGTGGAGAGGGGAAGTGGAGCAGAGAGAAGAACCAGCTTGCGAGCACGGTCGCGCCCAGCACCCCGAACCACGTCATGCACAGGGCGCGGCGCTCGGGAGGCTGGGCGGTCGTCCGCTCCGTCGAAGCGGTCAGTTCTCGCGAGGGTCGGACTTGCCGTCGACCTCGCCCGCGTCGGCGGTCGGGGTGTCCTCGCGCGGGTCGGCCTGCATCGACTGGTCGGCCTGGTCCACCTCGGGACGCTGCTGGTCGGGATCCTGGTCTGCGTCATTCTTGTACGGGTTCTCGCTCATGTCTTCACAGTAGGGAGGGCGGCTGCCCGGCTGAAGGGCTGTCCGCCGCTGGCGGAAGCCCTTCTGCCGTCTGGGGTCACTTCGGCTCGACGTACTCGCCCTTCTCGTAGTCGTAGTCGACCGGGTTGCCGTCCTCGTCGGTGCGGGCATACCACTCGGTGAGCTCGGGCGAGGTGGAGTCGAAGTCGCCGCCGGTGGCGCGCTCGTCGTCGGTGGGCTCGACGGTCAGTGCGAAGTTGTCGCCATAGGTCGCCACGCCGTGCTTGACGGCCTTCTCCAGCGCCCACTGCTCATAGTTCTCGCGGATCGCCTGCGGGTCATTGCGCAGGAGCTTCACCAGGGCCACCGCCATCAGCACCAGCACCAGTGCGAAGGGCAGGGCCGTCACCACGATCAGGTTCTGCAGGCCCTGCAGGGCATTGCGGCCGCCGAAGAGCAGGATCACGATTGCGATGCCGGCCATGCACAGCGCGAAGAAGGCCGTCACCAGCTTGTTGGGCGACGGGTTGCCGCGCTGGGCGAGCTGCGAGTTCACCAGCGAGGCCGAGTCGGAGGTGGTGACGAAGAAGACGCCCAGCATCACGATCACCAGCGCCGAGACCACCCCGCCGCCGGGCAGCTGCTCCACCACCTTGTAGAAGATCTCGGCCGGCAGCGGCAGCGAGGCGGCCGTGCCGTCGGGGGCGATGGCCATGGCGGTGTCGCCGGCCGCGACGGCCCGTCGCTGCAGCCAGATCGCCGTGCCGCCCAGGATCGCGAAGGCCAGCACGATGATCGACGAGGGGATCAGCAGCACGCCCAGCACGAACTGGCGGATGGTGCGTCCGCGCGAGATCTTGGCGGTGAAGACGCCGACGAAGGGTGCCCAGCTCACCCACCAGGCCCAGTAGAAGGTGGTCCAGGAGGACAGGAACTGCTCCATCTCGGGGCCCTCGGCCATGTTGGCGCTCAGCATGTCGGGCAGGTGCCCGAAGTAGTCGACGATCGCCGCCGGCACGGTGTTCATCAGGAAGGCCGTCGGGCCCACGACGAAGAAGAAGACCGCCAGGCCCAGCGCCATCACCATGTTGATGTTGCTCAGCCACCGGATGCCCCTGGCCACGCCCGAGACCGCCGAGATGATCGTCGCGATGGTCAGCACGGCGATGATGCCCAGCGCGAGACGGTTGCCGGTGGGGCCCCAGCCGGCGACGACCTCCACACCGCGGGCGATCTGCAGCGCGCCGATGCCCAGGCTGGCGGCGGTGCCGAAGAGGGTCGCGATGATCGCCAGGCCATCGATGATGCGGGCGACGGGGCTGTCACTGCGGCCACCCCACAGCGAAGTGACCACCGAGCTCATCAGCGGCACCCGGCCGCGACGGTAGGAGACGTAGGCGACGGCAAGCCCGACGATGGCGTAGATCGCCCAGGCATTCAGTCCCCAGTGCAGGGCGGCCTGCGCGATCGCGCCCTTCACGGCCATCGCTGAGTTCGCGTCGTAGTGCGCGCCCGGGCGGGGGCTCAGGTAGTAGGTGAGGGGTTCGTAGGGGCCGAAGAAGATGATGCCGATCCCGATTCCGGCGCCGAAGAGCATCGCCGCCCAGGACCCGGTGGAGTACTCGGGCTCCTCGCCGTCGAGGCCGAGCGTGATCCTGCCGAAGCGGGAGAAGGCGATCACCAGCAGGAAGAGCACCATGCCGATCGCCAGGATGTTGAAGGTCCAGCCGAGGTTGCGCATCACCCAGGTGAGCGCCGAGCTGGAGACGTCGAAGACCTGTTGCGGTGAGGCGAGGCCCCACCCGACGAAAGCGACGATCAGCGCGCCGACAGCCAGGAGAATGCCCTTGTCGATGCCGTAGCGGATCCTCTGGTCCTCCACCGAGACGCCCGGCACCAGCGCCGGATGGATCTGGTGGGGGTAGTTCACCTCCCGCAGGAAGGTCTTGGCAGCCTTGGCGGGCGTGGACGGGCGGGGTTGTCTTGGACCCGGATGGCTCACGAATGCTCCTGGTGTCATCGACGTCGGTGGCATCTTCCTCGTCCACCGTAGGGGTATCGGTGGTGAATAGGCGGCAACCTCCGAGGAGCGGACGGTATTTTTTGTTGCGCGGCCGGGGCAGGATGGAGCATTGAACACCCCCGACGACGCGGCCCGCGAAGAGATCCTGCACAACTGGAAGGTCCAGCTGCAGGCGATGGACGGGGCCGACACCGACCAGCTGCGCCAGTGCTTCACCCAGGACGCGGTGCTGGTGCACATGACCGGCTATCTCCAGCCGCTGAAGGAGTGGCTCGCCGGCATGCGCGCCGGGGAATTCGTCTACCACCAGGTGGTCGAGCACGACGTCCAGGTGGAGGTGGACGGAGACAAGGCCTCGCTGCAGGGACGAATCACCACCGGCTACCGGCCTGACGGCTCTGGACAGGCCTGGCCCCTCGACGTGCGGCAGGACCTGGTGGCGGCCGATGGCGAGTGGTTGGTGGCCGAGTCGCGCGTCCGGTTGGGCTCAGGGCTAGGCATGATGAGGGCATGACCACACCTGAGGTCGAGATGCGTGCCACCACCGCTGCCGATGCGGAGGTGATCGGCACCTGGATCGCCAGTGCGGAGGAGCTGCTGGTCTTCGCCGGCCCGAAGCTGCGCTTTCCCCTGCAGGGGAAGGACTTGCTGGCGACCAGCGAGGACGGCTGGCAGGTGCGCTCCCTGGTGGCCGACGGACAGCTGGTGGCCACCGGCTCGTTCACACTGCGCGAGGGTGCGGTGCACATTGGACGGCTGCTCGTCGATCCGGCACGGCGCGGGGAGGGACTGGGGCGTCTGCTCGTCACCGAGCTGCTGGAGCACGCCCGGCTGCACAGCCCCGAATACGCCCGCGCCACCCGCGCGACGCTCAATGTGTTCGCCGACAACCTTCCCGCGCGGCGGTTGTACGAGTCGCTGGGTTTTCGCGTGGTCGCGGAATCCGAGTCTCACGGGCGCGGTGCGCTGGCCATGGAGAAGACGATCCGGCCCGACATCGAACAGCTGGCCGTCATGGCGCCGTGGGCCATGGAGCGGCATCCGTCGGTGCAGTGGATGGTGGAACCGGGCGATGACGACCGCCCGCTGCGGCTGCACCTTCGGGTGCCCGGAGACCCGCGCCGGGTGGCGCTGTTGACGGTTTGGCCCACCGCGGAGGTGTTCTTTGGTCGCGTCGCCGGGGCGGAGGCCGGAGCGGACTTCGCCGAGATGGGCGACGAGGAGGTGGAGGAGGTCTTCACCGAGTGCGTGGACCGACTGTGCGCGCTGCTGCTGGGGCCCACCACGGTCCACCAGGTGTGGCGGGGGGACCGGCTGCACAGCAATCGGGTCTCTGGCCGCTTCGAGCACCAGTTCGTCGCCGGAGAGTTCTTCGGGCTGCGACGACGCCTGCTCACCCGGTTCGGGGTGCGCTTCGAGGAGACCACGCTGCACTTCCCGGCGGACGTGGTGGCGACGGACTGGCGCGCGGGGGATCCGGTGGAGCCCTATCCTGTTGGCCTTCCCGAGGCCTTCTGGCGTGACGCGTCTCCGCTGCCCTGACCTCGTCGTGCAAGGCTGGTTCCATGCCTCACGACGTGCCCGAGTGGCTCAGCCAGTTCGACGACCCAACGCTGCGGCGATGGTTCGACGTCCCGACCGTCGAGCGCGGCGCGGACTATGCGCGTCGAGGGCGCGTGCTGGCCGTCGAGGTACTGGATGGCGACGTGATCCGCGGGCAGGTGGCCGGGAGCGCGAGCCAGCTCTACCGGGTCGTCATCCGCCCCGTCGGGGCATCGGCCCGCAACGCGGTGCGGGCCGGAATCTCCCTCGCGCCCCACATGCTGTCCTGCCTGTGTTCCTGCCCGGTGGGCGAGGACTGCAAGCACTGCGTCGCCGTCCTCGTGGAGCTGCGCAATCGCGCGCGTCAACACCCCACTGGCGCATGGCGAGCCCAGTTGCAGGAGATGGCCGGCGCCGTGGACTCCCCCACCCAGACCGGGCGGGAGCCGATGGCCATCGAGTACCGCCGCGTCGGGCCCGACGTGGAGTTCAAGCCCATGCGACTGGGAAAACGCGGCAACTGGGTGAAGGGCAACCTGCGATGGGACACGCTGCGCTATGAATCGACCTTCCTGCGCTCGCACCTGGACGTCATGCAGGCGCTGGCCGACTGTGGTGACCGGGCGCGCAGCACCTCCTACTCCTACTACGGCTACCGCAGACCCACCGCCCTCACCCTGTCGCAGCTCGACCACGAGGTGTGGTCGCTACTCGACGAGGCGCAGGACGTGGGCGTCGAACTCGTGCCGGCATCCGGGACACACCCGATGCTGTTCGGCGGGCCCGTGCTGGACCTCGTCGTCGGAATCGACCATCCCGATGGCGACACCTCCCGGCTGCAGGTGGCCCCGGTGGTGCTCTCCGGGGAACAGGCCCTGAACCCCACGGCCCTGCTCGGGCATCCCGCGCACGGGGTTGTGCTGGAGGCCCCCGACGGCGGCGCGCTGGTCGCGGGTTTCCGGCATGCCCTCACCCACCAGCAGCACGACATCGCCACCGCGCCGCCGGTGGAGATCCCGGGCGACGACCTTGCCGAATTCGCCCTGCAGTACCTGCCGCAGCTGGCCCGTCGCGTCGAGATCCGGCTGGCCCCCGACGTGGAACTCCCGACGGTCGAGCCCCCGAAGTTGCTGGTGGAGGTGACCGCCGTCGCCAGCGATTCGCTGCACCCGGTGACGGCTCGCGTGACGCTGGGCTATCGCTATGGCGGCCGAGACGCGGGCCCCGACGTGACGGCACGTTCCGGGATTGGTCTGGCGATCCGGGATCGTGAAGCGGAGCAGGGCTTGTGGCCGCTGGTGCACCAGGTGATGGCAGGAGTGGACGTGCCCTCGCCGCCACCCACCGAGGTGGTCCTGGAGGGCGCACCGGCCTTGCGGCTGCTCGCACAACTGGAGGGCTTCGAGGACCACGACGATGTCGTCATCGTCCACCGCGGCGACCTGACCCGGGCGCGTGAAGTGACCGGCACCAAGCTTGGACTGAGCGTCGATCCGGTGGAGGGGCGCGACTGGTTCGACCTGGCGATCGACATGAGCGTCGACGGGGTCCCGGTGCCACTGCCGCTGTTGCTGCGGGCACTGGCGGCCGGCCACGACCACCTGCTGCTGGACTCGGGCGCCTGGATCAGCCTCGACCAGCCCGAGCTGGAACGACTCCGGGAACTGCTGCAGGAGGCGGAACTCGTCGTCGACCCCGATGACGAGACCCTGGTGCGGGCCCGGCTGCACCGCGAACACGCCAGCTGGTTCGAAGACCTCGCAGAACTTGGCGTGGTGCGGCGCGAGGCGCAGGCCTGGCAGGAGGCGGCACGACGCCTGCGCACCGGACGAGCGGAAGCGCCTGCCGCGCCGCCCGCACTGCTGCGGGCAGAGCTCAGGCCCTACCAGCTCGACGGAATGCACTGGCTGGACTTCCTGCAGGACATGGGAATGGGCGGCATCCTCGCCGATGACATGGGCCTGGGCAAGACGCTGCAGGCCCTGGCCGCCATCGCGCTTGCCGACGAACGCGGCCAGCCCGGACCGGTGCTGGTGGTGTGCCCGTCCAGCGTGGTGGGTGGCTGGCTGGAGCAGGCGGAACGCTTCGTGCCGCACCTTCGGTGCGTGGCCCTTCCCCAGACCGCACGAAAGCGCGGCACCAGTCTGGCCGAGGCGATCGGGGAGGCGCGGATCGTGATCACCAGCTATGCGGTGGCGCGGCTCGACGTCGAGGAGTTCGCCGGCATCGACTGGCACATGGTCTTCTTGGACGAGGCGCAGTTCGTGAAGAACCCGAAGGGACAGACCTACAAGGCGATGCGACAGATCGGCTGCGGCTCGCGCTTCTGCCTCAGCGGGACGCCGCTGGAGAACAACCTGATGGACCTGTGGTCGCTGCTCTCCCTCAGCGTCCCGGGGCTCTTCCCCGATCCCGTCGCCTTCCGCAGCGACTACGCCAAGCCGGTCGAGGCGGGCGGTGAAGGCGCCGCGGAGACGCTGGCGCGGCTGCTGCGCCGCATCAAGCCCGTCATGCTGCGCCGCACCAAGGAATCCGTCGCACCCGAGCTGCCGCCCAAGCAGGAGCAGGTGATCGAGGTGGAGCTGGCACCAGCCCACCGGCGCATCTACGACCGCCGCCTGACGATGGAGCGCAAGAAGGTGCTCGGCCTGCTCGGCGACCTGCAACGTCACCGGGTGGAGGTGCTGGCGGCGCTCACCCGGCTGCGACAACTCAGCCTGGCGGCCGGGCTCGTCGACCCTGCGGACGAGTCGGTGGCCTCGGCCAAGATCGACGTGCTGGCCGAGATGATGGCCGACGTGGTGGCCGCCGACCACCAGGCGCTGGTCTTCAGCTCCTTCCCCAGCTTCCTGCGGCTCGTCGAGCAGCGATTCAAGACGGAAGGGATCCGCACCACCTACCTTGACGGGCGGACCCGCAAACGCCAGGAACGCATCGACGAGTTCCGCAGCGGCAAGGCCAGCGTCTTCCTGATCAGCCTCAAGGCCGGCGGCTTCGGCCTCAACCTCACCGAGGCCGACTACGTCTTCGTCACCGACCCGTGGTGGAACCCCGCCGCCGAGGCGCAGGCCATCGACCGCGCCCACCGCATCGGACAGGCGAACACAGTGATGGTCTACCGCCTGGCAAGCACCGACACCATCGAGGCGAAGGTGATGCAGTTGCAGCAACACAAACGCGAACTGTTCAGCCAGGTGGTGGACGGTGGCGAGTCCGCCATCACCGGTGCACTCAGTGCCGACGACTTCCGCGCGCTGCTGGAGTGAGGGTCTGCTGCCGGCGGCTGGCGCCGACGGCGAGGATGCTCAGAACAGTGGTACGTCGGCCGGCTCCTCCGTCGCTGGTAGCCGCAGCCGGGCTTCCATCGTCGGGTACGGGTCCGCCAGGGGTTGGCGTCGTGCCTTCAGCGCGTCGCTGAGCCGCCGGAGTTCGGGGCCCATCAGGTAGTGCCTTGCGCGCGTCTCACCGCGGACGTCCAGCAGGCCTTCGGCGACCAGCCGCTGCAGGTCCTTGGTGGCGGTGCGCGGGTCGGAGACCCCCATCCGCTGCAGGTAGGTGGCCCGGCTCACACGCCTGCCCTGGTAGGCGTCGAACAGCGCGTCGGTGACGCGCTCGGGCAGCTTTCGGGTGCTGACCAGCACGTCGAGCTCGCCCCACAGTTCCGCCGCCTCGCGGAAGCGCCGCCGGACCGTCTGGGCCTGCATGTGGTGGGCGCGGAGGTTGAACTGCACCCACAGTCGGGTGTCGCGCTCGGGATGCCATCCGCCCTGCCCAGTGAGGGCCAGCACCCGGTAGTAGTCGTCGGTGTTGTTGCCCAGCCACTCCTCGATGCTGGCGAACTCCGGCGTGATGATCCGGTCGCGGGCCATCACCATGGTCTGGAGGACCCTTGCCATGCGGCCGTTGCCGTCACGGAAGGGATGGATCATGACCAGGTTCAGATGGGCCATGGCGCCTCGCACCATCGGATCCTGCGCTGCCGGATCATGGAGTGACGCGATGAGGGAGGCCATCAGATCTGCCACCTGCTCCGGCGCGGGCCCCTGGTAGACGATGCGGTCGCCTCGCGCGTCACGGACGTAGATCTCGCCGGTGCGGTAGAGGCCCGGCGACTTCGCCAGGTCGTGCTCGAGCAGCATGAAGTGCAGTGTCCGCAGGATCTGGGCGTCAATGACGAAGTCCGGTTGGGTCGCGACATTGATCACGTAGGTGAGCACCCGGCGGTAGGCGGTGACCTCGGCCCAGGTCTGCTGGCTGGCGGCCAGCGGTTCCTCATTGTCGATGGCTGCCAGGGCGTCCGCGGAGTCCACCGTGTAGCCCTCGATGGTGTTGGACCCCTGGACGGCGCGTGCCTGGGCGCTGCGACGCAGCCCGCCATGCCAGCGTCGCGTGGCGCGCAGATGGGTGGCCAGCTCGCGCTTCATGCCGTTGATCTCGCCGATGACGGCGCGGTCGTGCGCGTCGAGTTCGGGAGTGCGGAAGATCTCAACCATGACCAATCCCCTTAATATTGAATGCATCTACCTGCTATCCAGAGGACAGATGCATCTAATACTAGATGCGTTGTCCGGATCAACCGGCCAGCCAAGCCTTAGTGGAGATCCGCAGTCTGATTCGACAAAGGCAGCTCGACCTGATCGGCGAACTCGGCGACGGTGCGCCTCACGCGAAAGAGTGTCAGGGCGCCTCCGATCTCGTAGCGCGCGTCGAGCGAGAATTCGTCGCGGTCCAGCCCAGTGGCCATCCATTGCACGGGCAGGCGGTGACGGTGCGAGACTGCCGTCTCCTCGTACCAATAGGGGCCAGTGATGACGCCGATGTCCACCGTCCTGGATGCCTTGACCGGTGAGATCACCCAATCGCCGGGCTCCAGCTCGTGCGAGAACTTGGCAACCATCGAGGCCCAGTTGGTGTAGGCACCTTCCTTTGCGCCGGGGTAATGGGCACGAAGCGATTCCTTGATGCCCTCGCGGTCAGCACCGAGCACACGGAGATCCCCCAGCAGGTCCCAGCCGATGCTTACGAAGCCACCCGCCTGCAGTTCTTCTCCGGGGATCTGGTCGTTGTGGATGCACCACCAGCGACCGGCATCATCGTCGTCCGGGTGCCGCACACCGCCGGCGCTGCGGGCCGCGGTGGACCAGCCGAAACCGTCCGCCACGGCGGAGAGCTTGTCCAGCGCGGTGTGGGCATGGTTCTGGCCCATCCCTTCCTGCAGCACCCACGTGGAGCCCGCCTCGTGGATGGGCTGGTCCAGCAACCAGCGACTCTCGTAGTCGGGATTGACACCGAACCTGGCCACGAGCTGGTGGAAGAGTTCTTGGCCTTCGAGGATCCCCGGGACCTGACGGAACCGGGCCGTGCTCATCGTCGCGCCGATGAGCTCCATGCTCACACCAGCCGCATGCACCCGCTGGATCATCTGACGCAGGGCTGCGCGACGAGTGAGGTCGCTTTCCGAGAAGTCGGGGCCGTGGATCTCGTAGACGGCACGACCGGCCCCGGTGGTGCGCTTTTGGCGCGTCGGGCTCGCCAGCAAGTCCTTGGTGGCCGGGCCACCTGCGGGCCGGGGCCATGCCCGGACAACCAACTCCGCCAGCTTGGGTCCGCGCTCTGCGATCCGTGATTCAGTCCAGTCGTCCAGCGTGAACAACGCCGCGTTGAGCTTGAGCACAGCATTGGCACGGAGGTAGTCGCGCTTTCCCTTCTCGTTATCCGCGACCCAGGCATTGTTGGACAGGGCGGAATTGTGCCCCGGGGTCACCAGCGTGAGGTTGCCGAGCGTCTGGACCAGGAGGTCCCGTCGTTCGGCTGCCACCGGGTCGTCACCGTCCAGCGGCCAGTGTGTGGTCCATTTCTGGGGCATGACGTGTTCCACCGAGAGGTCGCGCGGGCACCAGAGTTCCTCCGCCCGGGATCCCTTGCGAAGCATTTCCTCCGCCGCTTCCAGGAGCATGCGGTTCACGCTGCGCTTGGCCTGCTTGTAGAAGGGGGCCGTCTGCAGGTGTTCGACGATGGACGCGTCATCGGGCCACAGGCGCGTGGGCGCGGTCTGTTCGGCGAGGAACTCGCGGATCACGCTGCCGGCTTGGACAGCCTCGGCGCCACGGAGACGCTTGATCAGGTCGATCGTGATGTGGTTCAGGTCCTTGGAACCGAGGCGAAGAATCGCCCGACGAACCAGCCAGCTCTCCAGCGATTCCAGGGCCAGCTGTCGCTCGTCGGCGGGGACGTCATGGGCGATCACCCACAGGACAGCAGGCATCACAGCATTGGCGTCGAGGACCTCCAGTACCCGGTAGCGGAAGGTCTCCTCCACGCTGCCGCGTGGCGCATCCATGAACTTCCGGTAGGCCATCGCGTCGGTGTGGAGCTCCTTCATCAGGTCCTCGACGTTGACAACATCCTTGGAGACTCAATCACGGAACTCGGCGAAGATCCGATCGCTGGGCACCTCGCGTCCGAGCTTCATCACGAGCCAATGGGTCAGGAAGAGGTCAATCCGGGGCCGGGTGAGGCGACCTTGGCGGACCTTCTCCCGCCAGTACTCGTCGCCATTCCCGTCGCCGTCAAAGCCCGCCCAGTACTTCTTGTGCAGCTGCTCCAGGTTGCGGTGCTCCTTCTCGGCTCGCTGGAAGAGGTGGTTCTTGATCAGGTCCGCGGCGAGCAGCGGGGCTCCGAGGTAGTTGAGGGTCTCGAAGATGGCCTGGACATTGTCACCCTGCGAGAGGCTGATGCCGACGAGGACCAGCTGGGTGCGCAGGGCTCGAGCGAGGGCTCCAAGCCGGGCGGCCGCGCTGGGCTCTCCGCTGGCCAGCGCCCATCCCCTGATGCTCTCGGTGAAGTAGTCATGGGCCTTCACCAGACGGGATTCGGCGTACTGGGACGGTACTGGCCGTGCGTCGTCCATGGCCGCGGCGAAGGCCTCCCGGTCTCGGTTGGTGGGCCACACCTTGAAGCGGGTCTCGTCGTCAGGCGTCTTGCCGTGGGAGTCCTGGTTGAGGATCATGACCCGAAGGTCTGCGGCATCCGAGGGATTGCCCAGTTCGTCGACGATACGCTCCGCGGCGTCGATCAGGAGCTGCAACGTGGTGAGGCGCTGCTGCCCGTCGATGACGACGTGCTCGGTGAGGCCGAAAGTGGCGCGCGGTTCGGTGACGATGGCGCCCAGGAAGTGCGACGGTGCGTCACCGTGGTGGCCGGCAGCGAGGACCATCTCCGCCTGGTGTCGGATGTCCGCCCACAGCGGCGCCCATTCCCTCTCCTCACCCCACACATAGGGGCGCTGGAACATGGGCATGAGGTAGCGCACGGACCCGTGGAAGAGGTCGATGAGCTTCACATCCTGGGCGTGCATGGGGATCCTGCCGTCGAGCAACGGTGAATCAATTATGCCGCGCTACATAGTCAGCACTGGGCAGGCGCGCACATCCGGCTCGGCACCGGACTCCCCCACCCTGATGAGAGGCGACTCGACAGGCCCGATGGAAGATAATCTCATTCATCGGCCCGATGAGAGATCGCTGCACGCAAGCAGGAGAGAGGGCGACAAGCGCCTCCAGAGCAGCGTCCGATGGACATCGAACATGGCTAAGTCACTTGAAGTAGAGACGGGACCCATTGTATGTGGCACGGAGTGGTGGTTGGCGTACTAGGCGGACTGGCCTTGAAGGTCTTGTACATGTCGATCGCAAGCGAGTGGCCGGCCCAGTATGCGTCCGCTCGCTCGATGCTGGAGAGTTGGTCACGCGGTTCGCTCCCACGCCACTTGATCTTCCGGGGCCTTCCCGCCTTCGTCACGTGCCTACTGGCAACGAGCTTCGCACTTCAGTCGTCCTATAACACAGCCTGCACAGCGGGGGCACTTGCAGTTACTTTCCTGCTGGTTACAGATGTAGGGGCGGTCCTCAAAGAACCACTATTTGTACTTAGACGCCCCCGTTTGATCATTCTCCATGGCACCGGGGTAGCGATCACAGGAATAGCAGTATTCGGGGCTCATTTTCTGGCTTCGGTCGCGACTCCCGTCATGCCCACACCGAGAGAGCTCATAGTCTCTGCTTGGCAAGCACTCTTCGTGGCCTTCGCGATTGGCGGCACCAAGTTCATCCTCACGGCCCTCAAGCCACAGGACAGCCCCGCAGCACCCTTGGAGGCTCTGCCACCCCAAGTGAAGGAAGCCGCCTCAATCGCAAGCCACAGGTACGACTGCGACGCCGTGCTTCTGATGGCGATCATCCTTGAAGAGAATCTTCAGAGGCCACCGTGGATGAGGAAGCTGGAGCGGATCACTCCTTGCGGACGAAGGAACGGAACCCATGGCATTGCTCAGGTTCCCGGCCCTCCAAACATGAGCGACGAGGAGTCGATTGACATCTTAGCCAAGAGGTATGCCGGATTCCATCCCTCTTGGCAAAATTGGTCCATCAACAAGCCTGAATTGGAATTCAAGATCGAGCAGCATAATCACGATCCGGAATTCATTCAGAGAGTCGCTGAGACGTATGAGGCGATCCTCGGCAGTTGGGACCACAGATCTTCGGAGTTTGCCAACGACGGGCTGCCGATGATCACGGCCGAGGATCCCAAGAGACGCCGGAATGAGATAATTATCCGCGGAACGTCATACGGCGAGTTGCCGTCAGCGGAAGTAGACGGGGATCGGTGGCCGGTCCAGACGGCCGACTCGGACCCCACCATCCGTGGCACATGGTCTGTCTGCCTTCCCGTGACCTCTCGCTCACTCGCACTGTCAACTTCAGACGGCAAACTCAACATGTCATGGTGACTACACGTCTGAGTTCTGACTGACCCGCGGCAGGCCCACCAGCAGAGTGCGTTCCTCGATAGTGTCAGCCCATCTACACCATTGAAGGGAAGTCATGGCTCCGCAGGGTTTTCAGGACAAGGTCGCGTTCGTCTGGCGGGTGGCCGACAAGCTCCGCGGCACGTTCAAGCAGCACGAGTACGGCTCGGTCATGCTGCCCCTGCTGGTGCTTCGCCGCATGGACGCCGTCCTGGCAGACACCAAGGACGAGGTACTGAAGTTCGCCAACGGGCTGGTGGAGATCGGCCCCGGCCAGGACAAGATGCTCAAGAAGATCGCCGGGCAGCGGTTCTACAACACCTCTCAGCACACCTTCACGACCCTGCTGAATGACGACAAGAACCTGGCCGACAACCTCACGAAGTACATCGCCAAGCTGTCCCCCGACGCGGCCACCGTGATGGAGGCCTACAACCTGGACGACAAGATCGTCCGCATGGAGCGCGCCGGCATCCTCTACGGCGTGGCGGAATTTGTCAAGGTGGATGAGGCCATTGGGAGTCAGGCGGCGGGCTGGTAGGTCTGCTGGTCGTCTCGGTTGGCGGGAT
>NZ_BAAGQL010000045.1:0-43404 GCF_054783495.1 Luteococcus sediminum | reverse complement strand
TCGCGCGCACCGCTAGCTCAACTGGCAGAGCAGCTGACTCTTAATCAGCGGGTTCAGGGTTCGAGTCCCTGGCGGTGTACCACCTGAATGAGAAGAAGGCCCCGATGAATGGTCGGGGCCTTCTTCTCGTTCCGGGGCCTTGTGGCCTCCAGAATGGCTGTCAGCGGTCGAGCAGCGCCAGCTCGTCATCGCCCAGCTGCAGCTCGGCGGCCTTGGCGGAGTCGGTGATGGACTCGGGTCGGCTGGCGCCGGGGATCGGAATGAGCTTGCTGCTCTTGGCCATTTCCCAGGCCAGTACCACCTGCTGCGGGCTCACGCCGTGCTCGCGGGCGACCTCACCGAAGGCCGAGAAGCGTTCCCCGACGGCCGTCGCATCGCCGCCCGTGCCGCCCAGCGGGCTCCAGGGCAGGAAGTTGATGCCGTGCTGGTCGCAGTGGGCGAGCTCGTTGGCCGAGCTGCGGAAGCGCGGCGAGAACTCGTTCTGGACGCTGACCAGGCCGCCCTCGTCGAGGACCTCCTGGGCCACCTCGATCTCCTCCACATTGGCATTGCTGATGCCGATGGCCTTGACCAGGCCCTCCTTCTGGAAGTCGGCGAAGTGCTGCACCACCTCGCCGTAGACCTTCCAGCGGTCGGGGCGGTGCCACTGGTACAGGTCGATGCAATCCACCTCCAGTGCGCGCAGGGATGCCTCCAGCGCCTTGCGCAGGTAGGCCTTGGAGCCGTCGCGGCCCCAAGTCTCGCCCTCTCCGCGGGTGATGCCGCCCTTGGTGGCCACCACGATGCCGTCACGGCCGGAGATCCCGCGCAGCGCGTCAGCCACCACGCGTTCGTTGTGACCCATCTGGTCC
The DNA here is from genome assembly GCF_054783495.1 of Luteococcus sediminum. Lineage (NCBI taxonomy): Bacteria > Bacillati > Actinomycetota > Actinomycetes > Propionibacteriales > Propionibacteriaceae > Luteococcus > Luteococcus sediminum. The sequence continues at coordinate 42,553 of NZ_BAAGQL010000045.1, read as the reverse complement.
CAGCTGGGCGCATAGATGTCGGCGGTGTCGAAGAAGGTGATTCCGGCGTCCAGCGCCGCGTGGATGGTGGCGCGCGCCTGCTCCGGGCTGGGCTGCGGCTCCCGGGCCATGCTCAGGGGCATGCAACCCATCCCGATGGCGCTGACGGTGAATGGACCGAGCTGTCGAGTCCTCATGGACTCGACGCTAGCGCGTGGACGGAATGAATCCGTGGGAATCCTTGCGGATCAGCGCAAGAAGGATCTAGGCTGACACGTGTCAGGTTCTCAATGAGGAGTGCACTATGGCAGACCTTTCACGCCGTGCCTTGCTTGGTACCGCCGGTGCCGGGGCGGTTGGCACCGCACTCAGCTGGAAGCGGCTCTCTGGCCGCGACATTCCCGGACGTGGTCGCGACGAACTCAGCATCGCGATCAACGGCACGGCCCAGGACGCCGCCTCCAACCAAGGGCTCATCGACGCATTCCAGGTGAAGCAGCCCGACATCAAGGTGCGGATCGTCCCCATCCAGGGAACGGACTGGGGTGACTTCTTCGCCAAGATCCTGACGCTGGTTGCTGCTGGAACCCCACCGGACGTGGTGATGGTGGCCACGGAAGGCACGCAGCTCTTTGCCGAGCGCCTCGCCCATCCACTGGATGAGTTCGTCACGCGCGACCACGAGGAGATGCGGGAGTTCTTCGATGACGTGCACCCGTCGCTGATCGAGGCATTCATGTACCAGGGCAGTCTCTTCCAGTTGCCCTTGAGCTGGAATGCGGCGAACATCTACTTCTCGGCCAAGGCCATGGATGTTGCTGGTCTGGACTATCCGCGAATGGACTGGAGCTGGGACGACTTCCGCAGCCATCTGATGGCGATGAAGCGTAGTGCGACGGGCGCCTTCCGCCCCTTCTTCTGGACCAATCGCATGTGGGGCGGCGTCGTTCCGTGGCTGTACAGCAACGACACCTCCTTCCTCAAGCCGAGTCGATTCGAGGGAGGCAAGTGGCTCTGGGACGCCTTCTACCCCCACGAGAAGAACCGCAGTGGCGGCTACCGGTGGACCGAGCCGAATGCCGATGATCCCAAGGTGCTGGAGAGCTTTGAATTCCTGCAGTCCCTGGTGGCCGATGGTCTGGGCTCCTCGCCGGCCCAGGGTGGCGGCAATGAGCTGGTGAGCCGCTTCGGATCAGGTGTCATCGGCATGACGCCCTCCGGTGGTTACTGGGTGCACGGCTTGGCCCAAGCTGGCATGGAGCGAGACGACTATGACGTGTGCTACTTCCCGAAGGGGCGCACCCAGCAGCACCAGTTCGGCGCTGCTGGTTACGCCATCATGAAGGATTCCAAGCGCAAGGACGCTGCTTGGGAATGGTTGAAGTTCTGTGTCTCGCGCGAAGGCATGGCGATCGCGCAGAAGAACCCGGATTCCAACAGCGCCCGCCGCTCGCACAACACCGAGCTCTACAAACCGCACGGTCCCAAGCACTGGCAAGTGTTCTACGGAACCCTTGACGCCCACCCGACCACCGCGCCGATCCCCGCGCCACCCCAGGCGGCAGCGGTCGAAACGGCACTCATCAAGAACGTTCTGGGAGCGGTCACCGGTTCACAGGCGTCCGTTCGCACGTCCCTGGCCACCCTGCAGCGTGATCTCGAACTCGCGCTGGGGAAGGAGTGAAGATGAGCACCGTCACACCCGTCGTCCGCACGGATGACCAGATGACCGCACCACCCAGCTCCAAGGGACGCCCCGGAGAAGGGCGACTGGCGGCACTCCTGCTCGCACCCACGGTGATCGGCATCGGCTTGTTCACCGTGGTACCGATCATCGGATCACTGGTCCTGGCCTTCTTCAGCTGGGACATCATCTCCAGCCCCCGCTTCGTCGGCCTGCAGAATTTCCAGACCCTGGCCACCTCGCCCACCATCCGCGTCAGCTTCCTGAACACCTTCGGCTTCGTCCTCGTGGCCGTCGCACTGCAGATCGCCGTGGCTCTGGGTCTGGCGGTCCTGGTCCAGTCGAGGATGCCCGGTTGGCTTCGCGCCTTCTTCCGGTCCGTCTTCTTCTTCCCACTGATCCTCTCGGCCGCGTCGGTCTCCTTGATCATGTCCTACCTGTTCAATGAGGACTTCGGCACGGTCAACAAGATCTTGGGCCTGCTGGGGGCCAGCCCCGTGCCGTGGCTGACCAGCACCACGGGTGCCATGGTCGTCACCGTTCTGGTCTACGTCTGGCAGAACTTCGGCTTCACCTTCCTGCTCTTCATCGGAGGCCTGTCGTCCATCCCGCGGGACGTCTACGAGGCAGCAGACATCGACGGCGCGAGCACCTGGAACCGGTTCTGGCGGCTCACCCTTCCCCTGATCAGTCCCACCATGCTCGTGGCCAGCGTGATGGCCATCATCTCTGCCCTGCAGATCTTCGACCAGCCCTATGTGCTCACCCGAGGTGGTCCCGGCGATTCGACCCGCACCGCCGTCATGGTGATCTACCAGTCGGCCTTCCAGGAGCTGCACTTCGGCCTGGCCGCCGCCATTGGCCTCGTGCTGATGCTCATCATCATGTTCGTCACGTGGCTCCAGTTCCGACTCAGCCGCCGCTTCGTCTTCTACATGTGAGGGGCCACACCATGTCCACCACCACCCACGAGGGCCGCGGCTCCCGTCGCGCCCTCCAGCACGCCTCCCTTGCCGGACGCATCCTGGTCCTGCTCGTCGCCCTCTTCCTGACCCTCGGACCTGTCGTCTGGACACTGTGGGTGGCGCTGACGCCAACCGATGCAGCAGGCAATCGCACCCTCAGCCTGGCGGCCTTCCGTGATGTCTCCACCAAGGTCGACATCCTTCGCCTGTTCTGGAACTCCACCCTTGTGACCGGCTTGGCCGCGGCCGGGCAGATGTTCACCGCGGCCCTGGCCGGGTACGCCTTCGCGCGCCTGCGCTTTCGGGGAAGCAACCTGTTGTTCGGCGTCATCCTGGCCACGATGATGGTCCCGATGCAGGTGACGATCGTGCCCGTGTTCATGCTGGTTCGCGGCATGGGGCTGGCCGACACCCTGCTGGCCCTCATCCTGCCGGCCATCCCGACGGCCTTCGGCACCTTCCTGATGCGCCAGTACTTCATGGGCATCCCCGACAGCTTGGCCGAGGCTGCCCAGCTGGACGGAGCCAGTCCCTGGAAGGTCTTCTGGAAGATCTACCTGCCACTGTCCACGCCTGGTCTGGCGATCGTGGGAATCCTGGCCTTCAACGGCATCTGGAACGAGTTCTTCCGCCCGCTCATCATGACCATCAGCCAGGAGAACTTCACCCTGCCCCTGGGCATGGTGAGCCTGCAGGGCCAGCTCGGCACCGGCAGCATGTCCACCGTCCTTGCCGGAGTCGTGCTCTCCATGATCCCCGCCCTCATCGTCTTCGTCATCGGTCAGCGGCCGTTGCGTGAAGGCCTGACGGCAGGAAGCGTCAAGTGACAGATCTGGCACTGCCCATCCACCATGTCCGTCCGCCCAGGGGCTGGCTCAACGACCCCAACGGGCTGGTCCACCATGCCGGGCGCTGGCACGTCTTCTTCCAGTACAACCCTGATTCGCACCGGCACCATCGGATCCGTTGGGGCCATGCCAGCTCCGTGGACCTGCTGCACTGGCGCCTGGAGCCGGATGCCCTGGTTCCCCGAGATGGTGCCATCAACGGTGTCGGTTCGTGGAGCGGCTGCCTGACAAGTGACGAACAGGGACCAACGATCTGCTACACCGCAGTTGGCACCGACCCACGAGAGGCCGTCGGTGCCATTGCGCGGGGTAGCGATGACCTGGTCGACTGGGAGGTCGTCGAGACGGTGGCCGCGAAGCGTCATGGGCCAGCAAGGGCCGAGACCCGTGATCCCTTCGTGGTGGAGATCGAAGGCCATCGCTACCTCATCCAGGGGCACGGCGGGCCCGGGCTGCCGGCGAAGGTGCTCGTGCATGACGCCCAGGACCTGTCCCACTGGCCCCTGCTGGGAGACCTGTGCACGATCGACGACCCGGTGGCCGTCGAGCACGCCGCTGCCGACATCTGGGAATGCCCCAACCTGGTCCGTGTTGACGGCCAGTGGGTGTTGATCCTCAGCCTGTGGCGTCACGACGGCGTACAGGGGCAGTTGTCCGGTGTGCGCTGGCTGGTCGGCGACGTGCAGGTCGTGGGCGGTTGCCCGCGCTTCACCGCTCGTACAGGAGGCGTGCTCGATGACGGGCCGGCGCTCTATGCGCCCCAGGTGGTCACTCATGACGGCCGTAGCCTGCTGTTTGGCTGGTCCTGGGAGGTCGACTGTTCCGGCGAGGAAGTCTCCGAGCGTGGCTGGGCAGGAGTGGTCACCAGCCCGCGCGAGCTGCATGTGGTCGACGACCAACTGGTCCAGCAGTTCCCGGAGGAGATCTTGTCCGCCGAAGGAGCTGGGCTGGGGACCCACTGGCGCGCTTCGGAAGAGCGGCATGTGCTGTTGGAAGCAAGCAGCGCGGGCATCCTGAGCTGTATGCCCTCGGGCGGCGCCAAGGTGGTGGAAGTGCCAACGGGTGCCACCGTGTCCGTCGACGGCTCCCTGGTGGAGGTCCTTGCCCATGGGCGCAGCCACACCACGCGGATCTATCCCCACCGGGACTCGACGTGGCAGTTCAGCGGAACGGCGCGGGTGCGCTCACTTCGCGACTGACCCGCCCACGACCGCTCAGCGGTCTGGGGATGGTGGTGCGATGGATCCTCGTGGCACGGGCTCAACCTCGACCAGGACGTCCTGGTCGGGCAGAGCCCTGCCGTCGATGGCGTCGAGCAACAGTTCTGCCGCGCGTTCGCCCATGCGTCGGTGGGGGAGCAGCACGGTGCTGATCCCCAACTGCGGAGCCACATTGGGGTCGTCGTCATAGCCGACCACCGAGAGGTCCTGCGGAATGCGCAGGCCGCGCTGGGCGGCCGCGAGGAAGACTCCGGCGGCCACCCGGTCATTGGCGCACAGCACGGCCGAGGGCCGTAGCTCGTCGAGCACCCGGGCGCCCACCTCCAGCCCCTTGTCGATCTCCCAGCCGCACTCCACCACGCGGGGATGCAGGCCGTGCTCCTGCATCACGTCACGGTGGCCCCGCACGCGGAGCTCACCTGCCTCCACGCCGAGTCCACCGGCCAGGTGGACGATGTCCCGGTGACCCTGCTCGAGCAGCATGGCAGTGGCGATCCGGCCACCGGTGTACTCGTCCGGGAAGACACCGACCGCCCTGCCGCCGGGATCATGGGCATTGACCAGCAGACAGGGGGCCTCGAGGAAGGCAGGCGGCGGTTCCCACGAGACCAAGCCTTCGGCCACGAACATCAGTGCGTCACACTGCCGGGAGTGGAGCACGGCGATCGCATCGGCTTCCACCGTCTTGTCCCTGTGGGCGTCCACCACCAGCAAGAGGTGCTCTCGGGTGGCCGCCACCTGAGAGGCGCCAGACAGCATGGCGCCACCGAAGGCTCCGCTGCCCACGGAGTCGGTGACCACACCGATGGTGTTGCTGGCGGAGCTGCGAAGACTGCGCGCCACGCTGTTCGGGCGGTAGTGGAGCGCTTCGGCCGCGCGCCGGACGGCCTCCTGCTTGTCGGGGGCGATGTCACCGTCGGCTCGACCATTGAGAACCATCGACACGGCACTGCGAGAGACTCCCGCCACCCGCGCGACGTCCTTGGCCGTCACCTTGCGCGCCATCTCCCTGCTCACCTCACAAGCTGCGGGCGTGCTCGATGCGCTGGCGGCGCAACTGGTCGAGCTCGGGCATGGGCAGCGGATCGAGCTGCTGCCCGGTGGCCAGCTGCAGCAGGTGGTCGGCCAGTTCGGGGTTGCGGGCCAGCACCGGCCCGTGCGGGTAGGTGCCGATCACGCGACCATCGGGGCTGACGGCGCCCTCGGTGCCGCGGCCGTCATTGCCGACCCCCACCTCCACCCGAGCCAGGGGAGCGGCGCCCGGCCCCAGGCTGGTGTGGCCGCCATGGTTCTCGAAGCCGGTGATGATGCTCTCGGAACCGTCCGGGCGCGTCCAGCGGTGCAGCACCTCGCCCACCGCACGCTCGGGTCCGCGACGGGTGGTGACGTCGAGCAGGCCCAGGCCCTCGGTCACCTCGTCGCGGTCCCCGACGGTGAAGGAGTTGCCGCAGACCTGGTAGCCGGCGCACACGGCCAGCAGCACGCCGCCAGCCTGCAGCCCCTTCGCGAGGCCACCATCGGTGCGGATCGCCTTCAGTGCGCTGATCTGGGCCATGTCCTCGCCGCCACCGAGCAGGTAGAGCTGTGCGTCGGCCGGCACGGCATCACCGGGCTCGACGACCACCAGCTCGGCCCCGATGCCGCGCCTCCGCAGCCGCTGCACGGCCACGGTGGCATTGCCCTGGTCGCCGTAGATGCCCAGCAGGCTCTGGTAGACCAGAACGATCTTGACGGGAGTGTGTGCGGGGCTCATGCGAGGCCTCCCAGCTTGCGCAGCTTCTGGAATGGTGTGTAGGTGCTCAGGACGTCGATGACGACGTCCTCGCCGGCCAGTTCGCCGGCGCGGGCGATGGCTGCCGACAGGTCGGGCACCACCTCGTGGCCGACGCCGCCATAGGTCAGGCGCACGGCCAGGTCGAGGGCACGCGGGCCCGTGCAGATGACCCGGCGACCGGCCAGCTGTTCGTAGTCGACGTCCCACAGCCAGCTGACATCCTTGCCGTCGGCGGCGATCGCGTCGATGGCCAGCACGACGGGGTCGGTGGCGGCCAGCGGCAGGCTCTCGGCCCAGCCGGCAGGGTTCTTGCTCAGCATCAGCCGTGCCTTCACCGGCCGGCCGGAGGCGGCACCGAAGGTGGCCACGGCATAACGCCCGGCAGGGCTGGTGACCGTCTGCATGCCGCGCAGCGCCACCTCCGGCTCGATGCCCATCAGTCGGGCGGCGGCCAGCGCACAGGCGGCGTTGGCGCGGTTGAACCGGCCGGGCACCTGCAGGTCGAGGGTCCACGTGGTCCCGTCGGCCTCGGTGACCTCGTCACCGTGCACGGTGTAGTCGGCGACCGGCTGGGTGAGGGGGCACTCGGGGCAGTCCCAGTGGCCACGGTCGAGCGACCCTGGAGCGAGCGGGGCGCTCGTGTGCCGCAGCACCGCGCCGCAGTTCGGGCACAGTGCGGCGTCCTGGGTCCATCCGGCGCCGGTGTCGATCCAGACCACCGTGCGCGCGGTCCCGGCGGCCCAGGTGGTGAGCGGGTCGCAGGCATTGGCGACGACCATGGGCCCGTCGGCCCCGGCAGCCTCCAGTGCGACGCGCCAGCCGCGGCCCAGGCTCTTGATCTCGTGGTTGCGGTCCATCTGGTCGCGGCTGAAGTTCAGCAGCACCAGCACCTCGGGGCGGCCCTCGGCGATGATGCGGGGCACGATCCGTTCGTCGGTCTCCAGGACGGCGATGCCGGCCTGCGGCGCCTCGGCCAGTGCGGAGGCGACGCCGTGGTACAGGTTGGCGCCGTCGGCATTGGTGACCACCTGGCGCTGGCCGTCGGGGGTTCCGGCGCGCACGGCGGCGGCCAGCAGGTGTGTGGTGGTGGTCTTGCCATTGGTGCCGGTGACCGCGGCGATGCGCCGCTCGGCCAGCAACTTGCCCAGCGCCTGCGGGTCGATGCGCATCATCACCTGGCCCCGGATCGAGGCGCCGGAGCCGCGACCGGCCAGACGGGAGGCCAGGGCGGCGGCGCGTCCTGCGGTGGTGGCCAGGCCCAGGCGCAGGTCGGGCCGTGAGGAAGACGTGCGAGACATGGGGTCCATTGTGGCACCACGATTTTCCCGAGATGCCCACCTGGACGACTGACCGCATGGTTTTCTGGGGCATCCGGTCAAGTCCTGGCCGTCGCACCGCAGGAGAACACGAATGATGCTTGCAATCTGGGGCTACCTCATCGTGGTCGTCTTCATGATCCTGATCATGACGAAGAGGGCCACTCCCTTCACGGCCCTGGTCCTGGTCCCCCTGGTCATCGGCACGCTGGCAGGCTTCGGCCTGCGCATCGGGCCCTACAGCCTCGACGGCATCAAGGCCGTCGCCCCCACCGCGGTGATGTTGCTGTTCGCCATCCTCTACTTCGGCCTGATGATCACCGCCGGGCTCTTCGACCCACTGGTCCGTTTCATCCTGCGCATCGTCAAGGGTGATCCCCTCAAGGTGCTGGTCGGCACCGCCATCCTTGCCTCGGTGGTGAGTGTCGACGGCGACGGGAGCACGACCACGATGATCGTGTGTTCCGCCATGATCCCGGTCTACAAGCGTCTGGGCCTGAAGATGATGGACCTGGCGGTCATCGTCATCCTCGCCAACTCGGTGATGAACCTGCTGCCGTGGGGCGGGCCCACCGCCCGCATCATCGCCGCCCTGAACGTGGACGAGGGGGAGCTGCTGCGCCGCATCCTGCCCGGCATGTTCCTGGCCATCATCTGGGTGGTCTGCGTCTCGGTGATCCGCGGGCTCCAGGAGCGCAAGCGCCTGGGCATCCGCGAGCTCGACGAGGACGACATCGCCCATCTGGACGCCAGCATGTCCCACGACGACGACTACCTGCAGCGACCCCGGATGCTGTGGCCCAACTTCCTGCTCACCGCCGTGTTGATGGTGATGCTCGTCTTCGGCGGCATGTACGGCCTGCCGAAGGTGCCGGCCGCGGCGCTGTTCGAGATCGGCTTCGCGGTCGCCCTGGTGCTGAACTACCACAACGTGAAGGACCAGCAGAAGATCATCGAGATCCATGGCGCCAATGCACTGCAGGTGGTGACCATGGTGCTGGCCGCCGGCATCTTCATGGGCATGCTCAACGGCTCGGGCATGAGCCAGGCCATCGGGCAGTCGCTGGCCGACTGGGTGCCCTCCGCGCTGGGCGGGCAGTGGCCGCTGGTGACCGCCATCGTCTCGGCGCCCGGCACCTTCCTGCTGAGCAATGACGCCTTCTACCTGGGCGTGCTGCCGATCCTGGCCCAGACCGGCGCCCAGTACGGCTTCAGCCCGATGGAGATCGGCGTCGCCTCCACCGTCGGGCAGGCCTTCCACCTGCTCAGCCCGCTGGTGGGATTCATCTACCTGCTGCTCAACCTGACCGGCGTCGACATGGGCGCCTGGCAGCGGCAGGCGGGCAAGTGGGCCTGTGGAACCTTCCTGGTCTTCCTGGTGAGCATGTACGTCTTCGGGGGAGTACCGCTGTGATCCGACCGCAATCCCTGCCAGTGTCGGTGGCGCTGGATAGGGTGGGGCCATGGTGACTGACAACGGACCCCAGCCCAATGTCTTCGACATCGAGACGGAGACCAGGCAGAACGAGAACTACCGCACGGTGGCCTGGAGCGGCAAGTACCTCCAGGTGACCCTGATGAGCATCAAGCCCGGTGAGGACATCGGCCTCGAGGTGCATCACGACACCGACCAGTTCCTGCGACTCGACGCGGGCAAGGGCAAGGTGCAGATGGGCCCCTCGAAGGACGAGTTGACCTTCGAGCAGGAGGTCAGCGACGGGTGGAGCATCCAGGTCCCGGCCGGCACCTGGCACAACGTCACCAACATCGGTGACGAGCCGATGCAGGTCTACGCCATCTACGCCCCGGTGCACCACGCGGCCGGAGTGGTCCACACCGACTTCGCCGACGCCGAGGCGCAGGAGGAGGCCGGCAAGGACGAGCCGCCGAGCTGGAGCATCCAGCCCGAACAGTCGCGCTCCGACGAGATCGCCTGAGCGCTCCCGACGAGGCACTGACCACGATGCCGCCCGGCTTGCCGGGCGGCATCGTCGCGTCTTGGGAGCCTTCGGTCGACCCCGCCCACAATGGTAAAACCACACGATGTTACGGTGGCTGAAAGCTTCGCCGAGGGGTCTTCGGTGGCGTCTGGGGCCCGTTCGGTGACGACGACGAGCAGGAGGTCTCAATGCCGAGCCACGATGCCGCCGCAGTGCCCGCACGCAGGGCAGCGGTGGCCGACACCACAATCCAAACCCCCACTGGCAGTCCCACCACGAGCACGTCCCTCGCCCCGCTCGACGAGCAGCGTCGCCCGGCCGGGCACACCGGCGGCATCTCCAATGCCACCTGCAAGGTCGTGATGGCCCTCACCGGCGTCATCTTCGGACTCTTCGTCCTGGTGCACATGGTGGGCAACCTCAAGATCTACACCGGGCCTGAGCACTTCAACGGCTACGCCCACTGGCTCCGCGCCGCCTTCGTCCCCGTCCTGCCCCACGAGGGGCTGCTGTGGATCCTGCGCGCCTTCCTGCTGGCCTGCCTGGCAGGTCACCTGTGGTGCGGCTGGCTGGTGCGCACCCGCGGTCGCGCGGCGCGCGGCTCCACCCGGCGCAAGGGCATGGCAGCCTCCACCTGGATGGCCAGCTCGATGCCGCTGACCGGGCTCATCCTGCTCGGCTTCCTCGTCTTCCACCTGCTCGACCTCACCACGGGCACCGCCCCCGTCGCCGCCGACGCCTTCCGCAGCCCTGAGCTGGAGGCCTCCTTCGCCTACTCCAATGTGGTGGCCTCGTTCAGCCGCTGGCCCGTCTCGCTCGTCTACGGCCTGACCATGCTCGCCCTGTGCGCCCACCTCGCCCACGGACTGGTGAGCGTCCTGCTCGACCTGGGCGCCGCCCCCGGCCGCGCGGCGGTCAAGAAGGCCAGCGCCATTGCCCTCGCGATCGGGCTCGTGGTGGCCATCGGCAACCTGACCATCCCGATCGCCGTCCTGACAGGAGTGGTGAAGTGAGCCCCGCAAAGATCGACATTCCCCGCGCAAGTACTCCGCTCGAAATTCCCCACGCGAGCACTCCGCTCGAAATTCCTCACGCGAGCACCCCGCTCGAAATTCCCCACGCGAGCACTCCGCTCGACGGCCGTGCCCCCGACGGCGACCCGGCCACCGCGTGGAGCCGCGCCAAGTTGCACTACCGGCAGGTGAGCCCACTGAACCGGCGCAAGTTCACCATCGTCGTGGTCGGCACGGGCCTGGCCGGCTCGGGCGCCGCGGCGGCGCTGGGCGAACTGGGCTTCAACGTCGTCGCCTACACCTTCCACGACGCGGCACGCCGGGCCCACTCGGTGGCCGCCCAGGGCGGCATCAATGCCGCCCGCGCCCGCAAGGTGGACGGCGACTCCCTGGAGCGCTTCGTCAAGGACACCGTCAAGGGCGGCGACTTCCGAGCCCGTGAGGCCGACGTCTTCCGGCTGGCGGAGGAGTCGGTGCGTGTCATCGACCACATGGACGCGATCGGGGCGCCCTTCGCCCGCGAGTACGGTGGCCAGCTGCGCACCCGCTCCTTCGGTGGCGTGCAGGTGAGCCGCACCTACTACACCCGCGGCCAGACCGGCCAGCAGCTGCAGGTGGCCGCCGCCCGGTCCCTGCAACGACAGGTCAAGGCGGGCACCGTGACGCTGCGCACCCACCGCGAGGTGCTCGACCTGGTGGTCACCGACGGCAGGGTCAGGGGAGTGGTCGCCCGAGACCTGCGCACCGGCCGGATCGAGGTGCAGCCCGCCCACGCGGTGGTGCTGGCCACGGGCGGCTACGGCAAGACCTTCTTCCACTCGACCCTCGCGCACAACTCGAACGTGAGTGCTGCCTGGCGCGCCCACCGCCGCGGTGCGCTGTTCGCCTCGCCCTCCTACATCCAGTTCCACCCGACTGCGCTCCCGGTGAGCTCCCAGTGGCAGTCCAAGACCACCCTGATGAGCGAGTCGCTGCGCAATGACGGCCGCATCTGGGTGCCCAGGAAGCCCGGTGACGACCGCCCCGCCAACGACATCCCCGAGGAGGAGCGCGACTACTACCTGGAACGCAAGTACCCGGCCTACGGCAACCTGGCACCCCGCGACATCTCCTCGCGGGCGGCGCGGGAACAGATCGAGTCCGGCCACGGTGTCGGGCCGCTGCACAACAGCGTCTACCTCGACTTCCGCGATGCCATTGCCAGGCTGGGCAAGCAGACCATCGCGGAACGTTACGGCAACCTGTTCGAGATGTACCGCGATGCCACCGACGAGGACCCGTACACGGCGCCGATGCGCATCGCCCCCGGCGCGCACTTCGCCATGGGTGGCCTGTGGAGCGACTACAACATGCAGACCTCCATCGAGGGGCTCTTCGTCGGCGGGGAGGCGGGCTGGGGCTATCACGGCGCCAACCGCCTGGGCGCCAACTCGCTGCTCAGCGCCTGCGTCGACGGCATGTTCACCCTCCCGTACACGATCCCCGACTACCTCGCCGGGCACCTCAACGAACCACTGATCGGCCTCGACGACCCGGCCGTGCAGCAGACGGTCAGCCAGGCCACCGGGCGCCTCGACCGCCTCATGGGCATCGGCGGCACCACCGGCGTCGACCGCTTCCACCGCGAGCTCGGGGAGATCCTCTACACCGGCTGTGGCGTGGCCCGCAGCGCAGAGGGCCTGGTCGAGGCCATCGGCAAGGTGCGCGAGCTCAGGCAACGCTTCTGGAGCGACCTGCGCATCCCCGGCAGCGGGGCCGAGCTCAACCAGGAGCTCGAACGGGCCGGCCGCGTCGCCGACTACCTCGAGATCGCCGAGCTGATGTGCCTCGACGCGCTGGACCGCGACGAGTCGTGCGGGGCCCACTTCCGCGTGGAGCACCAGACCCCCGACGGGGAGGCGCTTCGCGATGACGAGAACTGGTGCTTCGTCTCGGCCTGGGAGCACACCCCGGGTGCCGATGGGCAGCCGGGGATGCCGGTGCGCCACGCCGAACCCCTGTCCTTCACCGCCGTCCCACTGCAGCAGAGGAACTACCAATGAGGATCACACTGGAGGTCTGGCGCCAGGCCTCATCCCAGGCACCGGGGAAGTTCGTCACCTACCAGGTCGACGATGCCACCCCGCAGATGTCGATGCCGGAACTGCTCGACCGGCTCAACGACCAGATCGTCGAGTCCGGCGGGGAGCCTGTAGCCTTCGAGAGCGACTGCCGTGAGGGCATCTGTGGCTGCTGCGGCATCACCGTCGACGACCGCCCGCACGGGCCGGTGCCCAACACGCCCACCTGTCAGCAGCACCTGCGCAACTTCAATGACGGCGACATCGTGCGGCTGGAGCCCTTCCGCTCGGCGGCCTTCCCCGTCGTGAAGGACCTCGTGGTGGACCGCACGGCCCTGGATGAGGTGGTCTCCAGCGGCGGCTATGTCAGCGTCGACACCGGCACCGCGCCCGATGCGGAGGACCGGCAGATCACCTTCGCCCGGGCCGAGAAGGCGCTCGACTTTGCGGCCTGCATCGGCTGCGGGGCCTGCGTCGCGGCCTGCCCCAATGGTGCCGCCCACCTGTTCGGCGGTGCCTTGCTGACCCACTTCGCCACCCTGCCGCAGGGCCGGGCGGAGCGGTCCAAACGGGCACGGGAGGTGGGGGCCGCACTGGAGGACAACTTCGGTCCCTGCTCCACCTACGCCGAGTGCGTGGACGTGTGCCCGGCCGGGATCCCGCTGGCAGCCATCGGTGCGGTCAACCGCGAGAAGATCAGGCTGGCCTGGCGCCGCGGCAGCGACGACTGAGCTCAGCCCGTCAGGCTGAGAAGTCCGCGCACCAGTGAGGTGGCTCCACCCAGGCTCGCCAGCAGCAGCGCCAGCTGGCGGGCCCGGGTGGCCGTCACCCGGCGGGCGAGCCGTGTACCGATTCGGACCCCCACCAGGACGGTCGTCACGACCACCAGGGGGAACCACCATGGGGGAGTGCCGGTGGAGGTGGCGCCCAGCAGGGTCTTGGCGAGCACCGAGAGCAGGCCCATCGTCATGAAGACCGGTTGCAGTGTGGCCTGGAAGGGGCGCTGTTCCCACCGGGCCAGACGCGAGTAGACCACCATCACCGGGGCTGCGATCCCTGCGGTGGTGTTGAAGGCGCCGCCCAGCAGGCCAGCCAGCCTCAACGGGCCACGGCCAGTGGCCCGAGGCAGCTCGGGAAGCCAGACGCTCACCGCGATGGCCAGCATCACCACCGAGCCCAGCACCACCTGCAGCCAGGCGGCCGACAGCTCACGCACCAGCAGTGCCCCGGCCACAGCCCCCGGCACTGCCCAGCAGACCAGCACGCCGGCCCGTCGCCAGTCGACGTCACGCCGCACCGCCAGCATGATGAGCAAGCCCGAGACGGTGGTGGTGGCATTGGTGACCAGCACGCCCTGGGCCGAGCCCAGCAAGAGCGCCAGCACCGGCGCGCAGACCAACCCCACGCCCGTGCCGGACAGTCGTTGCAGGACGGTGCCCACCAGGATGGCGCAGGCGGCCACGAGCCAGACGGTCATGGACCCATCGTGACAGGACGGGGGGGGGAGACCAGTGGGGCGCTCGCCGGGAATGGTTGAAGGCCCCGGTCTGGTGACCGGGGCCTTCAACTTCGTGGGGTGAGTAACGGGACTTGAACCCGCGACCACCTGGACCACAACCAGGTGCTCTACCAACTGAGCTATACCCACCATGAGGTCGGAACCGGAGCTCCGAACTGCTGGATCAGCCTAGCGTCAAATGACGCCAGTGTGAAATCGGGATGTCTCAGGCCGTCAGATCGGCGGGACGGGCACCGGTCAGGATGCCTTGGTGCTTGCGCGCGATCGCCTTCGCCTCACTGGTCGAGGGGCCCGGCGCGGGAACGAAGACGGCCTCGCGGTAGTAGCGCAGCTCCTCGATGGACTCCTGGATGTCGGCCAGCGCGCGGTGGTTCCCGCTCTTGGCAGGCGACTGGTAGTAGGCGCGGGGGAACCAGCGACGGCTCAGTTCCTTGATGCTGGAGACATCCACGTTGCGGTAGTGCACCCAGCCCTCCAGCTCGGCCATGTCGCGGGCCAGGAAGGCGCGGTCGGTGCCGATGGTGTTGCCGGCCAGCGGGGCCTTTCGCGCAGCCGGCGCGTGGGTGCGCACATAGTCGAGCACCTGCTTCTCGGCCTCGGCCATCGTGGTGCCCGAGGCAAGTTCGTCGAGCAGCCCCGACTTGGTGTGCATCTCCCGCACGAAGTCGCCCATCTGGGCCAGCGCCTCGTCGGAGGGTTTGATCAGGACGTCAACGCCTTCGCCCTGCACGTTGAGCTCGGAGTCGGTCACCAGGGCCGCCACCTCGATCAGCGCATCATTGGCCAGGTCGAGCCCGGTCATCTCACAATCGATCCACACCATCATGTCGTTCACCCGTCCACCCTACGCTGCCCTCCGCGCCGGGCCGCTAGCATGGACCCGGCCAGCCCCAGTAGCTCAGCGGATAGAGCAGCAGCCTTCTAATCTGTCGGTCGCAGGTTCGATTCCTGCCTGGGGCGCCATTTGACCGCCGTACAGGATGGATGCATGGAGCAGATCGCGCGAACCGCCTGGACCCTGGGTGGACAGCTGGCCCCCGACGCCCAGGTGGCTCCCGAGCGGCGTGCCCGGGCCCTGTCCGGCCTGCCCGCCCGCCCGGGGCCCCGCCGGCACTGGCTGCGACGGCTCGCCACGAGCTGGCTCACCTGGTTCAGCCTGGCCTTGTTCGTCGCCTACGGTGCCGGACTGTGGTCGGTCTGGCGGATGCTCTCGGCCGACCAGGTGACCCCCGAGGGCACCATCCCCGGCCTGGACTGGCCCACCATCAAGCAGTGCGCCCGCTACGCCGCACCCACCGCACTGGTCTGGTCGCTGGCCTTCATCCTGCTCGACCGGCTGCGGCCGCTGCGGCCGCTGTGGTGGCTGCTGGCCTTCGGCTGGGGCTCGTGCATGTCCATCTGGTTCAGCATCCACGTCAACTCGTGGGTCTCCACCCTGCTCAACGTCTCCGCGAGCCCCGGCGACCCAGCCGCCCAAGCCAGGCCCGCCGTCTTCGCCGCCCCCTTTGTCGAGGAGGCATCCAAGGCCACGATCATCTTCCTGGTGGCGGTCCTGGTGCGCTACCGGGTCGTCTCGGTGCTTCAGTCCGTCTGCCTCGCGGGACTGGCGGCGGTGGGCTTCGCCTTCACCGAGAACATCGTCTACTACGCTCGCGCCATGGTCTACGGCTCGGTCACCATCGGCACCGGCGACGTCGAGGAGGCCGTGCAGCAACTGGTCTTCCTGCGTGGCGTGATCACCAGCTACGGCCACCCGCTGTTCACCATGTTCACCGGCATCGGCATGGTGCTGGGGCTGCGCACCCGCAGCAAGCTGGTGCGCGTGCTGGCACCCCTGACCGGCTTCGTGCTGGCCGCCCTGGGGCACATGTTCTTCAACGGCATGAGCTCACTCAGCCAGGACTCGATGACCTCGCTGGTGATCCGCTTCGTCCTCGTGGTCGGCTTCATGCTGCTCTTCCTGCTGCGCCAGCTGTTCAAGGAGCTCAAGCGGATCCGCACCCGCCTGGAGGACTACCAGCGCCTCGGCTGGCTGGCCCCCGGGCTGGCCGAGACCTATGGCAGCGCCCGCTCCCGCAGCTGGCTGCTGGTCGTCGCGGCCCGCCGCGGCTGGCGCTGCCTGCGCGACACCCTGTCCATGATGCGCGCCGCCACCGAGCTGGCCTATCTGCGCGACGCGATGGTGCGGGGGATCGTCGATGCCGCCGGCCAGGAGCGCGAGGCCGAGCTGCTCACCCAGATCGCAGCACTGCGGCCCGTCGCCCTGCACCAGGCCAATGGCCTGCGCCTCGACCTGCCCTGGCACCGCCTCGCCGTCTGGCGCCGTCGCCGGGCCAGGCAACTTGGCGCCCACGGGTGAGCCCACGCAGGGGAAACCCTCAACCACCGGGGAGCGTGACACTCCACTTCATGCCAAGGTGGTGCAGTGATCTGCGGGGCACGCCCTGCATCCAGCCGAAAGGAAACCGGTGAGCAGTCAACTCCTGGCCCAGTCCCTGACCGAGCTGCGCGAGTCCCTCGCGCCCGTCAGGCTTCCCCTCGCTCTTCCCCAGGCCATCGAGCAGGCCCGGGCCGCCCGGGAGATGTCGACCCAGCTCGACGACTACGTGCTGCCCCGCCTGGCCACCATCGAGGCCCCGCTGCTGGCCGTGGTCGGCGGCTCCACCGGCGCAGGCAAGTCGACGCTGGTCAACTCGCTGGTCGGACGAGTCGTCACCACCCCCGGCGTGATCCGCCCCACCACCAAGTCCCCAGTGCTGATCTGCCACCCCGACGACGTGCGCTGGTTCGCCGACGAGCGGATCCTGCCCGGCCTGGTGCGTTCGCGTGCCAGCTCCCAGGACTCCAACAGCCTGCAGGTGGTCGACGAGCCCACCATTCCCCGCGGCCTGGCCATCCTGGACGCCCCCGACGTCGACTCCGTCGTCGAGCAGAACCGCCAGCTGGCCGCCCAGCTGCTGCAGGCCGCCGACCTGTGGGTCTTCGTGACCTCCGCCGCCCGCTATGCCGACGCCGTCCCGTGGGACTTCCTGAAGCAGGCCGTCGACCGCAGCGCCGCCGTGGCTGTCGTGCTGGACCGCATCCCGCCAGCCGCCATGAACCAGGTGCCGCCGCACCTGGGCCGGCTGATGACCGAGCGTGGGCTGGCCGACTCGCCGCTGTTCGCCGTCCCCGAGACCGAGACGACCAGCGAGGGCCTGCTGCCCGACGCCGCCGTCTCCCCGATCCGCACCTGGCTGGCCACGCTGGCCGCCGACCAGGCCAGCCGCCAGCGCGTGGTCATGCAGACCCTGGACGGCGCCATCGGCTCGCTGCTCACCCGGGCCCCGGCCGTCGCCGATGCCATCGATGCCCAGGCCGACGCGCTGGAGAGCCTGCGCAGTGACGCCGCCGCGAGTTATGCCGAGGCCGTGCGTGCTGTGAGCGTGCAGTCGGCCGACGGCACCCTGCTGCGCGGCGAGGTGATGGCCCGCTGGCAGGAGTTCGTCGGCACCGGCGAGTTCATGAAGACCGTCGAGCACCGCATCTCGTGGCTGCGCGACCGGGCCGTCAGCGCCTTCAAGGGCACGCCCCCGGAGGCGGACAACGTGAAGGTGGCCGTCGAGTCCGGCCTGGAGGCCCTGGTGCTGGAGCAGGGCGAGGCCGCCGCCGAACGCGCCGAGGCTGCCTGGCGCGCCACCCCCTTCGGTCGCGACGTGCTGCGCGCCAACACCGGCGTGGACCTCGCGCGCACCTCGCCCGGCTTCCAGGCCGAGGTCTCGCGCGCCATCCGCGAATGGCAGGGCGACGTGATGGAGCTGGTACAGGAGGTGGGCATGGGCAAGCGCACCCAGGCCCGTTACCTGGCGCTGGGTGTCAACGGCGTCTCGGTGGCGCTGATGGTCTACGTCTTCGCCCACACCGCCGGCCTGTCCGGCGCCGAGGTCGGCATCGCCGGCGGATCGGCCGTGCTGTCGCAGAAGCTGCTGGAGGCCGTCTTCGGTGACGATGCGGTGCGCCGCCTCGCCGAGCAGGCCAAGCAGCACCTGGATGCCCGCATCGAAGGCGTGATGGCCCAGGAGATGCAGCGTTTCGACGACGCGCTGCGCGGCATGGCCTCCGACCGTGACCAGGCCGTGCGCATCCGCGAGGCCGTCGAGGCGGTCACCTTCGCCCGCCATCAGGACGAGGACGTGATGGCCGTCGACGCAGCCCTGCAGCCGCAGGAGATTGCCGCGGCCGGCAGCGACCAGACCGTCGACCGCTCCGACGACGCCGAGCGTGAGGTCGGCCACCAGGAGCGACCCGAGCTGGAGGCGCCGCGCGCCGACCGCAACCCGATCCAGATCAACACCGTCACTGGTCTCGATGATGCCGAGGTCGTCGAGGCCGAGATCGTCACCGACCGACAGGACCTGCGCTGATGGCACGCCGCAATCCCGACCGCTCCACCGTCGCCACTCGGGTGGTGGCCCTGTCCGAGACCGTCGAGCTGTGCGACGGCCGCATCGAGCCCGGGCTGCTGGAACGGGCCCGCAGCATCGTCGGTCACACCGACCAGCGGATGGCCTTCAGCGGTGACCTCACCGTCGTCGCGCTGGCTGGCGCCACCGGCTCGGGCAAGTCGTCCACCTTCAACGCCCTGTCGGGCACCCAGCTGGCCGTCCCCGGCGTCACCCGGCCCACCACCAGCAAGGCGATGGCCGCCTGCTGGGGCCGCGAGGTGCCCAATGACCTGCTCGACTGGCTGCAGGTGCCCACCCGGCACGTCGTCAGCGGGGGAGACCCGGCCCTCGACGGGCTGGTCCTGCTCGACCTGCCCGACCACGACTCCACCGAGCGCGCCCACCGCGACGAGGTGGACCGCCTGGTGCAGCTGGTCGACATGTTCATCTGGGTGGTCGACCCGCAGAAGTATGCCGACGCCGCCCTGCACGACCGCTACCTCAAGCCGATGGCCGACCACGCCGACGTGATGCTCGTCGTGCTCAACCAGGCCGACCGCCTGCCGGCCGGCCAGCTCGAACCGACCATGCGCGACCTGCGCAATCTGCTGGACTCCGAGGGCCTGGGCAAGGCGCGCATCGCCGCGATCAGCGCCACCACGGGGATGGGCGTCGACGAGCTGCGCGCCCAGCTCAAGAAGGCCGTCCAGGACAAGCAGATGGCCGCCAAGCGGTTGGAGGCCGACGTCATCCGTGTGGCCCGCGAGCTGCAGGCAGAAATAGGTCATGCCGAGCCGACCGAGATCGGCAAGTCCCGCGAGTCCCCGCTGAACAAGGCCCTGGGCGAGGCCGCGGGTGTGGGTGTGGTGAGCGAGGCGGTGCTGAAGGCCACCCGCCACCGTGGCACCCTGGCCACCGGCTGGCCGGCGATCAGCTGGGTGAAGCACCTTCGTCCCGACCCGCTCAAGCGCCTGCACCTGGATGCCATCAGCAGTCGCACCGGCAAGGCCGGCAAGTCCGACTCGCTGGAGCCCGTGCGCGTGCAGCGCACCGGTATCAACAGCGGGCAGCGCGGCTTCAACGGCGTCCAGCAGGCCCGCGTCGACTCGGCGGTGCGCTCGCTGGCCGACGAGGCCTCCGCCGGGTTGCCGCGCGGCTGGCAGGACGCAGTGCGCCGTGCCTCGCGCCGTGACGAGGACAAGCTGGCCGACGAGCTCGACCAGGCCGTGGCCACCACCGACCTGGCGATGGACCGCGGCAGGGGCTGGTGGAAGATCTTCCAGGTGCTGCAGTGGATCCTGATCACCGCCGTGGTGATCGGCGCCGGCTGGCTGGCGCTGCGGATGGCGCTGATGTACTTCGGCTTCCCGCCGCTCTCGCTCGGCCCGACCTATCGCGGTTTCGCCACGCCCACGCTGATGGTGATCGGCGGCGTCGCGGCAGGCCTGCTGCTGGCCGCCATCAGCCGGGTGCTGGTGGAGTTCGCCGCCAAGCGCAAGGCCGAGCGCGCCACCCGCGTGCTGGAGAAGGCGATCGGCGAGGTCTCCCGCCAGCGGATCATCGACCCGGTCAACAGCGAGCTGCGCCGTTACGAGCAGGCGAGGGACCAAGTGGCACGAGCTCTGTGAGCAGTCTTTCCCCGGGTCGGGCTCACTGCCCGGGCACCCGGAAGACGGTGGCCAGGAAGTGCACGCTGACCTCGAGTTCGTTGAGGCCGGCGAGACGCTCCTGGCCCTCGCGCGGGGTGTTCCACCGGTAGGGCGTCATGCCCCAGACCTCGTGCAACTCTTGGGCGCTGGCCAGGTGGACGGTGTCGGTGAACCGGCGCCGCTCCACCACCTCCAGCTCCTCGGTGAGCCGCACCAGCTCGTCGTGGGGGCGGTAGTGCGGGTACAGCACCTGGCGCAGCTCGGCCAGGTGTGAGTCGCCGGGGGAAACCACCAGGATCCGTGACCCGGGCCGGGTGACGCGGGCGAACTCGGCCTCGTGCAGCGGCGCCATGATGCTGGCCAGCAGGTCGACGCTGCCGTCGAGCACCGGCATGTCGATCACCGAGGCGACGGCCGGCAGCACCGACGGGGCGCGTCGGGCGGCCAGCTGCATCGCGGGACGGGAGATGTCGAAGGCCATCGTGGGTGCCTCACCGGTCTCCAGCGCATCGGCCATGGCCGCGGTGAAGGTCCCCTCGCCGCAGCCGACGTCGAGCAGTGACGCGACGGGCTCGTCGGCGTGCAGGTCGGTGACCAGCTGCCGCACGCCGTCGGCCAGGACCCGGTAGTGCCCGCGGTCGAGGAAGCGGCGACGGTCGGCCACCATCTCCTTGTCGTCGCCGATCACCTCCTTGCGCGCCTTGCCGGGGCGCAGCAGGTTGGTGAAACCCTGCTTGGCGCGGTCGAAGCGGTGACCCCGTTCGCAGACCAGCTCCCGGGCCTCGACCGCCAGCCGATGGTGGCAGACGGGGCAGGCCGCGATGCCGTGCGGTGTGGGCTGGGTGGGTTCGGTGGTCTGCGTCACCCGACGAGCCTAGTCACTCCATCCACCATCCCGGCGACGAGCTTGATGTCGCGGTGCGTGCGTCACAGGAGGTCAGCGCACCAGCTTGGCGCGCTCGCCCACGGTGATTGCCGCCGGGGTGACGACCCGGGCGTAGACGCCCAGGTTCATGTCGCGCTCCTGTCCGAGGCGTTCCAGCCAGTCCTCCCCGGCTGGGGCACCGTCCTGCGGCACGTCGATCATCCGGCAGCGAGGGATGCGTTCGGTGACGTGGAGGCGCGCGATGTCGAAGGCCAGGTCGCGCCCCACCCAGGTCTCCTCCACGAAGGGCGTGCTGGTCTGCAGCACCACGTTGACGCGGAGGCGGCGGGGATCGGCGTCGATTCCCCACTCGCGGGCACACCAGTCGAGGGTCGCACTTCCGACCAGGGAGACGGGGCTGCCGTCGTGGTGTGGCGCGAGGCCCTCGGGGTGGAGGGAGACGGGCGTGCCCATGCGCGCCGAGAGGTGGGTATCCAGCTCGGGGTCTCCGGCCATCCAGCTCTGTCCGTCACCGTCCACGGGGACGGTGAAGCCTTCGGTGCGGGCCGAGAAGTCGAAAACCTCGTCATGGCGACGGAAGCGGCGCGAGTCCTTGCCCGAGACCAGGTGCCCCTGGTCGTCGACGACCGCGAACCAACGGTCGCCCGCCACACCACGGTGGTCGAGCTGGACGAAGCGGAGTTCCTCGCCGCCCATCGACTTGACGGGATAGCGGCGGATGCGGGTGACGCGCAAGGGCATGGACCAAAGCTAGTGGGCGGCGCTGTCGCTGCAAGGGCCCTGTTGGGATGGCAACTGCCCGGTGACCGTGGCCCCAGGTCGCCCGTCTTGTGGGCATTTGTTGTTGGTCCACCCACCACAAATGCCCACAAGACGACGGTGAAGGCGTCACGCAGACGGTTGGCTCCCTGTCGCTGGCTGGCCGGGACTTGCCTCACCCGGGCCAGGGGCGGCGGCCACAGGCGGTGCGACGCGATTGATGGTGCGGGGCAGGAAGATGCCGAGCAGTGGCCCCATGGACAGCGCGACCACCCCCCCATTCCAAAGCCCAGGGTTCCGCCCAGAAGCCATCCGAGGGTGGCGACTGTCACTTCAATCCCCGTGCGTACCCGGCGTACTGGCTGCTTGGTGATGCGGGTGAGGCCGACGCTCGGGGCATCCGCACACTGCTGGTGACGACCAGCAGGGTCGTCGACGAAGGGAGACATCACTGCTCACGCCGGAAGTCTGATCAATTCAGCCCAGGTTCAACGGCGTGCGTCCGGCAAGGTCGGATGTTGCCGGGGGCAATCGCACACCAGTCCAAGGCCTTGTCCATGCGATATTCGCAAGGTAACTTGTTGTCATGGACGAGCCGATCATCGCCGCCTCGGCACTCAAGCACGGTCTCGGTGAAGAAGAGATCCTGCACGCATACCGCAACCCGATCCGTGCGTGGGACCTCGGCGACGGGTTCACGATGATCGTGGGTGCCAACCAGGCGGCGATCATCCTTGAGGTCGGCTACATCCAGGGCTCCACGGCCATCGTGATCGTCCACGCGATGCGGGCCCGCGAGAAGTTCCTGAGGTGATGACGATGCCCCGTACTGTCGACGAGATCCTGGCCCATGCGGACGAGTTGGCCGCGCGCTTCGAGAACTACGAACCCAGCGAGGCCGACGAGCTCGACATCACGGCCGTCAGGGCCCTCTGTGCAGCCGTGGCCGAGCAGTCTGCCGCTGAGCGGCACGTGCTCGAAGCGGTTCGCACCGCGCGCCAGGCAGGCATGTCCTGGAATGCGATCGGAACCTTTGTTGGAACGTCCGGCGAGGCTGCGCGGCAGCGTTACATGGCGAAGGTCGCCTGAACGGTCCGTTGGGCGCGCCCTGCGGTCAGTCGACCCGCGGCACCGGTGGGCAGCTGGGGGAGCGCCCAGCTCGCCGCCGTCACTGTCAGACCTCTGTACCCCTGACATCTTCAAGACCACCTGCATCGGGTGGGTTGTCCACAGCTGCCGGGCGCCGAGGATTCGTCCACAGCCCCGGCTGACGGTGATCCTGACACGTAGCCAATCCCCACACTCCTGGTGATGACCAGCGGGGTCGTCGACGACGAAGGAGGGCGACCATGCAGGACGCACAGATCAGCATGACCGGCAATGTCGGCACCGAGGTGGAGATTATGAGGGGCGAGGGATGGGCCTTGAGCCGCTTCCGCCTCGCCTGCACGCCCCGCCGCCTGCGGCAGGGGGAGTGGAGCGACTTGGAAACGAACTGGATTGGAGTCAACTGCTGGGGCCGGATGGCCGAACACGTCCAGGCATCGCTGCACAAGGGCGACCCGGTGGTGGTCGTCGGTCGCCTTCGCACGTCGGCCTGGGTGGACAAGGAAGGCCAGCGCCAGGAGCGGCTCGTGGTGGAGGCCAGCAGCCTCGGGCCGGACCTGTCGCGGTGCCGCAGCACGGTGGAGCGCATCGCGGCCATGCCGCGGACCGAGACCACCCCGGACGGGGAACGGGTCGACCTGGACACGGGTGAGGTGCTGGAGGTCCCGCAGGAGTCCCAGGAGGAGGTGGAGGGCTGACGACGGGTCCAGGGGGCAGCGCCCCGAGCTGGCATACTGGACGTTGACTTCTGGCTCCCTTCCGAGCCGGATACACCAGACCTCGAGCGAAGGACGTCTGCCACCCATGGCTGAGTTCATCTACACCATGCACAACGTGCGCAAGAAGATCGGCGACAAGCTGATCCTCGACAACGTCACCCTCTCCTTCTTCCCCGGCGCCAAGATCGGCGTCGTCGGCCCCAACGGCGCCGGCAAGTCGACCATGCTGAAGCTGATGGCAGGCATGGACCAGCCCAACAATGGCGAGGCCCAGCTCATGAAGGGCGCCTCGGTGGGCATCCTGCTGCAGGAGCCGCCGCTGACCGAGGACAAGACGGTCCTGGAGAACGTTGAGGAGGCCGTCGGCGAGATCAAGGGCAAGCTCGACCGCTTCAACCAGATCGGCATGGAGATGGCCGAGCCTGACGCCGACTTCGACGCCCTGATGGCCGAGATGGGCGAGCTGCAGACCGACCTGGACAATGCCAGCGCGTGGGACATCGACGCCCAGCTGGCCCAGGCCATGGAGGCTCTGCAGTGCCCGCCCGGCGATACCCCGGTCAACGTCCTGTCCGGTGGTGAGCGTCGTCGGGTCGCGCTGTGCAAGCTGCTGCTGGAGGCCCCCGACCTGCTGCTGCTCGACGAGCCCACCAACCACCTCGACGCGGAGAGCGTGAACTGGCTCGAGGGTCACCTCAAGACCTACCCCGGCGCCGTCCTGGCCGTCACCCACGACCGCTACTTCCTGGACAACGTGGCCGAGTGGATCTGCGAGATCGACCGCGGACGCCTGCACCCCTACGAGGGCAACTACTCCACCTACCTGGAGACCAAGCGCAAGCGCCTGACCGTCGAGGGACAGAAGGACGCCAAGCGCGCCAAGATCCTCGAGAAGGAGCTGGAGTGGGTCCGCTCCAGCCCCAAGGCCCGCCAGGCCAAGAGCAAGGCGCGACTGGCCCGCTATGAGGAGATGGCTGCCGAGGCGGAGCGCAACCGCAAGATCGACACCTCCGAGATCAACATCCCGGCCGGTCCCCGCCTGGGCAACACGGTCATCGAGGTGGACAAGCTCAAGAAGGGCTTCGGCGACCGCGTCCTGATCAACAACCTGTCCTTCAGCCTGCCCCGCAACGGCATCGTCGGCATCATCGGCCCCAACGGCGTCGGCAAGACCACGCTGTTCAAGACCATCGTCGGCTTCGAGCAGCCCGACGACGGCTCGGTGAAGGTTGGCGAGACGGTGAAGTTCAGCTACGTCGACCAGAACCGTTCCGGCATCGACGGCAGCAAGAACGTGTGGGAGGTGGTCTCGGACGGGCTCGACTTCCTCAAGGTCGGCAACTTCGAGATGAACTCGCGCGCCTACGTCGCCAGCTTCGGCTTCAAGGGCCCCGACCAGCAGAAGCTGGCCGGCGTTCTCTCCGGCGGTGAGCGCAACCGCCTGAACCTGGCGCTGACGCTGAAGCAGGGCGGCAATGTGCTGCTGCTCGACGAGCCCACCAATGACCTCGACGTCGAGACCCTCTCGAGCCTCGAGGACGCCCTGCTCGAGTTCCCCGGCTGCGCCGTCGTGATCTCCCACGACCGCTGGTTCCTCGACCGCATCGCCACCCACATCCTGGCCTGGGAGGGTGACGACGAGGACGAGAGCAAGTGGTTCTGGTTCGAGGGCAACTTCGCCGACTACGAGGCCAACAAGATCGAGCGTCTGGGCGCCGAGGCTGCGCGTCCGCACGCCAGCAAGCACCGTCGCCTCACGCGCGACTGATCACACGGCTGGCTGAGCCTCTCGCACGCACGACGGCCGGGCTTGTCGAGATCCCTTTGGGCTCGACAAGCCCGGCCGTCGTGTCATTTCCGAGCCCGTCGCCCTTTCGTTCCCCGAGCCTGTCGGGGGGATCACGCGGCCAGTTGGGCCAGCTCCGTGATCGTCGCGAGGCTGGTGCGGCGGCAGCCACCCAGTAGTGGCGCCCCGGCCTGGCTCCACTGCGGCACCAGGGCGGCAAGAAGACCCCTCACACAGCACAGCAGGGCGAGAAGGAAGGCGCCCAGCTCGCGCAGGAATGCTGTCGACATCGGACTGTCCAGCACCGCCGCATCAGGCCCTGACCACCACGCCACGGAATGGCTCTGCTGGTCGGGGAAGAGCAACCAGGAATGTCCCGAACGCACCAGCCACCAGACCTCCATCGGACCCTTGGGATTGGGGACCAGCCATCGACGGACGACCGCATCCCGGTCGAGGAGCAACTCACGCCGCCCTCACGCCGTCCTCGCGCCGTCAGGGCGGCCACGGACCCTGGCCCAGATCCACGGTGCCCCGGAGCGCCAGCGGCAGCAAGAGGTAGAAGGTTGCCAAAGCCCACCATGAAGCACCTAGGAACAGCACTGCCGTGCCAACACCGTCGAGCGGTCACCGACCGGTTCCGGACTGCGCGCCCCGAAGCACACCGCGTAGATCGGTACGAAGATCACGCCGAGGCGAATCGTCCACATCCGAATCGTGTCCCACAAGGATTTCCCGACGGCCTCTCCGCACGCCAACATCCAGTTGGGGTCCATGTCCTTCATGGGAGTACGCCGTGGATCATGGCCTGGGCCCGGGCATCCGACAGGCCGCTGTGCCGCCCGGCAACTCGTGGCGGTGCGTGGCCACCTAGCGGTAGACGGGATTGGCAAGCCAGCGCACCGGGGTGTGACAGAGCAGCAGCCCGACGGTGCGCAGCGGCTGCGGACCGGTGGCCAGGGCACGCCCGATGGCCGCGGCACCGTGGGTGACGGTGCCGTCGTCGGCCACGAAGGGGATCTCCCGGAGGGCCCGTTCCTCATCGATTCCCGATGCCTGCAGCAACTCCGGTGTCATGGGCTCGACGCTGGCGTGAAGGCCCCGCCCCTCGAGCCAAGCGGCGCATCGCGTGCAGAAGCCACAGTCCGGGTCGTAGAGCAGTCGGCCAGTCATGGGGCCAGTGTGGCACCATCATCCGCGTGAGTGACAGACGCGGCTTCCTGCTCGACACCCGGCCCTTCACTGCGTCGCGGCACTTCACCTGGATGTGGCTGGGTGCGCTGGTGGCCGGCGTCGGCAATGCGCTGACCGCGGTGGCCGTCGGCCTGCACGTCTACGAGTTGACCCACTCGACCTTCGCGGTCTCCATGGTGGGTGTCGCGGCGTTGGTGCCCACGCTGTTCGCTGGACTCTACGGCGGAACCATCGTGGACCGCTTCGACCGTCGGCTGGTGGCCCTCGCCTCGGCCGTCCTGGCCTGGCTGGCGACCGCCGCAATCCTGCTGCTGGCCGTGCTCGAACGCGAGACCATCTGGAGCCTCTACATCCTGTCCGCCCTCAACGCCATGGGCGCCACCCTGGTCTCCGCGTCGCGGCAGGCCATCATCCCCAACCTGCTCGAGCCCGAACTGCTGCCCGCCGCCGGCGCCCTCAACGGGATGAGCATGGGGCTGGTGGTCACCCTCGGCCCGGCACTGGCCGGACTCCTGGTGGCCCGCCACGGCTTCGCCATCACCTACGGGCTGGACCTGCTGCTCTTCTGTGGCGCCTTCCTCGGCCTGGCGGCCCTGCCGACGATGCCGCCCGAGCCGGGAGCCGAACACAAGACCTGGGCTGCGATCCGGGAGTCCTTCCGCTACATCCGCTCAACGCCCGTGGTGGCGATGAGCTTCATCGTCGACATCGTGGCCATGACGCTGGGCAATCCGCGCTCCCTCTTCCCGGCTCTTGGCACGGTGGTGATTGGTGGGGGAGCCGTGAGCGCCGGGCTGCTGGCAGCGTCGTCGGCCATCGGTGCCGTGCTGTGTAGCCTGTTCAGCGGTCGCATCGTCGGCTGGAAGCGGCACGGACGGGCGGTGAACCTGTCGGTGATCGCCTACGGCGTGTTCACCGCCGGACTGGGGATCGTCGCCCTCCTGGTGCACACCGGGCACTGGCCGGGCGGCGTGGGCAGTCCCGATCGGCTCAACCACTCCGCCCTGGCCGCGTCGATGCTGATGCTCTTCGGCATGGGCGCCAGCGACAACGTGTCCGCGATCTTCCGCAACACCATCCTGCAGCAGGCCGTGCCGGACAACATTCGCGGCCGGATGCAGGGGATCTACATCATGGTGGTCACCGGTGGTCCGCGCCTGGGGGACCTCTTCGTCGGGCTGGTGGCGCTGGGTGCCGTGTGGGCGCCGCCGCTGGTGGGTGGCCTGGCCATCACCGCAATGGTGGCCGCCCTCATCCGGCTGGTGCCGGTCTTCCACCACTACGACGCGACCGCCTGAGTTCACTTGCCGTCGGGCATCTCGATCTCGCCCAGCTCGCTCCAGTCGTCCTGGGGAATCTCGTAGGAGATGACCTTGGGGCGAGTGGCGGCGTACTGGCCCTGCTCCTCCATGGCCTTCTTGAAGTGCTCGCTGTTCACGTGCGCGGCGCCGGCCTCGCCATCCCTGTAGGCCTCGATCAGGATGTACTCGCACGGGTTGTCGACGCTGCGCGACCAGTCGAACCACAGGCAGCCGGGCTCATTGCGGCAGGCCTCGGTGAACTCACGGGCGAGCGACATGAAGTCGTCGGCGTACTCGGGCTTGACGTCCCACTTCACGGTGATGGTGATCATGTCCACCAGCCTGCCAGATGGTGGGAAATCGTTCAGTCGCAGCCGTTGGGGCCACAGGCCGGCCCGGACGTTCCAGTCCCGTCGAGGCCCGGCACCGGCAGCGACTGGACCTGCGGGTGCAGCTCTGTCCAGGCCTGGCTGAGTGCCTGCGCGAAGGCCTCGGCCGGCTGGGCGCCGGAGATGCCGTACTTGTTGGCCAGCACGAAGAAGGGCACGCCCTGGATGCCGAGGTGGCCGGCAAGGTTGATGTCGTTCTGGACGGCCTGGTCGAGCTTCTCGGCCACCGGGCCGTCGCCGACTGCCAGACGTGCGGCCTGCTCGTCGAGCCCTGTCTCGGTGGCCAACCGGACGAGCACCTCGGCGTCCCCGATCGACTCCCCGTCGGTGAAGTGGGCCCGGAACAGGGCCATCTCGAGACGCTGGGCCGTGTCACCGTCCTGGTCCTCCACGCGGGCGGCATGCAGCAGGCGGTGGGCGCGGCGACTGTTCGCCACGGCAAGCGACTCGAAGTCGAAGGTCAGGCCCTCGGACTCGCCGGCCGCAGCGACCTGCTGGAAGATCTGGCGCACCTGTTCCTCGGGCATGCCCTTGGACCGGGCGAGGTACTGGGCCTCGGTGCCGTCGAAGGACTCGGGAAGGGCCGGGTCGACCTGGAAGCTGTGCAGTCGGACCCTGACCTGCTCCCGGTGCTCGAAGCCGTCGAGCACGCGCCGGAAGCGCGTCAGTCCGATGTAGCACCACGGGCAGGCAATGTCGGACCAGATGTCGATCTCCATGGCCGCTGCAACCAGCCAGGAACCTGCTTTGTTCCCGTCGGGGCTGCGACCAGCCCACGCACGACTGTGGCGACCCTTGCGCGTCCCTGGAAGCGCTGTGTCAGAGCCATCCGGTGGAATGTGGGTCAGGGACGAGAGGACGCAATGAGGCTGGTCCACGTGGACGGCTCCGGCGCGCAGCGCTCCGGGATCATCTGCTTCAGCTGGGCGGGGGTGGTCGATGACGACTGGGCGCAGGTACTGGGGCGTTGACTCGACCATCGCGACGCGCATGCACTGGTGGTGATGGACGGCGGCGGTACCGACACCGGCCATGTCACCGCGCACCGGGCGCTGTGACCCGGCCGGCGACGGGTCCTGGAAGACCCGATGTTCCAGCACTCCGACCGCAGCCAGTGGCTCCAGAGGCCGACATGGTGGCCTATTCCGCCTATCAGCAGGTGCTGGCGCATCCGTGGAAGAGCTTCGCCCGCCACTGGTACCCGATGCTGCGTGGCAATGACGTGCTGGGCGGCCCATGGCGGCTCTGAATCCCAGGCTGACAAGAACGGGCTGCAGGTGCACGGGCCCGGAGGAGAAGCTGGACCCGTTCCCCTGTATGCACAGAAGGGGTCCGCAGGTCCACGGTAGGTCGGATCGGTGACCGGCCCAAGCGGACGCCGTCAGCCCACGCCGTGGCGGGGGAGGAGCTCTTTGGCACCGGCCATCACCCGCACAGCCTGGCGCACCTTCGCGGCCGTGGGGCGGCGCAGGCGCACGAAGATCCAGTACCCCTTCACGTCGAGCCGGTGCACCCGCTGGTCGTAGAGGTATTCCATCAACCGCGGGCTGGTCACCTCATGGCCAACGCGCTCGTCGGAGGAGCGCACGGCGAAGTCGTCGGCGAAGTCGAGCCATTCGGTGGTGACGGTGCCGCGCTTCACCAGCGGGCGACGGGCAAAGTGCACGCGGTCGGGGACAGGCCGCTGCAGGGGGAGCATCACCACACAGGCCAAGCCCGCTTCGTCGACTCCCACGAAGCGCGTGCCGTCGACCTCGCCACGGAACATGCCCCAATACTGGCTTGCCGGCCGGATCTTCCACAGGAAGAAGAGCACTTCCCGATCCACCGGTGTGAACCTCCAGCCGCCGTCGAGCACGTACTGGGGGTCGAATTCGCCGATGGCGTGGGTCGTGACCTCAGGGTAGGGCGGGTCGACGGCCCACGCATCCAGCTCGCCGCTGGCCAGGCGCCGTTCAACGAGCTGGTGGAAGCCCACCAGCCGTCGAGCCACGCGATCGGCACGGGACATGGGCTGGGATGCCACCACATGCCGCCCGTCGATCCCCAGCGTCAGCGCGCTGCGACGCCCCTGCTGCTCGAGCCACTCCCAGGCCCCGGGGTCCAGCAGCGCGGTGGCCATCGACTCGTCGACGCAGTGCACCCGCCAGGTGCGACCGTCATAGGGGTCCTCGTCGGCCGGGAGGTCCACCTGGACCAAGGGGGGGCGGGGGTCAGCTCGCCGACCGCCTCGAACAGGTCATTGCCCACCAGAAAGGGCAACAGCGGACGGGAGAGCTCCACCGCCATCATCGAGGCCACCACGGCCACGTAGGGCAGCTGGGTGTCCGGATTGATGGCGATGCCCCGCCCGTTGAGCCCGAGCACCTCCACACCGTCCACCTCCACCCGCCTGTTGGCCACCACGCCGTGACCGGCGGAGCCTGGATGGACCGACGGGACCTGCCGGGTCGCCGTCTCCTCCCACCGCAGCCTGCGCCGGAACCAGAGCATGTCAGCGGTGGGCCGCGATGAGCTCGCCCAGCGTCATGGCATCGCGCGCCTCAAGGTCCTTGACCTGCTTGCGGCAGCTGAAGCCGTCGGCCAGCACGATCGCATCGGGGTGCTTGTGCAGGGCGGGCAGCAGGTCGTGCTCGGCCACCTTCACGCTCACCTCGTAGTGACCCTTCTCGACGCCGAAGTTGCCGGCCAGACCACAGCAGCCGCCCAGCGTGATGACCTCGGCGCCGGTCCGCTCCAGGATGGCGGCATCGGCGGCCCAGCCCAGCACCGACGCATGGTGGCAGTGCGGCTGCGCGATGACGGTGTGCCCCGAAAGGTCCGGGAGCTCCAGGTCCTCGACGGTGGACAGCAGCTCCGCCAGCGTGTGGATGCCGTCTGCCACCGGCTGCACCCGCTCGTCGCCGTGCAGCAATTCCTTGGCGTCGCTGCGCCAGACCGCCAGGCAGCTGGGTTCCAGGCCCACCACCGGGATGCCCGCGGCGACGATCGGGTGCAGCACGTCGAGGGCGCCGCGCAGCTGGCGACGGGCCCCGTCCAGCTGACCGGTGGTGATCCAGGTGAGCCCACAACAGGCCATCTCCTGCAGCACCCGCGGCTCGAAGCCGGCCTGAACCAAGGTCTGCACCAGTCCGGCGAGCTGGTTGCCGACGAAGGCGTCGGTGAAGGAGTCCACCCAGATGACGCACTGCTTGCCAGGGGCGACGCCACTGCGAAGGCCCGGCCTGGTCTCCGGCTCCTGCTGCTCGGGGTGCTCATAGGGCGTGGGCGCGGTCTCGTCGGCGTGCTGCGCCTCGGCGGGAGTTCCCGCAGTCGGTCCGGTCGCCTCCGGGATCGTCGCCGCACGGTCCTTGAACTGCGCCCGGGCGCTCCCGTCCACCCGGAACTCGGGCATCGGGCGTCGCTGGTCCACACCAGCAGCCAGCCGCACCAGGTGCTTCAGCCCCGGCAGCTGGGTGCCCAGATTGGCGACGGCGCCCACCCCGGGAACCTTGGTCACCAACCGGCCCCAGCGCGGCAGCCAGCCCAGCGCGTAGTGGCTCATCGGACGAAGCCGTCCCTTGTAGCTCTCGTACAGCACCCGCGACTTGTAGGAGGGCATGTCGATCCCCGTCGGGCAGTCCGACGAGCAGCCCTTGCAGCTCAGGCAGAGATCCAGCGCCTCGTGCACCTCGGGCGAGCGCCAGCCCTGGCTGACCAGCGAACCGTTGACCATCTCCTGCAGCACGCGGGCGCGGCCACGGGTGGAGTCCTTCTCGTCGCGGGTGGCCTGGAAGCTCGGGCACATCACGCCACCTCCGGCCGTGGAGTCGGCCAGGCACTTGCCGACGCCGGTGCACTGGTGCACGGCGGTGACGAAGTCCGGGTCCTCGGTGCGCAGCGGGGAGGTGACCGTGGCCGCCACCCGGATGCTGTCCTCGACGGGAACCGGGTCG
Organism: Luteococcus sediminum; assembly: GCF_054783495.1. Classification (NCBI taxonomy): domain Bacteria; kingdom Bacillati; phylum Actinomycetota; class Actinomycetes; order Propionibacteriales; family Propionibacteriaceae; genus Luteococcus; species Luteococcus sediminum. Next base: position 10,086 of record NZ_BAAGQL010000045.1, on the reverse strand, counting down.
ACCAGCACGCCCGGGTTGAGCAAGTTCTTCGGGTCGAAGAGCTGCTTGACCTGACCGAACAGGCCGATCGCCTCGGGGGAGTACATGGCCGGCAGCAGCGCCGAGCGGGCGCGTCCGTCGCCGTGCTCGCCGCTCATCGAGCCGCCGTGGCTGGCGGCCAGTCTGGCCGCCTCCTCGACGAAACGGCGGTAGGCGGCGGGCCCCCCGGGCCGGTCCAGCGGGAAGTCGATGCGGCAGTGGACGCAGCCGTCACCGAAGTGGCCATAGGGCAGTCCCTGCAGGCCGTGCTCGGTCAACAGCGCGTCGAAGTCGCGCAGGTAGTCGCCCAGCCGCTCGGGCGGTACGGCGGCATCCTCCCAGCCGGCATAGGCCGGGTTCTCCAGGCTCACCCCGGCCAGGCCGGCGCCGTCGGCGCGGATCTTCCACAGCTGCGCCGCCAGGGCCGGATCGTCGACCACCCAGCCCTCAAGCGCATCGCAGTCATCCACCAGCGCCTCGCAGCGGGCGCGCACCTCGGCGCGGTCCTCGCCGACCAGCTCGACGAAGACCCAGCCGTCACCGCGGGGCAGCTCGGGCAGGGCGGAGCTGCCGTGCTGGCGCTCCACCACCTCGTAGATACGACGGTCCATGCCCTCGCAGGCCACAGGGGAGTGCTTGAGGATGGTGGGCATCTCGTCGGCGGCCTCCGGCATCGACGGATAACCCAGCGCCACCATCATGCTCACCGGGGCGTCGGCCACCAGTCGCACCGTCGCCGACGTGATGACGCCCAGCGTCCCCTCGGTGCCGCTGAAGAACTTGGCGACGTCGAAGCCCTTCTCCGGCAGCAGGTGTTCCAACGAGTAGCCGGAGACCTGCCGGCTGAAGTGCCCGAACTCGGTGCGGATGGTGCCCAGGTTCGCGGCCACCAGCTCCCGCAGGCCCGGCAGGGGGCCGAGTTCGTCGGCGCCCTTCTCGAGGTGCAGCAGCTCGCCGGTGCCGGTGAGCACGTCGAGGGCCACCACATTGTCGGCGCTTCGGCCATAGCCCAGGGCGCGCGGGCCGCAGGCATTGTTGCCGATCATGCCGCCGATCGTGCACCGAGTGGCGGTCGATGGGTCGGGGCCGAATCGCAGCCCGTGCGGGCGTGCCGCCACCTGCAGCGACTGCTGCACCACACCCGGCTGCACCACCGCGGTACGGGCCTCGGGATCGATGGTGCCGATGGCATTGAGGTGGCGGGAGACGTCGATGACCAGGCCCTCGCCGACCGCATTGCCGGCGCAGGAGGTACCGGCGCCCCGCGCGACGATCGGCAGCCCCACCTCGAGGGCGGCGCGGGTCACCGTCACCAGCTCGTCGACGGTCCGCGGCCGAGCGACGGCCTGCGGCACCACCCGGTAGATGGAGCCGTCGGAGGAGTAGAGGGCCCGGGTCAGAGTGCCCGCATCGGTGCAGGCGGCGGTTCCCGGCTGGGTTAGGAAGTCGTCGAGCGTGGTCACACGCTCAGTCTTGCACCGCCATCACGGCCGTCATCACCCGTCCCAGCGCCGCGAAGTCCTCGGGAGCGCAGGCATCGACGAGGATGCGGCGCACCGCCGCGACGTGCGAGGGGGCGGCGCCGACCAGAAGCTCATGGCCCGCCGGGGTGAGCACCGCGACCACACCGCGCCGGTCCTCGGGGGCCGACGTGCGCTCCACCCAGCCCGACTTCTCCATCCGGCTGACGGCATGGGTGAGGCGCGAGCGGGACTGGTGCACCATGTCGGCCAGCTCGCTCATCCGCATCCGCTGGCCCTCGGCCTCGCTGAGCACCACCAGGATCTCGTACTCGGCCAGGTCGAGGCCGTGCCGGCGCAGGTCCTGGTCGAGGTAGTTGTCGACCCGGGCAACGGCCAACAGATAGGTGCGCCAGATCCGTTGCTGCTCTGCGTCCAACCAGCGGGTCTCACTCGTGTCCATGGGTTGATCATAATGAACAGGAGCCCGGCCCGGACGCTGGATGGGTAGCCCCCGGGCAGCCACCAGTAGGATTTGTGCTCGACACGAAAGGCTGGTGAGGCGTCGATGACGCTCCAGGAAGAGATAGGTCAGGCGTGTGCCCCGAGCATCGCGCAGATGCTGGTGGACCGGGTGGAGGCGACGCCGGACGGCCTGGCCTTCCTGGTCCCCGACCGCGCGCCCGAGGGGCCCAACCAGTGGGAAGAGGTCAGCTGGGCCGCCTTCGGTGAGCAGGTCGACGAGCTGGCGGCAGGGCTGCTCTCGCTCGGCCTGGCCCCCGAGGACCGGGTCGCGATCAGCAGCCAGACCCGCTACGAGTGGATCCTGGCCAGCCTGGCCACGCAGACCGCGGCTGGTGCCGTGACCGCCATCTACCCCAACACCACCGACCACGACGTGCTGTACATCATGCAGGACTCGGCTTCGGCCGTCCTGGTGGCCGAGAACCAGGCACAGGTGGCCAAGGTCCAGCTGCACGACGACGAGCTCTACGACCAGGTGCGCCACATCGTCATCATGGACGACGACCGCACCGCCGCCGAACGCGTCGACCAGCGCGTGCTCACCTGGCAGCAGCTGCAGGAGCGGGGCCGCACGCTGCTGGCCGAGCAGCCCGAGCGGCTGCGGGAGGTGGTGACCGGGATCGAGCCGCACCATCTGGCAACCCTGATCTACACCTCGGGAACCACCGGCCGTCCCAAGGGAGTGGAGCTCGACCAGCGGGCCTTCGCCTTCGTCGCCAATGGTGTCGCGCACATGGGCATGATCGACGCGACCGACCGCCACTACCTGTGGCTGCCGCTGTCCCACGTCTTCGGCAACTGCCTGGTGGCAGTCCAGCTGGCGCTCGGCTTTTCCACCGCCGTCGACGGCCGCGTCGACCGGATCGTCGCGGGTCTGGGAGAGACCCGACCGACCATCATGTGCGGCGCCCCGCGCATCTTCGAGAAGGTGCGCGCCGCCGTGATCACCGCCAATCCGACCTCGGGCGTGAAGTCGAAGGTGGCGCAGTGGGCCTTTGCCGTCGGACGCGCCTCACGCCCCTACCGGCTGGCCGGCAGGCCGCTGCCCAAGAGGCTCGCCGCCCGCTATGCCCTGGCCGACCGGCTCGTGTTCAGCAAGCTGAAGAAGACCATGGGCGGCAACATCCGCTTCCTCATCTCGGGATCGGCCAAGCTGTCCAGCCAGGTGCAGGAGTGGTTCTACTCGGCCGGGATCACCGTCATCGAGGGCTACGGCTCCACCGAGACCACCGCCATCGCCTTCCTCACCCCCCACGGCCAGCCGCGCTTCGGCAGCGTCGGCCCGGTGCTGCCGGGCCTGGAGGTGAAGATCGACGACGACGGCGAGGTGCTGCTCAAGGGCCCCACCATCTTCCGCGGCTACCATGGCGCGCCCGAGAAGACCGCGCAGGTCTTCGACGAGGACGGCTGGTTCCACACCGGCGACCTGGGCGAACTGGACGGCGACGGCTACCTGACCGTCACCGACCGCAAGCGCGACCTGATGAAGACCTCCGGCGGCAAGTACGTCGCCCCGCAGAAGGTCGAGAATGCCATCACCGCCAACATCCCCTATGTCAGCCAGGCGGTGGCGCTGGGCGAAGGCCGCAAGTACATCGTCGCCCTGGTGACCATGGAGCGCGAGGCCCTGCTGAAGTGGGGCCGCAACCACGGCCATCCCAATGCCAGCTACGAGGAACTCACGCAGCTGCCCGAGATCAAGGCCTCGATGGACCGCTTCATGGCCAAGGCCAACACCCGCCTGGAGCGATGGGAGACCGTCAAGCGTTTCGCCATCCTGGACCACGAGTTCAGCGTCGCCGACGGCGGCGTCACCCCCAGCATGAAGGTGCGCCGCGGGGTCATCGCCAAGAAGTACGCCCACGTGGTCGACTCGCTCTACGACGCGGAGGACTGAGCCGGTGGGATTCCCGACCGCGGTGGTCGAGGTGCCCCTGCGCTGGGTGGACCTCGACCTGCAGGGCCACGTCAACAACTCCATGGCGGTGGAGTACATGCAGGAGGCCCGCGCCGGGCTGATGGTCGACACCCCGGTCGAGCACCTGATCGGCGGGGGAGTGGTGGTGGTGGGCCACCAGGTGGACTACCGTCGCGCCATCGCCTTCAGCCGTGAGCCTCTGCAGGTGCGCATCGGCATCACCCACGTGGGCGCCTCGCGCTTCGACCTGGCCTATGAGCTGGTGCAGGAAGGCCAGGTGTGCGTGAGCGCCACCAGCCGCATGTGCCCCTTCGACTTCGCCAGCCAGCGCCCGCGCCGGCTCACCGCCGACGAGCGGGCCTGGTTCGCCGGAGAGGCCGAGGAGCGTGAACCGATGCCGCCGTTGACGGCACCGGCGCTGGAGGGCCGTGGCCACGTGCATCTCGTGCAGGTGCGCTGGGGCGACCTGGACCGTTACGGCCACGTCAACAACGTGCGCTACTTCGACTACGTTCAGGAGGCCAGGATCGACGCCACCACCTCGGTGGACCCCGCCATGGCGCGCGACGGCGGCCAGACCCGGTGGGTGGTGGCCCGGCAGGACATCGACCACCTGGCCCAGATCGACCACCGCCCCGAGCCCTTCGCGGTGCACACCGCCGTCACCGGCCTGGGACGCACCTCGATCCGGCTCGCGGCCGAGATCGTCGACCCGCTGGGCGGCAGCGTCCTGTGCCGGGTGCGCACCGTCCAGGTGTGCACCGACGCGCAGGGCACCAAGCGGGAGCTGCCCGAGTCCTCCCGCGAGGCGCTGGGACGCCTGCTGGTCGGCTGGCACCGGTCCGTCATGCAGTGAGGGCCTGCCATCCCGACCACGGGGTGGCAGGCCCTCACTGCGTTGGCGAGGCTCAGACCTGCAGCCAGGCCGCGGCATCGGCGGGCAGCTGGCCGTCGACGAGCTTGACACTGGAGACCAGCACCTGCCCGTAGAGGGCCACCGGCTCGTCGCCGAAGTTCACCACGCACCGCAGGCCCGGCTCCCGGGTGAAGCTGAGCACCTGTTCGGGCGCCTCGTCCCAGGCCATCAGGCCGTCGCCCAGGGCCTGGTGCTCGTGCCGCAGCCGCAGCAGTTCGCGCACCAGTTCCAGCATCGAGGCCGGATCGTCCTGCTGCTTCTCGACGGTCCACGGAGCCCAGCTGGCCGGCTGGGGGAGCCAGGGCTCGCCGTCGGGCTGCTCGGAGGCCCAGCCGAAGGGCGGCTCGTCGCCGGTCCACGGGATCGGCACCCGGCAGCCGTCGCGGCCACGCACCGTGTGGTTGGAGCGCACCCAGGTGGGGTCCTGCAGGACCTCCTCGGGCAGGTCCTCCACCTCGGTCAGGCCCAGCTCCTGTCCCTGGTACAGGTAGGCCCCGCCGGGCAGGGCGAGCATCAGCATCACGGCGGCCCGGGCACGGCGCCGGCCGAGCTCCACGTCGGTGAGCTGGTCGGCGAAGCCCTCCTGCCAGTGCGGATCGTCCTCGTGGGCCAGCGTGCTGTAGCGGCGGCCCGACTTGGCCTTGCCATAGCGGCTGGCAACCCGCATCACGTCGTGGTTCTCCAGCACCCAGATGGTGGGGGCACCGACCGCCGCGTGGCCGTCGATGCCGGAATTGATCGCCGTGCGCAGGCTGGTGGCACTCCACTCGGAGGTGAGGAAGTCGAAGCAGAAGGTGGTGTGCAGCCGGTCGGGCCGCACATAGTCCACCAGGCGGTCCAGCGGCAGGTAGGCCTCGCTGACGAAGATGCGCTCGCCCAGCTCGGTGCCGGCATAGCTCTCGGCGATGGCGCGCCAGCGGCGCTGGATCTCGGCCAGGCCGGGCTGGTCCCACATCGGGGCGCCGACGGTCTTGGTCACCTCGCCGAAGCCGGTCTTCGGGTCCATCGGGACGTCGGGCCAGCTGAGGTCCTTGACGAGGCTGTCGGCGACGTCGATGCGGAAGCCGTCGACGCCACGGTCGAACCAGAAGCGCAGCACCGAGTCGATCTCGGCGCGCACCTGTTCGTTCTCCCAGTTCCAGTCGGGCTGCTCCGGGGCGAACATGTGCAGGTAGTACTGGCCAAGGGTTCCGTCAGGGTTGGTGGTGCGCTCCCACATGGACCCGCCGAACAGCGCGCCCCAGTTGGTGGGGGGCTCGTCGCCGTCGGGGCCCTTGCCGTCGCGGAAGACGAACAGGTCGCGCTCGGGGGATCCGGGCTGGGTGGTCAGGGCCTTCTGGAAGAGCGGGTGGTCGATGGAGCAATGGTTCGGCACCAGGTCGATCAGCACCCGCAGTCCCAGGGCGTGGGCGGTCTGGACGAACTCGTCGGCCTCGGAGAGGGTGCCGAAGTCGGGGTGGATGTCGCGGTAGTCGCTGACGTCGTAGCCGCCGTCCCACAGCGGCGAGGGGTACCAGGGTGAGACCCAGACGGCGTCGACCCCCAGTTCCTTGAGGTGGGGCAGGCGCTCGATCATGCCCCGTACATCACCGGTGCCGTCGCCGTCGGCGTCGGCGAAACTGCGTGGATAGATCTGGTAGGTGACGGCATGGCGCCACCAGTTCGGGTCCTGGAAAGTCACCGGTCAACCCTAGTCAGTGGCACCTACCGGGTGGAAACCCGCAGCTGGGTGTCACCTGTGTGCACTGCTCACCACTCGGCGACGTAAGATCTTGCGGTCGCGTACCTCAAGTGCGCCTGCAACAGGAGATCTTCGTGTCCACATCCACCACAGCGCCGGTAGGACAGCCAGACAGGGCCAGCATCAAGGAGCTGACCCTGCGCGGTGTCATCATCGGCGGCATCATCACGCTCGTGTTCACCGCGGCGAATGTCTACCTCGGGCTCAAGGTGGGACTCACCTTCGCCACCTCGATCCCGGCCGCCGTCATCTCGATGGCGATCCTGCGGATGTTCCACGACCACACCATCGTCGAGAACAACATCGTCCAGACCATCGCGTCCGCCGCCGGCACGCTGAGCGCGATCATCTTTGTCCTGCCCGGCCTGGTGATGCTCGGCTACTGGCAGGGTTTCCCCTACTGGACCACCGCCGCCGTCTGCTTCTTCGGCGGTGTGCTGGGCGTCATGTACTCCATCCCGCTGCGCCGCGCCCTGGTGACCGGCTCCGACCTGCCCTACCCGGAGGGCGTCGCCGCCGCCGAGGTGCTGCGCGTCGGTGACTCCGCCGAGGGCGGCCAGGAGAATGCTCAGGGCCTCAAGGTGATCATTGTCTCCGGCCTGGCCGCCGCCGCCTTCACCATCATCGCCAAGATGAAGCTCGTCGCCGAGGGTGTCCAGCACGTCTTCCGCGTGGGCACCGGCGGAACCATGGTCGGCTCCAGCCTGTCGCTGGCGCTGATCGGCGTCGGTCACCTCGTGGGCATGACCGTCGGCATCGCCATGGTCGTCGGCCTGCTGATCAGCTATGGCGTCATCCTGCCGATGATGACCCGAGGCCAGCTCGACCCGGCCCTGCCGCTGGCCGACGGCGTGAAGGCCGTCTTCTCCAGCGACGTGCGCCTGATCGGCGCCGGCACCATGGCGGTTGCCGCCGTGTGGACCCTGGTCAAGATCATCGGCCCCATCATCAAGGGCATCAGCCAGTCCCTGGCCGCGCACCGCCAGGCCAGCGCCGACCTCGCCATCGAGGAGCGCGACCTGTCCATGAAGGTGGTCATCGGCACCACCCTGGCCTCGATGCTGCCCATCGGCGCGCTGCTGTGGCTGTTCACCCAGGGCACCCCACTGGAGGGCAACTCCACCGGCCTGGTGATCACCTCGGTGCTCTTCGTGCTGCTGGTCGGACTGTTCGTCGCCTCGGTCTGCGGCTACATGGCCGGCCTCATCGGCGCCTCCAACTCGCCCATCTCCGGCGTCGGCATCATCGTCGCCATCGCCGCCGCACTGCTCATCAAGGGCGTGCACGGCGCTGGCACCGGCGAGATGACCGAGGCGCTGGTGGCCTACACCCTGTTCACCACCGCCGTCGTCTTCGGCGTCGCCACGATCAGCAATGACAACCTGCAGGACCTCAAGACCGGCCAGCTGGTCGGCGCCACCCCGTGGAAGCAGCAGGTCGCGCTGGTGATCGGCGTGGCCTTCGGCTCGGCGATCATCCCGCCGGTGCTGGGCGTCATGAACACCTCCTTCGGCTTCGCCGGCGCCCCCGGCGCCGGCCCCGGAGCGCTGGCCGCCCCGCAGGCCTCGCTGATCTCCACCCTGGCCAAGGGCGTGCTCGGTGGCGGCCTGGACTGGAAGCTGCTCGGTCTGGGCGCCCTGATCGGCTGCGTCGTCATCGCCATCAACGAGGTGCTCGGCCTGACCAGCAAGGGCCGCCTGGCGCTGCCTCCGCTGGCCGTCGGCATGGGCATGTACCTGCCGATCAGCCTCACCCTGATGATCCCGATCGGCGCCCTGCTGGGCCTGTTCTACGACAAGTGGGCCAACCGCACCGCCAACCCGGAACGCTCCAGGCGGATGGGCACCCTACTGGCCACCGGCCTGATCGTCGGCGAGAGCCTGTTCGGCGTCATCTACGCCGGCATCGTCGCCGCCACCGGTTCCGAGGAGCCGATGGCCGTCATCACGAGCAAGGCGTGGGCCAACCCGGCCCAGCTGGCTGGCATCGCGGTCTTCGCCGCGCTGGTCGCCGCGCTGTACGTGTGGACCAGGAAGAAGGCCGTCGAGAAGGCCTGACCGCCCAACCCGGACCCGACGGCCGAGCCTGTCGAGGCCCCTCGACAAGCTCGAGAACCGCACGAGAAGGCGCCCCCACCATCGCGGTGGGGGCGCCTTGCGACCTGAGTGAGCGAATACCGCTGACGGAGGGTTCGCTCTAGAATGGCGCTAGGTCGTTAGCCAGTTCCTGATGTTCCCTGTCTGTGAATCAATCGCGACTAGGACTTCGCGGTTCTTTGCAGCGCGTTGGCGAGCTAATTCCCAGCCTGCAGTATAATCGCTCGATCTCTTCACCGCTCGCTGCCGCGAATTTCCGGGGCGATACTCAGCCCAGGTCGTCCCCTCGAAAGTCAGTGTGCGCACGCATGGGAGCGTGAACTTAATCTTGCGTGTTCCCTGAGTCACTCGCTGGGGGAACTGTCTTAGGTACTGGCTTCCAACGACATCGAAGCTCAAGGCAACTTGCAAAATTTGAGCTGGCATTGCATTTAGCACTGCAAGGGGAGTGCCTAGCATGGACTCATGTGCGGCCTCGTGTCGAGCATCCGCGGCTGCGGTGAAGAGTGCCTTGATGCTGCCGTTGCGCATCTGATCCTGAGCGCGCCAAAATTGGGTCATTTCACCCCAGGGATCCTTTGAACCCAGCATTGCAAGAATACTCGCAATATCTGTTTCAGAGTAGTTGGAGCTCCTCTTTGCGAAGGCTAACTGGTGCGACTTGACCACGGTTGTGTCGAAAGTGGCCAGCGAAGCGCTGACCTCTCGAATTATCTGACGAGACCCTAGGGAGTCATGACTCATGGCATAGGGTAGGCAAGACACGGCGCGCTTGAGAAAAGGAATCGCGTCGTCGGGAAAGTGCTTGGCTGAAACCCGCTGTTGATCCAATTCATCGGACCATTCCCTGCCTCGGTCTTCGATAAAGCGTTCGAGTGACTGGAAGCATGAAACTGCGACGCCCCGCTGGAGCGTATCCAAAAGAGAGCGATTCAATCGACCCGATGCGATCTCTTCAAGGGAAACTATGCAGACATCGGTGCGATCGATAAGATCCTCGATGGAGGACATTATTCTCCTCGAAGAATAGCCTGCATGGTCTCCACGCGGAGACGCACCTTCACGGGGTTGTTAGTGCCTTGCCGGACGCTATTGTCGAACTTGGCATCGTGGAAGGCTTGTTGGGTTCGTTCCATGAGATCGACGGTCGCCCACTTTTCCCTATTGATGCTGTCGACGGCTATCATCTGGGCTTCGTAAAGCGCTCCCAAAGTCTGGTTTCTCCAAGACCTTTGGGCTGGGTCCCAGCGCTGAAAAGCGTGTTCTCCCCAGAGTTCTTGGCACGATGAGATGGCGGAATTGAAATCCATTTCCATGTCCGCCAGTATGCGGCTATTCGCACTTGGCCGTGGTGCCTTGGCTGGTCAAGCGGTGTTGCCGCGCCCGGTGGGCGCTGCGGAGCAGGATACGGG
>NZ_BAAGQL010000044.1:0-31821 GCF_054783495.1 Luteococcus sediminum | reverse complement strand
TCGGCAAACGCCGTGACGACACGCTGGCCCACAACTACCGCGAATGGCTCAAAGCCGCTTGACACGAGATAGGAGCATCAGTTCCCGATGCCGAGCGGCGCCCATGGTCCGGCGCCCGGTCACCGATGGCGCACAATGGGGGCCATGGCATCGCGCAAGACCGTCCTCAAGGTCACAGATCTCACCCGGTCCTATGGGGACCACGTCATCGTCGACGGCTTCAACCTGAAGGTGGCCGAGGGGGAGGCGGTCGCGCTGACGGGGCGCAACGGCGCCGGCAAGTCCACCGTGCTGCGCTGCATCATCGGCGCCGACCGCCCCACCAGCGGCAGCGTCGAGGTCTGCGGGCTGCGGATGCGCGAGACCGACCCCGAGATCCGCCGCAATGTGGCCACCGTCATCGACGACCTCGACTTCTTCCCCGACCTGTCGGTCGTGGAGCACCTCGACCTGCTGGCCCGCGCCCATGGCTTCCACGACCCCGACGCGATCGTCGACGAGGTCCTCGACGAGGTGCAGCTGGTTCCGCAGGCAGCCCAGTTGCCCGGCACCCTGAGCTCCGGCCAGCGCCGGCGCCTGGCCCTGGCCACAGCCTTCGTGCGCCCCCGTAAGCTGCTGGTGCTCGACGAGCCCGAGGCGCGCCTCGACGTGGAGGGTGTCGCCTGGCTGGGCCGCCGCCTGCGCGCCGACCTCGACGACGGGCTGGCCGTCGTGATGGCCTCCCACGAGCCCTCCCTGGTGGAGGCCGTCGGCGCCCGCATCGTGGAGCTGGGCGGGCCGCGCGGATGAGCGCCCAGCGCGCGGACCGGGTCCGCGACGACGCAGCGGACGTCGCCACGCCGCTGTCCTCGGACGTGGAGGTCGACGAGAAGCAGTTGCGCCTGCTGGTGGGGGACTGGCGCAAGGGCCGTGCCAACCGTCCCCTCTCGCGCCTGCTCGGGGACGGTTACGTGATGGTCTTCGCGCTGGTGATGATCGGCGCGATGCTGGTCAACACCATCCGCGAGGCCCAGCGGATGGCGGCCAGCTGCGAGACGGCCGGCTGCACCTCGGGCCGTTCCCTGCTGCCCTGGGCAGCACTGGCCGGTGTGCTCGCCATGGCGCTGGCCGCCTGCCGCATCTTCGGTCCGGTGCTCGCCAGCGCCGCGGAGGGCTTCTGGCTGATGGACTCACCAATCCGGCGTTCCCGCCTGCTGGCCCGACGGCTCGTGCTGGCCGTGGCGCTGGCGGTGGCCGGTGGGCTGGTGCTCGGTGCGCTGGTGGCGGCCCTGACCGGCTCTTCGGCAGCCGGGGTCTTGGCCTGGAGCGGTGCCTGCGGTCTGGGTGCAGGCGGGCTGGTGGCCTTCGCCGCGGCGGAGCAGGGAGCGGAGCGCACCTGGACGGTGCGGGCCCTGCAGGGCCTGGCCGGACTGGCGGGCCTCGGCACCATGCTGGCGGTCATCGCCACCGCCACCGGACACCTCGACTACCGCCCCGGCGACATGCTCGCGCTCGAACTGCCGGCCCTGGTGGCCGCGCTGGGTCTGGTGCTGCTCGTGGTGGCCGGCCTGGTGGCCAGGGCCCGTCTGGGCAGCATCCGCCGCGCCCGCCTGATGGCCGGCGGCTCGATGGCCAGCGGCCTGCAGGGCGCCATGTTCGGGCTCGACCTGGGCCTGATGCGCGACATCCTGGTGGAGCGGGAGGCCGTCGAGCGCGGTCACGTGCGCGCCACGCGCGGCCGTGGTCTGGGTACCACTGCACTGTTCTGGCGCGACGTCCAGCGCGCGATCCGTTTTCCCCGCCCGCTCTTCCTGCTGGCCGTCTCCGCCGTGGTCCCCTATGCCGTCTCGGCGCTGGGCCTGGGCCGGTTGAATGCGGCCATCTCGGCGATCGTGTTGATGGCGGCCCTGGTGCCCTTCTTCGCCAGCCTTCGTGTGCTCACCAGGTCCAAGGGCCTGGCCCGGTGCCTCCCGTGGAGCACCAGCCAGCTGCGCGGTGCCGCGAGCATTCTGCCCGGCATCCTGGCCGGTGCGTGGAGCCTGGCCGTGCTGCCCGCCTTCCTGGGGGCCGGCACCTCAGATCCTGCCCCGCAGGCCCGGACCCCGCTGGTGGCGCTGGTCTGCGGCGTGGCCGGTTTCATCGCCGCCTTCCGCTGGGTGGCGGCCAAGCCGCCCGACTACTCCGGTCCGATGGTCTCCACCAGTGCCGGTGCCTTGCCTCCGGGTCTGGCCACGAACCTGGTTCGCGGCTTCGACATGGTCGTGTTGATCACCCTGCCGGTGGTCTTCGGGCTCTCGCCGTGGATCAGCCTGGTCATCGCCGCGCTCGCCTGGTCCATCCTGCGGATGGGCGGGCTGGACCCCGACGAGATCGCGGCCCAGAAGGAGGAGCAGGAGCGGATGCTGGCCGAGGCCAAGAAGGGTGGCGCCACCCGGCGTTGATGGTCCACCAGGGCCGCCAGCCGGTGGCGGCAGGCGCCAGCCCTGGGCCGACGCGCCGGCGTTTCACTCGCCGGTGAGCGCCTGCCGCATCGGCGTGAACTTGGCCAGCGTCTCGGTGAGTTCCTCCTCGGGAACCGAGTCGCGCACGATCCCGCAGCCCGCGAAGAGCTGCATCTGGTGGGGGTCGACGGCACTGAGCTGTCCGCCGCGCAGGGCGATCGCCCACTCGCCGTCGCCCTGGGTGTCGATCCACCCGACCGGCCCGGCGTAGTGGCCGCGGTCGAGCTGTTCGAGTTCGCTGATCAGCTCACGTGCCACCGGGGTGGGCGTGCCACAGACGGCAGCCGAGGGGTGCAGGGCGGCGGCCAGCGCCAGCGACGAGGTGCCGGGCGTCACGACTCCGGTGATGTCGGTGGCCAGGTGCAGCACATTGGGAAGCTCCAGCACATAGGGCGCGTCGGGCACGTTCATGCCCGAGCACCAGCTCTCCAGCGCGTCGGCGACGGACTCGACGGCGTACTCGTGCTCGCGCAGGTCCTTCATCGAGCCACTGAGCGTGGTGGCCAGCTGCGAGGCGTCGGCGGCATAGGGGCGACGGATGGTGCCGGCCAGCACGCGCGAGGTGGCCAGGCCCCCCTCAGTGCGCACCAGCATCTCGGGCGAGGCGCCGACGGTGCGGTCCACCAGGTAGGTCCAGCAGTCGCGGTAGCGGTTGACCAGCTGGCCGACCAGCCATCGCGGGTCGATCGGGGACTCGGCGCGGGCCAGCATCTCGCGAGCCAGCACGATCTTCTCCACGCCGCCCTCGCGGATCAGGCGCACGGCCTCGGCGACGCTCTCGCACCAGCGCTCGGCGTCCTGGGTCCCGTCGACCAGCTCGACCCGGCCGGGCGGGGTGGGGTCGGGCTGCACCTTGGGCATCCGGTCGGTCACGTCACCGTGGCCGATGCGGGTCATCCAGGCCTTGCCGCGGCGGCGGCCCAGGACGACCTCGGGCACCACGAGCACGGAGGGTTCATTGGACCGGTCACCGTCGAAACTGAAGGAGCCGAAGGCGATGGGGCCGGTACCGGAGACACCCAGGAGTTCGGTCTCGTTCTCGACCTCCTCGGCGAACTGCTGCCACCACACGTCGGCGGCCTCCGGGGAGTCGGTGGTGAAGCGGGCGACCTCGCCGATGCCGATGACGCCGTCGCCGCGGCGCAGGAAGGCCTGGGCCGGGCCGTCGGGGAGGAACCTCTCCAGGTTTCCGGGGTCGTCGATGGCGACGGTGCGGGCACGCAGTCGCTCGGAGCCTGGGTTGACGATCACCCCGGCATGCTATCCAGTCGACGGCCCGGGGCGAAAAAGGCGCGGGCAGCCACCCTTGGGGTCGAATTAAGTAAGCAAGTGATGCCCTAAACCGATTCTGTTCCGCCTTGTGGGGGCCGAGTCGAGGGCATCTGGGGATCGGTTGGGACACCGGGCGCGCAAGACCCTAGACTCAGCTCGTGACCACACTTCCCCGGGCGTCTTCTGCTGCCTGCCCACCGGGTGGAGTGCAGACGAACAACAGGAGGGTAGATGTCGGTCGACGCGCCTGACGCCATTCGCCGCGCGGACGCCATCGTCGTTGGCGCCGGACCGGGTGGATCGGCCACCGCCGCACACCTGGCCCGCCGGGGCCTGGACGTCGTACTGCTGGAGAAGGCCACCTTCCCGCGCGACAAGATCTGCGGCGACGGCCTGACCCCCCGTGCCGTGCGCGCCCTGGTCAAGCTCGGCGTCGACATCAGCGAGGCCAATGGCTTCCACCGCAACGAGGGTCTGCGCATCTACGGCGGCGCCTCCCAGGTGGACGAGGGCACCGACCTGTTCATGCCCTGGCCCGAGCTCACCGACTTCCCCGACTTCGGCCTCACCTGCGCCCGGATGGACCTGGACGAGAAGCTCGCCCGCCATGCCGCCTCCCTCGGGGCAGAGCTCGTCGAGGGTGCCAACGTCAGCGCACCGGTCCTGGATGGCGACGGACGCATCACCGGTGTCGAGACCAAGGACGGACGGCGCTTCATGGCCCCGGTCGTGGTGGCCGCCGACGGCGTCAGTTCCCGCCTGGGCGTTGCCATGGGCGTGCACAAGCTCGACGAGCGCCCGATGGGCGTGGCCGTGCGGGCCTACTACGTGAGCCCTCGCGGCAATGACGACTTCATGGAGTCCTGGCTGGAACTGTGGGACGGCGAGCCCGGCAAGTCCGACGTGCTGCCGGGTTATGGCTGGATCTTCCCCATGGGCGTCGACGCCCAGGGCCGCAGCGTGGTCAACGTCGGACTGGGCATGCTCGACAGTTCCGAGGCCTTCGGCAAGACCGACTACAAGGACCTGATGCGCCGCTGGCTCGAGGCCACCCCGGCCGAGTGGGGGCTGCGCGAGGAGAACCGCCTCACCCCGATCCGCGGCGCCGCGCTCCCGATGGGCTTCAACCGCAAGCCCGCCTATGCCAAGGGCCTGCTGCTGGTCGGCGACTCCGGCGGCATGGTCAACCCCTTCAACGGGGAGGGCATCGACTACGCCCTGGAGGCCGCCGAGCTGGCTGCCGACGCGATCGCCCAGGCCCATGCCCGCGGCATGGGATCCAGCGCCGCCGAGAAGGCCCTGGAGGGCTACAGTTGGCAGTTGGAGGGCGCCTTTGGTGGGTACTTCCGGCTGGGGCACGTCTTCGCATGGCTGATCGGCAAGCCCGCCGTGATGCACGTGTGCATCAAGTACGGCCTGCCGCGGCGCCGGCTGATGAAGCTGGTGCACAAGCTGCTGGCCAACCTCACCGATCGCCGGGGCGGCGATCTGGACGACCACATCATCAACACCCTCACCCGACTGGCACCCAAGGCATGACGACCAGCCGGAACAGCACCACCACAGCATCCCCAAGGAAGGGCGTCAGGGCATGAATCCCTACATTCCGATCGTCGGACTGGCAGCACTGGCTGCGCTCTTCGTCCTGGTCATGGTCGGGCTGAACCTGCTGTTCAGCCCCACCCGTATCAACCGGGCGAAGCACGAGACCTATGAGTGCGGCATCGACCCGACGCCCCAGGCCAGCGGTGGTGGTCGCTTCCCGGTCAAGTACTACGTGATCGCGATGCTCTACATCATCTTCGACATCGAGATCGTCTTCCTCTACCCGTGGGCGGTCAGCTTCAACAGGCTGGGCACCTTCGCCGTGGTGGAGATGCTGCTGTTCATGGCCACCGTGCTGGTCGCCTACTTCTACGTCTACCGCCGCGGCGGCCTGGACTGGGACTGAGACCCAGCGAAACGAAGGGAAAGCAATATGAGCCACGACGAAGACGGCAGCGTGCTGCTCGCCTCATCCGAGGCGGTGGTGGGTTGGCTGCGCAAGACCTCCTTCTGGCCGCTGACGATGGGCCTGGCCTGCTGCGCCATCGAGATGATCTCCTACGGCGGCCCGCGCCACGACGCCTCGCGCTGGGGCCATGAGGTCTTCCGCGCCTCCCCGCGCCAGGCCGACCTGATGATCGTGTCGGGACGACTGAGCCAGAAGATGGCCCCGGTCGTGCGCCAGCTCTACGACCAGATGCCCAATCCCAAGTGGGTCATCTCGATGGGTGCCTGCGCCTCCTCCGGCGGCATCTTCAACAACTACGCGATCGTGCAGGGTTGCGACCACATCGTGCCGGTCGACTACTACCTGCCCGGCTGCCCGCCCAACCCGGACCAGCTGATCGACGCCATCTTCAAGCTGCGCAAGGACATTCAGCACACCCCGCTGCTGGGCAACGTGGAGCGCACCCACGAGCGCAATGAGCAGGCCGCCCTGGTGGCCACCCCCACCCATGAGATGAAGGGCCTCATGCGATGAGCGACGACAAGACCATCGACGAGCCGGTCCGCTCGCCCGAGGCCGCCCCCAAGGGCGGCGTCGAGCGCGAGGACGCCCAGCCCACGCCGAACGCCCCGGTCACCCTGCACCAGGACGGTGCCTACGTGCTGAAGCAGACCGAGGGCATGTGGGGTTCGGGATCGCCCGACACCTCCGGCTATGCCGGCATGCAGCGCACCATCGAGGCGCCCGGTGTCGTCCAGCGCCCCTATGGCGGCTGGTTCGACCAGGTCGCCGACCGGATGGAGGAGCTGGTCCCCGGCTTTTCGACCGGTCGCGTGATCATCCACCGCGACGAGATCACCTTCTTCGTCGTGCCGCAGAAGCTCACCGCCCTGGCCCGCCAGCTGCGTGACGACCCGGAGCTGCGCTTCGAGGTCTGCAGCACCGTCTCGGGCGTGCACTACCCCGCCCAGCAGGGCGAGGAGCTGCACGTGGTCTACCAGCTGCTGTCCATCACCCACAACCGACGGATCCGGCTCGAGGTCACCCTTCCCGACGGCCACCCGCACGTCGACTCGGTGGTGGCCACCTGGCCGATGGCCGACTACCACGAGCGCGAGGCCTGGGACATGTTCGGGATCATCTTCGACGGCCATCCCGGCCTCACCCGCGTGCTGATGCCCGACGACTGGGTCGGGCACCCGCAGCGCAAGGACTACCCCCTGGGTGGTATCCCCGTCGAGTACAAGGGTGCGACGGTGCCCCCGCCGGACCAGCGCAGGAGCTACTGATGAGCCACGCCATGAACGAGGACCTGTACGCCGGCGGCGACAGCACCCCCGTCGACCACGTCTACATGTCCCAGGGCAATGACTGGGACTCCATCGTCGCCGAGCAGGCCGACCGCAGTGACGAGACGATCGTCATCAACTTCGGCCCGCACCACCCGTCGACCCACGGCGTGCTGCGCATGGTGATGGAGCTGGACGGCGAGACCGTGAAGTCCGTGCGTCCCGGCATCGGCTTCCTGCACACCGGCATCGAGAAGAACATGGAATACCGCACCTGGACCCAGGGCGTGACCTACATCACTCGTGCCAACTATGTGGCCAGCATCTTCAACGAGGCCGTCTACTGCCTGGGCGTCGAGAAGCTGCTCGGCATCCAGGCGCCCGAGCGCGCCGACATCCTGCGCGTGATGGCCATGGAGGTCAACCGGATCGGTTCGCACCTGATCGCGGTGGGCACCGGTGGCCTGGAGCTCGGCGCCTCCTCGGTGGCCGAGGTGGCCCTGCGCGAGCGCGAGATCACCCTGGAATTCCTCCAGGCGGTCACCGGCCTGCGCATGAACAATGCCTACATCCGTCCCGGTGGCGTGGCCGTGGACCTGCCCGAGGACGGCCTGGACCGCCTGCGGGCCCTGGTGCAGCGGATGGAGAAGTACCTGCCCGAGCTGGCCGGCTTCTGCAATGCCAACCCCGTCTTCCGCGCGCGCATGTGCGACGTGGCCACCCTCGACCTCACCGCCTGCATGGCGCTGGGCGTCAGCGGCCCGGCGCTGCGTGCCACCGGCTACCCCTGGGACCTGCGCAAGACGCAGCCCTACTGCGGCTACGAGGACTACGAGTTCGACGTGCCCACCTGGGACAGCAATGACTGCTACGGCCGCTTCCGGGTCCGCCTGGAGGAGATGAACCAGTCCGTGCGCATCCTCAAGCAGGTCATCACCAAGCTGGAGGCCACCGCCGGCCAGCCCGTGATGGTTGAGGACCCGCACATCAAGTGGCCGGCACAGCTGGCACTGGGCCCCGACGGCCAGGGCAACTCGCACGAGCACATCAAGCACATCATGGGCGAGTCCATGGAGGCGCTGATCCACCACTTCAAGATCGTCACCGAGGGGTTCAAGGTTCCGGCGGGCCAGGTCTACACCGCCATCGAGAATCCCGGTGGCGAGCTGGGAATGCACCTGGTCTCGGACGGTGGCACCCGCCCCTTCCGCGCCCACCTGCGCGATCCAGGTTTCAACCACATGCAGGCGATCCCGGCGCTGATGGAGAGCGGCATGCTCTCCGACGTGATCCCGGCCCTGGCCTCCATCGACCCCGTCATGGGCGGTGTGGATCGATGACCACCCGCTCCACAGCAGGGGGGACGACCCCCCTGTCACCCCCCGCAGTACTCGCGCGCAGTACCGTCCGCACCCCGGCCGCACGCGTGAGCGGACAGACCAAGGAGGCCACCGCATGAGCGGCCACGAGTTCCAGTCGCACTTCTCCGACGCCACCAGCGGCGTCGACCGCGACGACGAGTCCACCAACATCACCGAGCAGACCATCGAGGAGATGCGCGCCATCGCGGCCCGCTACCCCCAGCCGCACTCGGCCCTGCTGCCGATGCTGCACCTGGTGCAGTCCGTGGACGGTCGCATCTCCCCGGCAGGCGTGCGCATCAGCGCCGAGCTGCTGGGCATGAGCCAGGCCCAGGTGACCGGCGTCGCCACCTTCTACACCATGTACAAGAGGCGCCCGGCAGGCCACCACCATGTCGGTGTGTGCACCACCACCACCTGCGCCGTCATGGGCGGCGACATCCTGCTGGGCTGCATGGAGCGCAAGCTCGGCATCTCCGAGGGCCAGACCACCCCGGACGGCAAGTTCTCGCTGGAGCGCCTGGAGTGCAATGCGGCCTGCGACTTCGCCCCGGTGATGATGGTCAACTGGGAGTTCATGGACAACATGACCCCCGAGAAGGCCGACGAGCTGATCGACGCGCTGGCCGAGGGACGTGAGGTCCGCTCCACCCGTGGCGCGACGATCACCAGCTGGAAGGAGGCCGAGCGCGTGCTCGCTGGCTTCCCCGACGGCCGTGCCGACGAGGGCCCCAGCGCCGGCGAGCCGTCGCTGCGCGGCCTGCGCATCGCCCAGGAGCAGGGATGGCGGGCCCCGACGGCCGCCGAGGTTCCTGCCCCGACCATCGAGGAGGAGGCGAAGTGACCGACATGCTCACCCCGGTGCTCAGCCGCAACTGGGCCGACGACCGGTCCTGGAAGATCACCAACTACGAGCGCCAGGGCGGCTACTCCGCGCTGCGCAGGGCGTTGGCGATGGAGCCCGTCGAGGTCGTCAACACCGTCAAGGACGCGGGTCTTCGCGGACGTGGCGGCGCCGGCTTCCCCACCGGCCTCAAGTGGTCCTTCGTCCCGCAGGACAACCCGAACCCGAAGTACCTCGTCGTCAACGGCGACGAGTCGGAGCCGGGCACCTGCAAGGACATGCCGCTGATGATGGCCAGCCCCCACACCCTGGTGGAGGGCGTGATCATCAGCTCCTATGCGATCAACTGCCACACGGCCTTCATCTACATCCGCGGCGAGGTGCTGCACGTGATCCGTCGCGTCCAGCAGGCCGTGCGCGAGGCCTACTCGGCCGGCTACGCGGGCAAGAACATCCTGGGGACCGGCTATGACCTGGACATCATCGTCCACGCCGGTGCCGGCGCCTACATCTGCGGCGAGGAGACGGCCCTGCTCGACTCCCTGGAGGGACGACGTGGCCAGCCCCGCCTGCGCCCGCCCTTCCCGGCCGTCGCGGGCCTTTACGCCTCGCCGACCGTGGTGAACAATGTCGAGTCGATCAGCTCGGTGCCCAGCATCATCGAGCACGGCAAGGACTGGTTCGCCCACATGGGCACCGAGAAGAGCAATGGCTACACGCTCTACTCGGTCTCGGGCCACGTGAAGCACCCCGGCCAGTACGAGGCACCGATGGGCATCACGATGGGCCAGCTGCTGGAGCTGTCCGGCGGCATCCGCGAGGGCCACCAGCTGAAGTTCTTCACCCCGGGTGGCTCTTCCACCCCGATCTTCACCGCCGAGCACCTGGACGTGCCGCTCGACTACGAGGCAGTCCAGGGCGCCGGGTCGATCCTGGGCACCAAGGCCCTGCAGTGCTTCGACGAGACCACCAGTGTGGTGCGCACCACGCTGCGCTGGGTGGAGTTCTACAAGCACGAGTCCTGCGGCAAGTGCACCCCCTGCCGCGAGGGCAACTGGTGGCTGGTGCAGACCCTGCGCAACTTCGAGCAGGGCACCGCGCAGCCCGGCGACATCGAGAAGCTCCTGGACGTCACCGGCAACATGTCGATGAAGTCCTTCTGCACCCTGGCCGACGGCGCGGTTGCCTGCGTCCAGAGCGCGATCAAGCACTTCCGCAGCGAGTTCGAGGCCGGCTACCACACCCCGGCATGGGAACTGTTCCCCTACGAGAAGAGCGCCCTGTTCGCCGATCCCGGCGCCCCCACGGCCCCGCGCCGTGCGGACGAGAACCCTGGAGTACACGCATGAGCGTCGACACCGACAAGACCGCCCCGGTCGCCAAGCCCGACGAGGTCAGCTTCACCATCGACGGCATCGAGATGAGCGCCCCCAAGGGAACGCTGATCATTCGCGCCGCCGAGACGGTGGGCATCGAGATCCCGCGCTTCTGCGACCATCCGCTGCTCGACCCGGCCGGCGCCTGCCGCCAGTGCCTGGTCGACATCCCCGACGCCGGCAATGGCCGTCCGATGAAGCCCTCGGCTGCCTGCACCACCACGGTGATGCCGGGCATGAAGGTGCAGACGGCCGCCAGCAGCGAGGTCGTGGCCAAGGCCCAGGAGGGCATGCTCGAATTCCTGCTGATCAACCATCCGCTCGACTGCCCGATCTGCGACAAGGGCGGCGAGTGCCCCCTGCAGAACCAGGCCATGAGCCACGGCCGCGGTGAGAGCCGCTACGAGGGCGCCAAGCGCACCTTCCCGAAGCCGATCAACATCTCGAAGCTGGTGCTGCTGGACCGCGAACGCTGCGTGCTGTGCCAGCGCTGCACCCGTTTCAGCTCCCAGATCTCGGGTGATCCCTTCATCAACCTGCAGGAGCGGGGTGCCTTCAGCCAGATCAACACCGACGGCGAGCACGACTACGACTCCTACTTCAGCGGCAATGTCATCCAGATCTGCCCGGTCGGGGCCCTGACCAGCGCCGACTACCGCTTCCAGAGCCGCCCCTTCGACCTGGTCAGCACCACCACGAGCTGCGAGCACTGCGCGGCCGGGTGCGAGCTGCGCGTCGACCACCGGCACTACCAGGTCAAGCGCCGCCTCGCCGGGCTCGACCCGGAGGTCAACGAGGAGTGGAACTGTGACAAGGGCCGCTTCGGTTTCCTGTCGACCCGCCAGGCTGACCGCCTGACCACCCCGCTGGTGCGCCGTGGTGGGGTGCTGGAGCCCGCCAGCTGGCCCGAGGCCATCGACGCGGCGGTCGCCGGCCTGCGTGCCGCCGCCGGCAGCGTCGGTGTGCTGACCGGTGGACGTCTGCTCAACGAGACCGCCTACGCCTACAGCCGCTTCGCCCGCGGTGTGCTGGGCACCAACAACATCGATTTCCGCAGCCGCCCGCACAGCGCCGAGGAGGCCGACTTCCTGGCCGCCCAGGTCGCCGGACGCACGCTGGGGGAGTCGGTCACCTATGCCGACCTGGAGAATGTGAAGAAGGTCGTCCTGGTGGGCTTCGAGCCCGAGGACGAGAGCCCGATCGTCTTCCTGCGTCTGCGCAAGGCCTTCCGCAAGCGCAAGCTGGAGGTCCTGAGCGTCGGCACGCACCTGTCGCGCGGCTCGGTCAAGATGGGGGCCCGCCTGGTTCCCGCCCTGCCCGGTTCCGAGGCGCAGGCGCTGGCCCAGCTGGCCCACGACGAGCCCTTCGACGCCGACACCATCGTGCTGGTGGGGGAGCGCGCGGCGCAGTCCGGCGGCCTGCTGTCGGTGGCCGTCCAGCTCGCCGGGGCTGCCCGTCTGGCCTGGATCCCGCGGCGCGCAGGAGACATGGGTGCCATCGAGGCGGGCTGCCTGCCCAACCTGCTGCCGGGTGGCCGTCCGGTGCACGACGTCAGCGCCCGGGTCGACCTGCAGGCCGCATGGGGTGTCGACCGGCTCCCCAGCCAGGTGGGTCTGTCGACCGACCAGATGCTCCAGGCCGCCGCCACCGGCCGTCTGGGGGCGCTGGTGGTCTCCGGTGTCGAGCTCGCCGACCTGTCCGACCCCGCCGGTGCCCGCGCGGCGCTGGAGCAGGCGGGCTTCGTGCTCAGCCTCGAGCAGCGCCTGTCCGAGGTGAGCGAGCGCGCAGACGTGGTGCTGCCCGTGGCCCTGCTGGAGGAGCAGGCAGGGTCGTTCACCAACTGGGAGCACCGGGTGCGCCCGGTGCAGGTGGTGCGCAAGCAGAACAATGCCCCGATGACCGAGATCCGCGTGCTGGCCGCCCTGGCCGACGCGATGGGTTCCGACCTGGGCTTCCGCAATGCCACCCAGGCCGCCGCCGAGCTCGCCGAGCTGCGCGACTGGGAGGGTGCCCGCGGGGTGCTCGCCCCGGCCCAGCCCCAGCAGGCCCCCGCCGGGGTGCTGCTGGACAGCTGGCGACTGCTGCTCGACGGCTCCCGCGGCCTCGACGGTGCGGTGCACGTCAACGAGACCGCACCGCTGCCCGTGGCCCGGGTCTCCGGACTCACGGCGGCCGCCCACGGCCTGGTGCCCGGCGGGCTGGTGCGGATCAGCACCGAGAGCGGCAGCATCGAGTTGCCGGTCGTCGTCGAGGCGCAGATGGTCGACGACGTCGTCTGGCTGCCGGCCAACTCGGCCCCGGCCACCCATGACGCGCTGAGGGCCCAGCTGGGCCAGCCGGTGCGCCTCGAAGCAAGCGCAGTTCGCTCCTCAACGGTTGGAGGTGTGGCATGACGCCACTCAACTCTTCGTCGATCTTCGGTCCCGATCCCTGGTGGATCGTGCTGATCAAGGTGGTCGGCGTCTTCATGCTGCAGCTCCTGTGGTGCCTGTTCAACGTGTGGTTCATGCGTCGCGTGCTGGGCAAGATGCAGAACCGCATCGGCCCGGTCATGAACACGGCCTTCATCAACGGCATGGGCCAGGCCATCGGTGACGGCATGAAGCTTCTGTTCAAGGAGACCTTCATCCCCAAGGGCACCGACCGGCTGGTCTTCAGCCTGGCCCCGGTCATCGCCGGCATCTGCGCCTTCGCCCCGTGGGCGGTGATCCCGCTGGCCGGCGAGGTGAACATGTTCGGCCACACCACGAACCTGCAGGTCACCGACATGCCCATCGCGGTGCTGTTCACCCTGGCCACCGGCTCCATGGCCGTCTATGGCCTGGTGCTGGCCGGTTGGTCCTCCGACAACTCCTACTCGCTGCTCGGTGGCCTTCGCGCCAGCGCCCAGATGATCTCCTACGAGGTTGCGATGGGCCTGTCGCTGGTCTCGGTCTTCCTGATGTCGGGCACCATGAGCACCTCGCAGATCGTCGAGGCGCAGGCCATGCACCTCAACGTCTTCGGCGTCGACGTGCCGCTGCCCAGCTGGTACGCGCTGCTGCTCTTCCCGGCCTTCTGCGTCTACTTCATCTCGATCCTGGCCGAGTCCAACACTCCGCCCTTCGACCTGTCGGAGTGCGAGCAGGAGCTGGTCAGTGGATACTCCACCGAGTACACCGGCTTCCAGTACGGCACCTACTACCTGGCCGAGTTCATCCACATGGCCACCCTGAGCGCACTGGCCGTCACCCTCTTCTTCGGTGGCTACCGGGCGCCCTTCCCCTTCAACATGATCGGCGCCATCGACCAGGGCTGGTGGGGCCTGCTGTGGTTCTTCCTGAAGACCCAAGTGATGATCTTCTGCCTGATCTGGTGCCGAGGCTCGCTGCCCCGCTTCCGCTATGACCAGTTCATGGGCATCGGCTGGAAGCGCCTGATCCCGATCAGCCTGGCCTGGATCATGTGTGTCACCCTGCTGAAGGCGACCATGGGCGCCACCGGTAGCATCCGGATCGCCTTCGCCGCACTGCTGGGTCTGGCCGCCATCGGCCTGGTGGCCTGGATCTTCATGGGTGGCAGTGATGCGACGGATGCGACCGACGACCCGGCGGTCGACTTCGACGCCTTTGCCGGCGGATACCCGGTGCCCCCGATGCCCGGTCAGGAGCTGCCCGGACGGTCGCGCCTGGTGCGCGCCGAGCCGGTCGGCGAGGACCGCGAGACGATCAAGAACGGAGCTGAAGCCTGATGGGCCTCTTCGAGCAGTGGGCCGGATTCGGCATCACTTTCCGCACCATGTTCCGCAAGACCTTCACCCAGGGCTACCCGCAGAACGGCAAGGAGAAGGTCTTCGCACCCCGTTTCCATGGTCGGCACCAGCTCAACCGCTGGCCCGACGGCCTGGAGAAGTGCGTCGGCTGTGAGCTGTGCGCCTGGGCCTGCCCTGCCGACGCCATCTACGTCGAGGGCGCAGACAACACCGAGGATGCTCGCTTCAGCCCGGGCGAGCGCTTCGGCCGCGTCTACCAGATCAACTACCTGCGCTGCATCTTCTGCGGCATGTGCATCGAGGCCTGCCCGACGCGTGCCCTGACGATGACCAATGAGTTCAAGCTCGCCGATCGCAGCCGCGAGGTGCTGATCTACGAGAAGGACCGCCTGCTGGCCCCTCTGCTGACCGGCATGGAGCAGCCGCCGCACCCGCGCCGGCTGGGTGATGACGAGAAGGACTACTTCCTGGGCCTTCCCGCCACCGGGCAGCCCGACGTGCGCACCGGCCCCGCCGGCGCGGCCACCGAGGCCACCCGGGCCCTTGGCCAGGACCAGACCAACCACGGGGGAGTGACCCGATGACTCTCGTCCCGCTCGTGGCCGCCCAGGCGGTCGCCTTCTGGGTCCTCGCACCGATCGCGGTGCTGGGGGCCCTGGGCATGGTGCTCTCGCGCCGGCCCGTGCACTCCGCCATCTGGCTTGCTGCCATGATGATCTCGCTGGCGGGGCTCTACGCCTCCCTCGACGCACCCTTCCTCTTCGTGGTGCAGATCATCGTCTACACCGGCGCCATCCTGATGCTCTTCCTGTTCGTGCTGATGCTGGTCGGCATCTCGACCACCGACTCGGTGGTCGAGACCATCCGCGGCCACCGCGTCGCCTCGGTGCTGGCCTTCCTCGGCTTCGCGTCCCTGCTGGTCGTCGCCGTCGGTGGTGCCATCAACGGCCAGCCCCTGGGGCTGGACGAGGCCCACGCGGTCGAGGGCGGCAATGTGCCGAGCCTGGCCGCGCTGGTCTTCACCAAGTACGTGCTGATCTTCGAGGCGGCCGCCGCACTGCTGATCACCGCCGCGATCGCCGCCATGGTGCTGGCCCACCACGAGGAGCTGCGTCCCAAGGTGCGCCAGGCCGGCAGCCGCGCCAGCCGCATCCGCCGCTACGCCACCGACGGCGTGCACCCGGGCCCCATGCCGAGCCCCGGCGTCTACGCCCGCAGCAATGCGGTGCAGTCGCCGGCCCTCCTGCCGGACGGTTCGGTGGCCGAGAACTCGGTGCCGGCCGCGATGGCAGGCCGTGGCGTCGTCTCGAACCCGGAGCAGCTGGCTGCCCCGACCACCGAGGCCTTCGCCGCCATCGAGTCCGTCAAGGCAGAGGAGGGTCGGGAATGAACCCGAACTACTACCTGGTCCTGAGCGCAATCCTGTTCAGCATCGGAGTCCTGGGCTTCCTGCTGCGACGCAATGCGCTGGTGGCCTTCATGTCGATCGAGCTCATGCTCAACTCGGCAAACCTGGCGATGGTCAACTTCTCCCATGTCCACGGCAACCTCGAGGGGCAGGTGGCCACCTTCTTCGTGATGGTCGTCGCCGCCGCGGAGGTCGTGGTGGGACTGGCGATCATCGTGACCATTTTCCGCAGCCGACGCTCGGCCTCGGTCGACGACGCAAACCTGCTGAAGTTCTGAGGGGGCATCGGTGAATCTTCTCGAGATCGTCACACCCGTCGCCGCGAGCGGAATGTTCCGCTACGCGTGGACGATGATCGCGGTGCCCGCCGTGGTGGCAGCCTTCCTGCTGCTGTCCGGCCGCATCGCCGACAAGTGGGGCCACCTGCTGGCCACCGCTGCCGTGCTGTGGTCCTTCGCGATCGGCACCTGCCTGTTCGGCGAGATGCTGATGGCCGAGCCCGGCGAGCGCGCCGTCGGCCACACATTGTGGACCCTGTTCAGCCAGGGCAACTGGAACATGACCGTCGGCCTGCTGGTCGACCAGCTGTCCATCCTGTTCGTGCTGCTGATCACCGGTGTCGGATCGCTGATCCACATCTACTCGATCGGCTACATGGCCCACGACGAGCGTCGCCGTCGCTTCTTCGCCTATCTGAACCTGTTCGTGGCCGCCATGCTGGTCCTGGTCCTGGGCGACAACTACCTGACCCTCTTCTTCGGCTGGGAGGGCGTCGGCCTGGCCTCCTTCCTGCTGATCTCCTTCTGGCAGCACCGCACCTCCGCGGCGCTGGCCGGCAAGAAGGCCTTCGTGATGAACCGCATCGGTGACCTCGGCCTGATGATGGCCATCTTCACCATGCTGGCCCGCTTCGGCAGCTCCTCCTTCGCCGAGGTCAACGCCAACGCTGCCCAGCTGTCGCCGGGCTGGGCCACCGCGATCGGCCTCTTCCTGCTGGTGGCGGCCTGCGGCAAGTCAGCGCAGTTCCCGCTGCAGGCCTGGCTGCTGGACGCCATGGAGGGCCCCACCCCCGTCTCGGCCCTGATCCACGCGGCCACGATGGTCACCGCCGGTGTCTACCTGGTGGTGCGCAGCCACCACGTCTACGAGCAGACCCAGACCGCGCAGCTGGCGGTCGCGGTGATCGGCACGATCACGCTGCTCTTCGGCGCGTGGATCGGTACCAGCAAGGACGACATCAAGAAGGTGCTGGCCGGCTCCACCATGAGCCAGATCGGCTACATGATGCTCGCGGCCGGGCTTGGCCCCATCGGTGCCGCCTTCGCGATCTTCCACCTGGTCACCCACGGCTTCTTCAAGGCCAACATGTTCCTGGGTGCCGGATCGGTGATGCACGGGATGAGCGACGATGTCGACATGCGCCACTTCGGTGCGCTGTCCAAGGCGATGCCCATCACCTTCCTCACCTTCGCGATGGGCTACCTGGCGATCATCGGCTTCCCCTTCACCTCGGGCTTCTTCTCCAAGGACCACATCATCGAGGCAGCCTTCGAGAAGTCGCCGATCTTCGGTGGCCTGGCCCTGCTGGGTGCCCTGGTGACCGCCTTCTACATGACGCGCCTGATGATGATGACCTTCTTCGGCGACAAGCGCTGGCTCAAGGGCGTGCACCCGCACGAGTCCCCGGCCACCATGACCATCCCGCTGGTCATCCTGGCGATCCTGTCCATCGTGGCCGGCCTGCTGATGAACAACTGGATCGGCGACTGGCTGGCCCCGGCCACCGGTGCCGAGGTGCACCATGCACCCTCGCTCTTCCACGTCACCACGGTCGGCTGGATCACCATGGCCGTCGTCGCGCTCGGCGTGCTGCTCGGCTGGTTCTTCTTCCGCAAGGACATCCCCGCCTACCAGCCCGCCTCCGACAGCCCCTTCGTGCTGGCCGGTCGCAATGACCTCTACGGTGACGCCTTCAACGAGGCCGTCGTCCTTCGACCCGCCGAGAAGCTCGTGGGCCTCACCGGCGTCGTCGACCGCTCCGTCGTGGATGGTGCCGTCATGGGCTCCGCCACCGCGCTGGGTGGCCTTTCCACTGCCGTCCGCAAGCTGCAGAACGGCTACGTCCGCAGCTACGCACTCACCATGGTCGCTGGCGCGGTCCTGGTGGGTTGCGCACTGATCCTCGGCCAGCTGGCCTGAGGGGAGGAGTAACGATGACTTTCCCCCTGCTCACCGCGCTGGCCCTGGTGCCATTGGTCGGTGGCCTGATCCTCTTCTTCGTGAAGGGTTCCGCGGGACGGGTGCTGGGACTGGGCATCAGCCTGGCCACCCTGGCACTCGGCCTGATGGCCTTCTTCAGCTCCGGTGACCTCGCCGAGCAGCACCTGTGGATCGAGTCCATCGGTGCCCACTACGCCCTCGGGCTGGATGGCATGGCCAAGGCCCTGGTCCTGCTCACCGTGATCCTGGTCCCGGTGGTGCTGCTCGCCGAGTGGCACGTTGGCGACCAGCCCGGCACCTGGTCCACCACCAGCTTCTTCGCGCTGGCACTGGTCCTGGAGGGCCTCGCGCTGCTGGTCTTCATGGCCACCGACGCGTTGCTGTTCTACATCTTCTTCGAGGCCACCCTGATCCCGATGTACTTCCTCATCGGTGGCTGGGGCGGTCCCCGACGGGCGATGGCAGCGTTGAAGTTCCTGCTCTACTCGCTGGCCGGCGGACTGGTGATGCTGATCGGCATCATCGGCCTGGGTGTCCACGCCGCAGGCCAGGGCACCCCCAGCCTGCTGATCAGCGACCTGGCCGCCCTGGACATTGCCGGCAGCTCCGGCCGCTGGCTGTGGCTGTGCTTCTTCATCGCCTTCGCCATCAAGGCCCCGATGGTGCCGGTGCACACCTGGCTGCCCGACACCGCCGAACAGGCCACCCCGGGTGCCTCGACCCTGCTCGTCGGCATCCTCGACAAGATCGGCACCTTCGGCATGATCCGGCTGTGCCTGACGGTCTTCCCCGAGGCCAGCCGCTGGGCCACCCCGGTGGTGCTGGTGCTCGCGGTGGTCTCGATCATCTACGGCGCGCTGATGGCCATCGGCGCCAAGGACCTGCTGCGACTGGTCAGCTACACCTCGATCAGCCACTTCGGCTTCATGGTGATGGGCATCTTCGCCTTCACCAGCCAGTCGATGAACGGCACGATCTTCTACATGCTGAACCATGGCTTCTCCACCGCCGCGCTCTTCCTGGCGGTGGGCTACCTGATCCGTCGCCGCGGCTCGGCCGACATCACCGCCTTCGGCGGCGTGCAGAAGCTCGCCCCCGTCGCGGCCGGCATGTTCCTGTTCTCCGGCCTGTCGGCGCTGGCCCTGCCGGGCACGTCGAGCTTCATCAGCGAGTTCATGGTGATGGCCGGCACCTGGCAGCGCCACCCGGTGCTGGCAGCGGTCTCCACTCTGGGCACCGTGCTCGCGGCCCTCTACGTGATGCTGGCCTACCAGCGCACGATGACCGGCCCGGTCACCGAGCAGGCCGAGCAGCACTTCACCAACAATGACCTCGGCGCGCGGGAGAAGGCAGTCCTTGCCCCGCTCGTCGTCCTGCTGCTGGGTCTGGGCTTCCTGCCCAACCCCATGCTCCAGGTCACCAACGACACCGTGAAGGACACCATGGCCCAGGTTGGCATGACTGATCCGGCTCCGGTCGTGAAGGGAGCCAAGTGATGATCCACCTCGCGACGATGGTTCCCCTCGAGATCGCGCCGCCGATGCTCGAGTACCGCCTGCTGGCGCCGCTGATCCTCGTCCTGGTCGGCGCCTGCCTGGCCATGATCGTGGAGTCCACCAGCAAGCAGGGTCCCCGCTACGGGGCGCAGCTGATCGTCACCGCGGTGACACTGCTCGCGGCGCTGGTCCTGCTGGTGCGCAACTGGATGATCGGTGACCGCCGGCTGGCTGGCGTCGGCTCGCTGGCCATCGACGGCCCCACCTACTTCCTGTGGGCGGCGCTGCTGGTCTTCGGATTGATGACCGCGCTGCTGTTTGCCGAGCGCAAGGTCTCGGGTGGGCAGTCCCAGTTCACCCCGATGGGCGCCTCGGTGCCCGGGTCACAGCTCGAGCGCGAGGCCGTCGCGGCGCGTGCCGAGCACACCGAGGTCTTCCCGCTGCTGCTGTTCAGCCTCTTCGGCATGATGCTGTTCGCCTCGGCGAACAACCTGATCGTGATGTTCGTCTCGCTGGAGATCTTCTCGCTGCCGCTCTACCTGCTGGCCGGTCTGGCACGTCGCCGTCGCCTGCTCAGCCAGGAGGCAGCCCTGAAGTACTTCCTGCTGGGTTCGCTGTCCAGCGCGATGTTCCTCTACGGTGCGGCGCTGCTCTACGGCTTCTCCGGCTCCTTCGAGATGCGTGGCATCGACGCGGCCATCACCGCCGGTGTCGAGGGCCGTGGCCTGCTGCTGGCCGGCCTGACCCTGGTCAGCGCCGGACTGCTGTTCAAGCTCGGTGCGGCTCCCTTCCACTCGTGGACGCCGGATGTCTACACCGGCTCCCCGACGCCCGTGACCGGCTTCATGGCCATCTGCACCAAGTTCGCCGCCGTGGTGGCCCTGATGCGCGTCTTCTACGTCGCTCTCGGTGGGGCCCGGTGGGACTGGCAGCCGCTGTTCGCCGGCCTGGCGGTGCTGACCATGGCCGTCGGCGCGGTCATCGGCCTGACCCAGACCGACGTCAAGCGCATGCTGGCCTACTCCTCGATCGCCCACGCCGGCTTCCTGCTGGTCGCGATCGTCGGCACCAGCACCGCGGTCACCGGCCTGCCGGTCGGGGGCATCGGCTCCACCGCCTCGGTGCTGTTCTACCTGACCGCCTATGGCCTGTCGACGCTGGGCGCCTTCGCCCTGGTGACGATGGTCCGCAAGGCCGGTGGCGAGGCGACGAGCCTGGCCGCGTGGCAGGGCGTGGGCCGCCGCAACCCGCTCCTGGGTGGCATGATGACCCTCTTCCTGCTGAGCTTCGCCGGCATCCCGCCCACCGCGGGCTTCGTCGGCAAGCTGGTTGCCTTCACCGCCGCCTGGCGGGGCGGCTATGCCTGGCTGGTGGCCCTGGCCATCCTGTTCAGCCTGGTGACGGCCTTCTTCTACATCCGCATGATCGTGGTGATGTTCTTCCGGGAACCCGCCGACGAGCAGGTGGAGGTGGTCGGTGCCTCCTGGATGACTTGGCTGGTCGTGCTGATCGGAGCCATCGGCACCGTCGGGCTCGGCGTGTGGAGCGGTCCGCTGCTCGACCTTGCGGCGCAGGCCTCGGTCTTCCTGCGCTGATCTGCCGAACAGCTCAACCGGCACTGGCCCCGCACCCTGAAGGGTGCGGGGCCAGTCCCGTCTCGGGACCCATGGGGTGCATGGGCCGAAGCCGGCATGGGCGCGTCCGGGACCGGGCTCGATTGGGCGCGCCTGTGCGCGAACCACTAGTCTGGGGGGAGGCTTTCGGGGACCTGCCCCGCATCGAAATGAGGAGAATCGTGACCCACGTCGTGGACGAGGAATTCGAGGCCTCGGTCACCGGTCGGCTTGCCGTCATCGAGGACGAGCTGGTCAAGGCCGCCGTTGCCGACAGTCCCTTCGTCACCGAGGCGGCGAGGCACATCATCGATGCCGGCGGAAAGCGTTTCCGTCCACTGCTGGTGGTTCTGGGATCTGCCTTCGGACAGGGCACCAGCGAGACCGACCTCACCCGCGCCGCCCTGGTGGTGGAGCTCACCCACGTCGCGAGCCTCTACCACGACGACGTGATGGATGATGCCGACCTGCGTCGCGGTGCCCCGAGCGCCAACCGCCGCTGGGACAATTCGATTGCGATCCTGGTGGGCGACTACCTCTTCGCCCGCGCCTCCACCCTGGTGGCCGACCTGGGCACCGACTACGTGCGCCTGCAGGCCGAAACCTTCGGCCGCCTCGTGCAGGGCCAGATCGCGGAGACCCGTGGGCCGCAGGAGGGCGATGACCCCCTGGAGCACTACCTGCAGGTCATCAGTGACAAGACGGGTTCGTTGATCGCCACCTCGGCCGTCTTCGGCGGCATGGTCGCCGGGGCCTCGCGTGAGGTCTTGGAGGCGCTGGACGCCTTCGGCGAGGAGATCGGCGTGGTCTTCCAGCTCAGCGACGACATCATCGACATCACCAGCAACGAGACGGGCAAGACTCCCGGGACCGACCTGCGCGAGGGCGTCCCGACGCTGCCGACGCTGATGTTGCAGGCCTCCCAGGATCCGGCCGACCAGGCGCTCAAGGAACTCATCTCCTCCGACCTGTCCGACGACGCCCGCCTGGCCGATGCGCTGGAGCAGCTGCGGGCCCATCCTGTGATCGAGCAGGCCCGGGCAGAGGTGCAGCGCCACGCCGACCTGGCACTGGCGCACCTGGAGTCGCTGCCCGACGGGGAAGCCAAGCAGGCCCTGTCGAGGATCTGCCTCGACCTGGTGGGCCGCTCCAACTGATCGTCGGCGGCTCCGGTTCTCACCGGATGGTGACCCGCTCGTCGGGCTCCATCCCCAACCCGCCCAGGTCGCCGGCCTTGGCCTTGTCATCCCGCGCGTCTCCGGTCTTCCGGGCCAGCTGCTCGATGATCCCGCGCCCTGTGTCGCGGGCCTGTTCGTCGAGGGTGACGAAGGTGCTGGCCGAGGACTTGTCCGCGTCGATGGTGGTCGAACTGGGCCAGTCCGCGTTGACGTGACGCAACAGCTCGTCCTGCGGACGGGGGTGTCGGTGTCGCACACCCGCCCAAATCCAGCGCCGCCACAACGTGCCAAGGGGTCCGAGCATCGGCTCGGACCCCTCGCGGTCACGGGCGGGAGGTACTCAGAGCACGGTCCAGGTGTCGCGCCCGTTGACCATGGCCTGCAGCGCCGACTCCTGGCGGTCGCCCATGGCCATGGCGACCTGCTCGCGGGCCAGGTCGTCGTAGGCGGGCCGCTCCACATTGCGGAAGATGCCGATGGGGGAGCGGTGCATCACGCCACCGTCGGTCAGGCGGCTCAGCGCAAAGGCCAGCGACGGGTCGGCGTGGTGCTCGTCGTGCACCAGGATGTTGTCGAGGCCCACCTCGGAGACCTCCACCACCTCCACCGACCCGTCGCGGTTCTGCACGACGCCCAGGTGGTTGTCGGCGCCGAACAGGATCGGCTCACCGTGGCGCAGTGGGATGATCGCCTCGTCAGAGCCGGGTCCCTTGAGGTCCTCGAAGGCACCGTCGTTGAAGATCGGGCAGTTCTGGTAGATCTCCACCAGCGACGTGCCGCGGTAGCCGGCGGCGGCCTTGAGCACCTGCGAGAGGTGCTGGCGGTCGGAGTCGACCGTGCGGGCGACGAAGCCGGCCTCAGCGCCCAGTGCCAGCGAGACGGGGTTGAAGGGGGCGTCGACCGAGCCGAGCGGGCTCGACTTGGTCACCTTGCCGGCCTCGGAGGTGGGCGAGTACTGGCCCTTGGTGAGGCCGTAGATGCGGTTGTTGAACAGCATGATCGTCATGTTCACATTGCGACGCATCGCGTGGATCAGGTGGTTGCCGCCGATCGACAGGGCGTCACCGTCGCCGGTGACGACCCAGACGCCCAGGTCGGGGCGGGTCACCGCCACGCCGGTGGCGATGGCCGGGGCACGGCCGTGGATGGAGTGCATCCCGTAGCTGTCGACGTAGTACGGGAAGCGCGAGGAGCAGCCGATGCCGGAGATGATCACGGTGTTCTCACGCTTGATGCCGAGTTCGGGCATCATGCTCTGGAAGGCTGCGAGGATGGCGTAGTCACCGCAGCCGGGGCACCAGCGCACCTCCTGGTCGCTGGTGAAGTCCTTGCGGTTCAGCGGCTCGATGCTCAGCGGGACACCGGCCAGCCCGCGGTAGCCGGGGGTCTGCAGTTCGGTGGTGGTCACTTCTGCTCCTGCGTGGTGTGGGAGTGCTCGTTCGGGTTGTTGATGGGGGCCGGTTCGGCGTGCAGCTGGGCCTGCTCGTTGTCGGCCGCGAGCTCGCCGTCGCCCATGTCCTCGCTGCCGGGACCCTCGGAGATCTCGACCTCGTCGACGGGCCCGCCCGGGTGGCCGTTGATCTGGTCGATCTCCACCTCGAGGTCGGCGGCC
This sequence comes from Luteococcus sediminum, assembly GCF_054783495.1. Classification (NCBI taxonomy): domain Bacteria; kingdom Bacillati; phylum Actinomycetota; class Actinomycetes; order Propionibacteriales; family Propionibacteriaceae; genus Luteococcus; species Luteococcus sediminum. The sequence continues at coordinate 7,928 of NZ_BAAGQL010000044.1, read as the reverse complement.
AGCTCCGAGAGCGAGATCGGCAGCCCGAAGACACGCGAGTAGCTCTGCACGTCGACCAGGTACTTGGCGCGCAGCATCATCGCGAACTGGCCCAGGTTCATCTCGGGCACGATCACGCGGTCGTAGGCGCGCAGCACCTCGCCGAGGTTGGCAGGGAAGGGGTTGAGGTGGCGCACATGGGCCTGGGCGACATCGCGCCCGCTGGCCCGCACCCGACGCACGGCGGCGGTGATGGGGCCGTAGGTGGAACCCCAGCCCAGCACCAGCACCTTGGCGCGTCCCGAGGGGTCGTCGACCTCGATGTCGGGGATGTCGCGCACGATGCCGTCCACCTTGGCCTGGCGCAGCCGCACCATGTGGTCGTGGTTGGCCGGGTCGTAGGAGATGTTGCCCGAGCCGTCGGCCTTCTCGATGCCGCCGATGCGGTGCTCCAGCCCGGGCGTGCCGGGCTTGGCCCAGGCGCGAGCAAGGGTTTCGGGGTCGCGCTTGTAGGGAAGGAAGTCGTCGCCGTCATTGGGGGCGGTGGCGAAGTTCGGGTCGATCTCGGGCAGCTGGTCGATCTCGGGGATCCGCCACGGCTCGGCACCGTTGGCGAGGTAGCCGTCGGTGAGCAGGAAGACCGGGGTGCGGTAGGTGACCGCGATGCGCACGGCCTCCACAGCCATGTCGAAGCAGTCCGAGGGGGTCGACGGTGCCAGCACCGGCACCGGGGCCTCACCATTGCGTCCGTACATCACCTGCAGCAGGTCGGCCTGCTCGGTCTTGGTGGGCATGCCCGTCGACGGGCCGGCGCGCTGCACGTCGACAACGACCAGCGGCAGCTCGGTCATGACGCCCAGGCCGATCGCCTCGGACTTCAAGGCGATGCCGGGGCCCGACGTGGTGGTCACGCCCAGCGAGCCACCGAAGGAGGCACCCAGCGCGGAGGCGACGCCGGCGATCTCGTCCTCGGCCTGGAAGGTGATGACGCCCTGGCCCTTCTGCCGGCTCAGCTCGTGCAGGATGTCGGAGGCGGGGGTGATCGGGTAGGAGCCCAGGAAGAGCTGCAGCCCGGCCTTCTCGGCGCCCACGATCAGGCCATAGCTGGTGGCCAGGTTGCCGCTGATCTGGCGGTAGCTGCCGGCCTGCATGTCGGCCTTGGCCACCTCGTAGCGCACGGCGAAGTCCTCGGTGGTCTCACCGAAGGCGTAGCCGGCGCGGAAGGCGGCGATGTTGGCATCGCGGATCTCGGGCTTCTTGGCGAACTTCTCGGCCAGGAATTTCTCGGTGCCCTCGGTGGGGCGGCTGTAGAGCCAGTTGAGCAGTCCGAGGGCGAACATGTTCTTGCTGCGCGCGGAGTCCTTGCGGCCCAGCCCGAAGTCCTTGACCGAGGCCACTGCCATGCCGGTCAGGTCGAGTGCCACCAGGTGGTAGTCGGCCAGCGAGCCGTCCTCGAGGGGGTTGGCCTCATAACCCACCTTGGTCAGGTTGCGCTTGGTGAACTCGGCATTGTCGACCACCAGCAGCCCGCCGCGGGGCAGGTCCTTGAGGTTGGCCTTGAGCGCGGCCGGGTTCATCGCCACGAGCACGTCGGGCCGGTCGCCGGGGGTGACGATGTCGTAGTTGGCGAAGTGCAGCTGGAAGCTGGACACGCCCGGCAGGGTGCCCTGGGGGGCGCGGATCTCGGCCGGGAAGTTCGGCAGGGTCGAGATGTCATTGCCCAGGGTGGCCGAGTCGTGGGTGAACCGGTCGCCCGTCAGCTGCATTCCGTCACCTGAGTCGCCGGCGAAGCGGATCACCACTCGCTCGAGAACTTGCACACCAGTCACAACGGGCCTCTTTCGAAAAGACAACACTCGACAGTCCAGACTAGCTGCCACACGAAGGCAGACCAGCGTCTGGCCAGACGGTGCGCCGGTGCGGAAGCTAGGCTGGCGCTCGTGTCTGAGCAGAACAAGGGGCAGTTCATCGACTGGTTCGGCGACCGGTCGGTGGTCGTCGTCGACCTCGCCCTGGCCTGTTGTGCCATCGAGTCAGAGTTCGCGGTGCCCGTCGACGCGCCGCGGCTGTCGGCCGCGCCCGCGGGTGCCGCGGTGGTGGCCGTGGTCTCCGGGACCCTCAGTGACGCCCTGTCCGGCCTAGTCACCGACCGGATCGCCGAGCTCGCCCCCGATCACGTGGTCAGCTTCGGTGCCTGTGCCTGCGCCGGTGGCCCCTACTGGGATGCCTGGTCGGTCACCAAGGGGGTCAACCAGCTGGTGCACGTCGACAGTTTTGTCGCGGGTTGTCCGCCCCCGCCCGCCGCACTGGCCGAGGTGGTCGAGAAGGTTCGCCAGGAATTCGTGCAGGGAGCTGTCCAATGAGTGAACACATCTCCGTCCCGGGAGGGCATGGCATCGACGACGAGGTGCGTGAGGTCCCTTCCGGGCAGTGGATCGAGCAGATCCGCGCCGCAGCGGACCAGTACCCCTTCCTGGACTGGTTGGGGGCAGTCGACGAGATCGGACGCGGTGACGAGTTCCGCGTCGTGCTGCGCCTGGTCGACCACCAGTCCAGCCCTCCCAGGGGGCTGCGGCTCCAGACCCGGGTGCCCCGCCAAGAACCGGTGCTGGCCAGCTGCACGTCCTTGCTACCGGGAGCGTCGTGGCACGAGCGCGAGGCGCACGACTTCTTCGGGATCGTCTTCGACGGTGGCGACCAGGCGCCGCTGCTGAACCATGGGGGAGCGACGACCCCCTTGCGCAAGGACTTCGTGTTGGGTGCCCGCGCCGCACAACCCTGGCCTGGCACCAAGGAGCCGGGCGGCGCGGCCCCCAGCCGTCGCAAGATGGCTCCTCCCGGGGTGCCCGACGCCGAGGTGTGGGGCGAGCGTGACCCGCAGGCCGCACCAGCCACTGCCGAGGAGATCGCCGCCGCCGTCGCCGGCGGACGGGTGAGGAGACGACGATGAACGAACAGCCGCAGCAGGCCGGGCATCCTGAACAGGCAGGGGCCCACGGATCCATCCGGCTCATCGAGTCCAACTGCACCTCCTGCATGATCTGTGCGCGTGAGTGCCCCGCCTGGTGCATCCACATCGACTCGCACACCGAACTGCGCGAGGGGGAGGGGGGCGCACCGATCGGTGGTGCCGCCGCATCACCCACCTCCGGCTATGCGCGCTCCCGGCAGCGTTCCCACAACGTGCTCGACCGCTTCGAGATCGACTGGTCGCTGTGCATGTACTGCGGCATCTGCGTGGAACAGTGCCCCTTCGACGCCCTGGAGTGGGCCGGGCCGCACGTGGCGACCACCGCGGAACTGCCCCAGCTGCGTCAGGGCCGCGAGCAGCTGCGGTGAGCTCGGTCCTCACCCCGTCGGTCGGTGGCCTCGACCTGCACTGGGCCAGCATCCGGCGGGCCTGGGCCGTGGCGCACGTGCGTCGCGGGGCCTATGGCAGTTCCCTGATCGCGCTGGGCTCGCTGACGCCGGCCTACCTGCCGCTCAACTCGCCCTGGTGGCGGATGTTGCGTCCGCTGCACCTGACCGGCACCCCGGCCCGCATCCTGGGCACCGTGCTGGTCATGGCGGGCCTCGCACTGCTGGTCGACGCCTGGTTCCGGCTGCGCCCGGCCAGGGGTGGCGAGGGGCAGCGTCGGGAGGGAGACGAGGCCTACTGGCACCTCAAGCACTGGGCGGTGCTGGCCATCTGGGGCGCGCCCTTCCTGCTGGCGCCGCCCATCTTCAGCCACGACGCCTATTCCTATGCCGCCCAGGGCTGGTTGATCCACAACGGCATCAACCCCTACCACGGCAATGTGATGCTGCTGCCGGGGGCTTTCGCCGACCAGGTGGCCTGGGTCTGGCGGCGGACTCCGGCCCCCTATGGGCCGCTGAGCCTGCAGATGCAGCACCTGATCGTGGACGCCACCGGCTTCGACCCCTATGTCTCCGCGCTGGCCATGCGCATCCCCGCCCTGGTGGGTGTGGTGCTGATCGGGCTGCTGGTGCCGCGTATCGCGGTGCAGCTGCGCGCGGATCCGGCCCTGGCAGCGTGGATGGCCACCCTCAACCCCGTCCTGGTGATCGACTTCATCGGCGGGGCGCACAATGATTCCCTGATGGTGGGCCTGCTCGTGCTGGGGCTCTGGCTGGCTTTTCGCGCCGACTGGACCTGGCTGGCCGCGGCGGTGGTGATCGGCGCGGCCGCGGCCATCAAGCAGCCGGCGGTGCTGGCGGCCTATGCGTTGCCGTTGATCCGTCACCCCTGGCGCACTTGGCAGGCGCGTGACGTGGCCGCGACCGCGGTGCGGGCGGTGGCGAGCTTCGCCATCGCGATCGGCACCTTCGCCGGCATCACCAGGCTCACCGGCCTGGGCTGGGGATGGCTCGATGCCGTCGACGTCCCCGGCATGGTGATCACCGTCTCACCCTTCACCATCGTCGGCCAGCTGGCCCAGATGGTGGCCGACCACTTCGCCCTCGACCCGTCCGGCGGTGCCATGCTGACCGCGACGCGCACCGCCGGCATGGTGCTGGCCGGTGCCCTGATCACGGTCTTCGCGCTGACCGTCGCGCGTCGCCAGCCGGTCACCTTCCTGGCCTGGAGCTTCCTGGCGGTAGCGCTGTGCTCGCCAGCCCTGCACTCCTGGTACGTGCTGTGGGGTGGCGTGCTGCTGCCGCTCACCCGGCCCTCCCGTCGGATGGTGCGTGCCGCGGTGCAGGCGACGGTGGTACTGCTCAGCTATGCCGCCATCAACCTCGCCTACCGCAACAGCGTCAGCGCCGTCGACTCGCTCAACCCCGCCGTGGCCCTCGGGGTGGTGGCGGTGGCAGGCTTTGCCTGGCAGGTGCGCACCCACGAGAGGGCGACCGACGCCCCCCGATCCACCCACAGGAGGAAACGTGACCCAGACCACCAGCCCCCACGTGCGCGGCGAGGTCAGTGACGGACTCGCCCGCCTGGTCCTCGACCGACCCCGGGCCATCAACGCGCTCGATGTTGCGATGATGCAGGCCATCGGGGAGCTGCTCACCGCCTGGCGCGAGGACGACGACGTCCAACGCGTCGAGATCTCGGGCGAGGGGGAACGCGGCTTCTGCTCCGGAGCCGACGTGCGCGCCATCCGCCAGTTGGTGCTGGACGAACCACAGCGCGCGGTCGACTTCTTCGAGCACGAGTACACGGTCAACCGGCTGATCGCCCACTACCCGAAGCCGACCACGGCCCACCTGCACGGGGTCTCCATGGGCGGCGGCCTGGGCCTGGCGCTGCACTGCCGCACCGTGACCGCCGAACGCGACCTGGTCCTGGCCATGCCGGAGACCGGCATCGGCCTCTTCCCCGACGTCGGCATCAACTGGCAGCTGTCCCACACACCGGGGGAGCTGGGCACCTGGATGGCGATGACCGGCCAGTCGATCGACGCCGCGAGCGCGCTGTACGCGGGCCTGGTCGATGAGCTGACTCCTTCACCGGCCGACGACCTCTCGGCGGAGGCCTCGCAGCTGGAGCGTGACCGTGCCTGGATCGACGAGTGCTTCACCGGCGACGACCCGGTCGCCGTCGTGACCGCTCTTGAGGCGCACGACCAAGCCCGGGCGAGGGAATGTGCCGAGCTCCTGCGCTCCCGGTCGCCGTGGAGCGTCGCAGTCGCGCTGGAGGCGGTCCGTCGCTCGGCCCGGGTGGACTCGGTCGACGAGGTGCTGGAGCAGGATGCCCGCCTGGCCCGCAACTACGTCGCCGACTCCGACTTCGTCGAGGGGGTGCGGGCGCAGCTGGTCGACAAGGACCGGAACCCGCAGTGGCGCCATGCATGTGTGGAAGACGTGCCGCGCGAGCTGGTGCTCGGCATGTTCGAGGCCCGCTGACGCCTCGCTGCTGGGCGGCCCTCAGAAGTCGTAGTCGACCACGACGGGGGCGTGGTCGCTCATCCTGGCCTCGTAGCTTTCGGCGCGGTCGGTGCCTCCGGTGATGGCCAGTTTCGCCAGGGCCGGGGTGGCGAGCTGGTAGTCGATGCGCCAGCCTGCGTCGTTGACGAAGGCCTGTCCCATCCAGCTCCACCAGGAGTAGGGGCCGTCCTGGCCGGGGTGCAGCTGGCGCACCACGTCGACCAGGGTGCGGGGTGAGAGCACCTGGTCGAGCCAGGCGCGCTCCTCGGGCAGGAAGCCCTCCGACTTCTGGTTGCCCCGCCAGTTCTTGATGTCGAGTTCGGAGTGGGCAATGTTGAAGTCGCCCATCACGATGAACTCGCGGCCCTGCCGGGCGGCGGTGCGGCGGGCCGTGGTCAGGTGCCGCGCGAAGCCCTTGAGGAAGCTCATCTTGCGCTGGTACTTGGCGCCGCCGTCGGGTTTGTCGCGCCCGTTCTTGCCGTCGGCCTGCAGCTCGGCGGGCAGCCCGCCCTTGGGCAGGTAGAGGCTGGCGACGGTGAGGGGTCGGTCGGCCAGGTCGACCTCGAGGTAGCGGCCTTCGGTGGAGAAGGCCTTGAGTTCTCGGGCCAGCGGTCCTGTCTCGCCGGGTTCGCTAAGTTCGAGGTGGTTGTGTCTGGGCGCGCGCACCAGGGCGCCGGCGCCCCAGCTGCGCACGGCCAGCGGCGCCTCGCGGGTGAGGACGGCGACGCCGTTGCGGCCGGCGAGCTGGCCGGCGTCGTAGGCCACGTGGTAGTCGCCGAAGATGCCGTCGGGGAGCATGGCGACGGGGCAGCGCACCTCCTGCAGGGCCACGACGTCGCAGTCGCGGCCCTGCAGCCAGTCGGCGAAGCCGCGCTTCTGTGTGGCGCGGATCCCGTTGATGTTGAAGGTGGCGACGCGGAGCATGCGGGCCAGCCTAGCCCTCGTCCACACCGCGGCGGGGGCTGCTGGCACGGGTCGTGCCAGCAGCCCCACCCGAAAGGGCCCGGTTCCGCTCTCGCTGAGGGGCCCGGTGCCACTCTCGCTGCGAGGGCTCAGTGCAGCGCCGTGTGGTTGTCCAGGTGGCGCGGATCACCGGTCAGTGCCGCCAGCTGGCGACGCAGGCTCGCTGCCCGCTCGGTCTCGCCGCGACGCTCCAGGCTGCGCACGAGCAGCAGGGTGGCGTACTCGTCGGTTGGGTCGGCCTGCAGCAGCTGCTCGCACTGGGTGATGGCCCGTCCCAGGGAGGCGCGGTGGTAGAGGGCCCGGGCCAGGTACTCGCGGGCCAGCCGGTTGCCGGGCTCCTGCTCCAGTACCTCGCCGAAGCGGGTGACGGCCGTGGCGTCCTCGCGCTCGTCAAAGGCGGAGCGGGCCAGGCTGATTTCGGGGTCCATCGGAAGGGTGGTCATCTCAATACCTCGTAGGGGTATGTAGTGGCCGTCCAACGCAGCATCTCCTCACGCTATTCCCGGGCATGGGGGGGCCGCTCCCAAGGCTTCGGGAGCGGCCCCTGCGCTCGTGCGCGGTCTGGCTCAGCGGTAGTTGACGAACTTCTGACCCATGTAGGGAGGATACCGGCTGCGTTGGGTAGGGCGCTCTGGCCAGCGCAAACGCAGTTGGTGGTGTTTGCTGAGTCGAGTCGTTTTCGGCTCTCCTGCGGACTCTGTGCGGACTCATCCGGGCCAAGCCCTCCGCTACTCCCGAGGCTTGTTGATCCACTGACTGAGGCGGGCGAACCATCCGGGACGGCGCGTCTGACCGTAGGCGACGGCGGTCTCGTCAACGAAGCAGTTGAGAACGGGCATCGGAAAGTGAAAGAACTGCGACCGTTCGTCGTCAGGGATGCCGTCCTCGTTCCACTGGTAGCGGACCCCAATGGACCCGACGTAGGAGACCAGGACGTAAGCGGTGAACCTGGTGAGGCCCTTGTCGGCCCATACCGCGTCGGGGCTGATGCTGAGGCCCTTGCCGTACTGACGGTGGACGGAATCCGTTGTGACTAGCCCGGAGATTTCATGGGGGTGTCTGGACGTGAAGGAGGGAAGTGCCCGCTGACCTGCGAAGATACCGATTGTCTAGGT
>NZ_BAAGQL010000043.1:0-30214 GCF_054783495.1 Luteococcus sediminum | reverse complement strand
GATCAGTTTGTCGGTAGCCCAGCAGGGCACCAGTCAGAGGCAGGGTCACGACTCCCCAAGGCTCTTACCATCATGTATGTCAGTGGGCTCTGGTTGCATGGTGACCATGCAGGATTCCCATGCCGGACACGGTCACGCCACGGGGCAGCCCCGACATTTCGTGCTGGGCCCGCCGCGGCCGCAACCGGCGGAGTCCTTCGTCCCCGATGCCCAGCAGGAACGGGTCCTGGCGCATCGAGGCCAGCCCGGCCAGGGGTCGGCCCTGTTGGTGGTGGGCGGGCCCGGCACCGGCAAGACCAGCCTGCTGGTGGCCGACGTGGTGGCGCGAGCCGCCGATGGCGACCTGACAGCGCACCTGGTGCTCACCTGGTCGCGTCCGGCGGCACAGGAACTGCGCTCCCGCTTGGTGCGGGCCGTGGGACGCACCCAGGTGGCCCCCAAGGTGATGACGGTGCACGGCTTCTGCCATGCCCTGGTGCGTCGCTTCGCAGCGGCGGGCCCGACGGGCCAGGGCGGGGACGGCCTGCGACTGCTCACCGCCCCGGAGCAGGAGTTCCGGGTCCGTGAGCTGCTGGCCGGGCACGACACCAGCCGCTGGCCGCAGGACCTCGTCGAGGCTGCCGGGACGCGGGCCTTCGCCACCGAGATGCGCGCGGTGCTGGCCCGGGCCCGGCAGCTGGCGATGGACCCTGCCGAGGTCAGCGAGGCCGGCCGTCGTGCAGGCCGGCCCGAGTGGCAGGCCGTCGGAGGATTCTTCGACGACTACCTAGACGTGCTGGATGCCGAGGGTGCCATGGACTATGCCGAACTGGTGCACCGGACACGCCTGCTGCTGCTCGAACCAGGGGTCCGAGAGGCGCTGGCCGGCGAGCTCGCCAGCGTGCACGTCGACGAGTTCGCCGAATGCGACCGTTCCCAGGTCTCCCTGCTGGCCGACCTGGCCGGCCTTGGCCTCGACGTGGTCGCCTTCGCCGACCCGAGCACCGCGGTCTTCGCCTTCCGCGGCGCCGAACTGAGATCCGTGGTGAATTTCCAGGCATTCTTCACCCGACCGGGTGTGGCCACGGAGCGGATCGAGCTGTCGAACGACCACCGCTGCTCGGTCGAGGTCTCACGAGCGGCTGCGCTGGTGGCCGCGAAGCTGCCCCGCAACGGGGCACCTGACCATCCCCGTCCCCTGCCATCGGCCGTCCGGGGAGCGGTGCACGTCACCACGCACGAGGACACCACGGCATTGGTCGAACACACCGCCGACATCCTGCGGCAGGCCCGCCGGCAGGGGCTGGACTGGTCCCAGATGGCCGTGATGACCCGCTCGGGTCGAGGTGACCTGCCGGTGCTGGCCCGCGGCCTGGATTCGGCCGGGATTCCGGTCGAGGTGGCGGGTGACGAGATCGCCCTGGCCTCCGAGCTGGCGGTGCGTCCTCTCCTGCAGGCCCTGGAGACCGCTGCGAGCCTGGTCAACGGCCAGAGACCCGAGGACGAGGTCCTGGTGGAGCTGTTGCGCTCCCCGCTGGGGGGCTTGGACGCCCTCGGCCTGCGACGACTCGGGCGGATGCTGCGCGCCCGGGAGCATGCGCGAGCCCACGCAGCGGCATCGGAGAGGGACTTGGGTGACGACCCCGCAGGCATCGAAACCGGTGGGGAGGGGCTGTCGACGACCTCGACGGCCCTGGTGGCCCGCCTGGTGCTCGATCCGGGATCAGCCTCTGCCCTGGCTTCCGAGGACCGTCTACCCCCCGAGGTGCGGCAGACCGCCGCACTGGGACGGCTGCTGGACCAGGTCGCTGGCGTGGTGGCTCGTGGTGGCAGTGCGCAGGTGGCCCTGTGGCAACTGTGGAGTGGGACCTCCTGGCCGGGGCAGCTCGAGGCCACCGCACTGTCCGGCGGCGAGGATGCGGCCCGCGCCCACCGCGACCTGGACGCCGTCGGTGCCCTGTTCGACCTGGCGGCCCGTGAGTCCCAGATGGTGGGGCAGAAGGGAGTCCAGGCCCTGGTGGCCGAGGTGGCCGGCCAGGCCATCCCCGCCGATACCCACCGGGAGTCCGAGCTGCGTGATCGCGGGGTCCGCCTGGTCACCGCCCACCGCGCCAAGGGCGAACAGTGGCCGCTGGTGGTGGTCGTCGGGGTGCAGGACGGCAGTTGGCCCAACCTGACCCGGCGCGGCAGCCTGCTCGAACCCGACCGGCTGTCGGTCGACGGTGTCTTGGCCCCCACCCCCACCAGCCAGGTGCTGGCCGAGGAACGCCGGCTCTTTCTGCTGGCCTGCAGCCGGGCCAGCGACCATTTGGTGGTCAGCGCGGTCGCCTCGGACCAACCAGACGGGGCGCAGCCCTCACGTTTCCTGCGCGACCTCGGCGTCCAGGTGCACCACATCGACGCCGCCGGACGCCGCTCGGGCACCCTGCCCGCCCTGGTCGCCCACCTGCGCCAGGTGGCCACTGACCCGTCGCGCTCCGGTGCCCTGCGTGAGGCGGCCGCCGAGCGGTTGGCCCGGCTCGCCGAGACCCGCGACCGCAGCGGACGTCCCCTGGTCCCGCAGGCGAACCCGAGCCGCTGGTGGGGGGTGCTCGACTACTCCCGGCCCGACGCCCCGCTGGTGGCCGACGGCCAGCCGATCGTGCTCAGCGGCTCCCAGGTGGAATCCCTGCTCGACTGCCCGCGCCAGTGGTTCCTGGCCCGTCAGGCCCGTGCCGAGGCGCAGCGGGGCAGCGCCGCGTCGGTCGGCTCGGTGGTGCACGTGCTGGCACAGCACTCGGAGGCTGAGCACACCGACCTCGAACAGATGCGGGAACAGCTCGAGGCCGTCTGGCCTGACCTGCCCTTCGACGCCCAGTGGCTGCAGCTGGCAGAACGAGAGGAGGCAGAGGCCGCACTGGAGCGCTTCGCCGCCTGGCAGCAGGCGATGGCCTCGCGCACGGTGCTCGGCGTCGAGGTGGACTTCCGGGTACCCGTCGAGGTGGGCGGCGAGACCGTCGAACTGCACGGCAGCGTCGACCGGCTGGAACTCGACGAGCAGGGACGGCTGTTCATCGTCGACTTCAAGACAGGACGCAGCGTGCCCAGCCAGAAGGAGGTGGACCGGATGGACCAGCTGGGCATCTACCAGCTGGCCGCCCAGGAGGGGGCCTTCGAGCACCTCGCCCCCGGCGAGCGACGGGTCGGCGGCGCCGAACTGGTCTACCTGCGCAAGCAGGACGGCAAGACCCCCTTCCCCAAGGTGGTCGGCCAGTCCTCACTCGACGAGCTGCCGCACGGCGAACGAGGAGCCCCGGCGCCCGAGCCCGGACCCGACGGCCCCACCTGGGTGCACGAGGACCTCGCCACCGCCGCGCGCACCATCCGCGAGGAACGCTTCTGGGCCACCCCCTGCCAGCGCTGCAGCTACTGCCCCTTCGCGGCCAGCTGCCCTGCGACCAGCCCCGTCGAGGAGGTCGGACGATGAGCATCCCCCCACGGGCCCCCGCCCGCGTGCTGCACAGCACCGACGAGCTGTGCGAGGCCGTCGGCATCCCCTTCTCCGAGGAACAGCTGCAGGCCATCACCGCGCCTCTGCGGCCGGCGGTCATCATCGCCGGCGCCGGATCGGGCAAGACCACCGTGATGGCGGCGCGCGTCGTCTGGCTGGTCGGCACCGGGCAGGTGCAGCCCCAGGAAGTGCTGGGGCTCACCTTCACGCGCAAGGCCGCCAATGAGCTGGCCCAGCGGGTGCGCCAGTCGCTGCTGCAGGCGGGCGTCGTCGACCCCGAGTCCCCCGAGGACGAGGGCGAGGAGGTCATCATGACCTACGACTCCTTCGCCGCACGCCTGGTCAACGAGCACGGCCTGCGCATCGGCGTCGAACGAGAGGCCACCATGCTCACCGGCGCCAGCCGGCACCGTATCGCCGCGAGGGTGGTCGCGCGGGCGGAAGGCCCCTTCGCCGAGCTCAGCCGGCTGCGCCCCGCCAGCGTCACCCAGAAGGTGCTGCAGCTCGACCAGGAGCTCAGCTCACACCTGGTAAGCCCCGACCAGGTGCGCGAGCACGCCCGCGAATACCTCGAGCACCTCGCCCAGGCACCCATCACCCGCACCGGGGCGCCCTATGCCGACGTGGTCAAGGCGGCCGCCACTGCGCGCGAACGACTCGAGGTGCTCGGCCTGGTGGAGGACTACCGCGCCCTCAAGCACGAACTTGGCCTGGTGGAGTTCGCCGACCAGATGGCGGTCGCGGCCCGGCTCGCCAGCCGGGTCCCGGCCGTCTCGCTGGCCCTGCGCCAGCAGTTCCGTGTCGTCCTGCTCGACGAGTACCAGGACACCTCCTCGGCCCAGGCGGTGCTGCTGCAGGACCTGTTCAGCGGACCGCGGCCCGACTTGGGCCTCGGCCACGCCGTCACCGCCGTCGGCGACCCCTTCCAGGCCATCTACGGCTGGCGTGGGGCCGCAGCCAGCAACATCCTGCAGTTCCGCGAGCACTTCCCGGCCACCGACGGCCCAGCCGACGCCTATGCGCTGACCGTCAACCGCCGCAGTGGCCAGAGCATCCTCGACGCCGCCAACACCGTCGTCGCCCCGCTGGCCGAGGACCCGTTGATGCAGCAGTCCGGCCAGGCCGCCGTCCAGCTGCGCGCCCCGGAGGGTCGGGGGCCCGGGCAGGTGGCCGCTGCCGCCTTCGAGACCTGGCCCGAAGAGGTGGACTGGCTCGCGCAGCAGGTCGTCGACGAGGGACATGCCCGCACCGATGCCGCAGGTCAGCCCCAATGGTCCTCGATCGCGGTGCTGGTGCGCCGCAATGCCGACATCGGCCCGATCTTCACCGCCCTGGTCGACCGCGACGTCCCCGTCGAGATCGTCGGCCTGGGTGGCCTGCTGACCCTGCCCGAGGTGGCCGACGTGGTCGCCACCCTGACGGTGCTGCACGACCTGACCGCCAATCCCGAGGCGGTGCGCCTGCTCACCGGACCTCGCTGGCGGATCGGCCCCCGCGACCTCGCGGTGCTGGGACGCCGCGCCACCGAATTGGCGCGCGAGGCCGGCGCAGGGCACCGCGGGAGCGGGGGAGAGGACCTGCAGGCCGACCTCGCCGCGGCCGTCGCCGACCTGGACCCGACCGAACGTGTCTGCCTGCTCGACGCGGTCGCCGATCCGGGGCAGGCCCCGCTCAGCCCCCAGGCCCGGCAACGACTTGCCGCCTTCGACGCCGAGCTGGCCGAGCTGCGCCGCCACGCCGCCGAACCGGTCACCGAGCTGGTGCGCCGGGTCGTTCGGGTGCTGGGCCTCGACGTGGAACTGGAGGCCACCCGCGAGCTGGCGGCGGCGGGGCGGCGCTCGCAGCTCGCCACCTTCCTGGAGGCCGTTGCCGGCTACACCAGCGTCGATGCCGACGCGAGCCTGGGCGGGCTGCTGGCCTGGTTCGCGGCCGAACTGGAGCACGGCACCGGGCTGGACCAGGCCACCGCCAGCGAGCAGAACTCGGTGAAGCTGCTCACCGTGCACCGCTCCAAGGGTCTGGAGTGGGAGGTGGTGCACCTGCCCGGACTGGTGGAGGGGGTCTTCCCGTCGGTGACTGTCGGGGACAACTGGGTGAAGAACTCCGCCGTCATCCCGGCCGAACTTCGCGGTGACGCGGACGGGATCCCGCAGCTGGCCGATGCCAGCAATGCCGCCTTCAAGGACTTCGAGGTGGAGCTGAAGCAGGCCCAGGTGCGTTCCGAGGACCGGCTCGCCTATGTGGCCATGACCCGGGCCCGGGAACGTCTGGTGGCCAGCACCCACCAGTGGCGTCCTGGGACGAGTCGATCGCGCAAGGCCTCGCGCTACCTGGGGCCCGTGATGGACCAGGCCGAGGCACAGGGACAGGTGCTGGCCGAGGCACCTCCCCTTGCCGAGACGAACCCGATGGCCGAGCGGGAGACCAGCGCCGCCTGGCCGGTCGACACCGATCCCGAGGCGCGCGAGCGACGGCTCACCGCCGCGGAACTCGTCGAGGCGGCGCGCGGGCGGCTGCAGCGCGGCACGCCCCTGCCGGCGCCCGCGCTCAGCCTCGACGAGCAGGATGAGGTGGACGGCTGGGATGCCGAGATCGACCATCTGCTGGCCGAGGCGCGGCGGGCGGACGAACCGGTGGTGGAGGTCCCGATGCCGTCCTCGCTGTCGGCCTCCGCCCTGATGGCGGCCACCCGGGACCCGGAAGGCTTCGCCACCGCGCTGGTGCGGCCCATGCCCCGGCCGGTCTCGTCCGCGGCAACCCTGGGCACGCGCTTCCACGACTGGGTCGAGCGGCGCTTCGGGATGGCGACGCTGGTCGATCCCGAGGACTGGCCTGCGCTGGAGGTGGCCGAGTCCGACCTGGCCCTGCACCGGCTGATCCGTGCCTTCGAGCAGGGCCCCTATGCCCGCCGCCAGCCCATCGCGGTGGAGGTGCCCTTCGTGCTGGCCCTGGGGGAGAGCCTGCTGCGCGGACGTATTGACGCCGTCTATGCCAGCACCGAGGAGGGCCACGACTTCCAGGTGGTGGACTGGAAGACGGCCAACCGGCCCAGCGACCCCACCCAGCTGGCCATCTACCGGCTGGCCTGGGCCCAGGCCCAAGGGGTGGCGCTCGAACGGGTCGACGCGGTCTTCTACCACGTGCTCAGTGGCGAGGTGGAGCGTCCTGCCGTGCTCGCCGACGAACAGGCACTGCGCCTGCTCGCCGAAGCCGAGCTGCGGCAGGACGAGGGACAGGAACCGGGCGGACTGTAGCCACGGCACTAGTCTCGATGCATGACCGAGGCATGGAATCCGCAGCCGCTGCTCGACCGGCTTGCCGCCCACCGCAGTCCGGAAGCCATGCAGGAGCTGTGGCGGCAGTCGGCACGGGTCCTCGAGGTCGACCCCCGGGGGTGTGTCGCGCTCGACGGCAGCGGCCGGCCGGGACGGGAGACCGACGACGAGGAGCTGGAGCTGCAGCGCCACGTGTTGCTCGGCCTGCTCGACGGGCAGCCCTGGTTCGCGCGACGGGTCGACGAACACCCCGCAGAGGTGTCCGTCGCCAGCCTCCGTGACGAGGGCCTCGGCGAGGGAGTTCGTGAGCTGCTGGCCAGTGCGGCCGGCGTCCTGGCCTGGCACGACCGGGCCCACCACTGCGAGTTGTGCGCTGCCCCGACCACCATGGCCTCGGGCGGATTCCACCGCACCTGTACCCAGTGCGGGCGTGATGTCTTCCCGCGCACCGACCCGGCCATGATCGTCGGGGTGCTCGACGAGCAGGACCGGCTGCTGCTGGCGCACCAGTCGAGCTGGCCCGAGGGCAGAGTCTCGATCCTGGCCGGATTCCTGGAGGCGGGGGAGAGCGCGGAGCATGCCGTGGTGCGGGAGGTGCGCGAGGAGTCGGGCCTGGAGGTGCACCAGGTCCGCTACCTGTCCAGCCAGCCCTGGCCCTATCCCCGCTCGCTGATGCTGGGCTTCTCGGCCCGCGCCCGGGGCGAGGTCTGTGTCGACGGGCAGGAGATCGCCTGGGCGCGCTGGTACACGCCCGAGGACCTCACCGCGGCCGAGGCCGACGGCCTGACCCTGCCCGGGCTGGGATCGATCGCCGGACGCATCATCCAGCGCTGGCGTGAGGGCACCCTTCCCGCACCCGAGGGCGGCCTGGGACCGGTCTGATCCGGCCCGTCACCAGCCGCGGGCCAGTCCCGAGGCGCGACGGGCCGGGCTGTTCACGGCCTTCGCGACGGCCTCCGCCGATCCAACCAGCCGCACCCCCTGGCTGGCGCGGGTGACGGCGGTGTAGAGCAGTTCGCGGGTGAGCAGGGCCGACTCGGGCGGTGGAAGCACCACGGTGACGTGCCGGAACTGGCTGCCCTGTGCCTTGTGCACGGTCATCGCGTGCAGGCTGGTCACGGCATCGAGCAGGAAGGGTGACAGCAGGCGCGGCTGCCCGCCGGCGCCGATCGCCGCCCGCACCTGGGCGCCATGGGCGACGACGATCCCGGCGTCGCCATTGGACAGGTCCAGGTCGCGCAGGTTGCGCGTCACCAGCAGCGGCCGGCCCACGTACCACTCGCCACCATCGCCGTAGCCGTCGATCTCCTCGTGCAGGGCCGCCTCGACCAGCTGGCCCCAGCGGGCCACGCCCCAGCGTCCCTCCCGGTGGGCACACAGCAACCGGTGCTCGTCCAGCGCATCCAGCGCCGTCACCGCATCACCGGCCTGGGCTGCGGCATGCACGGCCCGCCCCGCCGCGACGGCCTGCGCGCGCAGTCCGGGGAGGTCGACAAGCTGCAGCGCGCTGGCATCGGCGGCCACCAGCTCCACCTGCCCGCCAGTGTGCAACAGCTCCAGTGCCGTCTCGGCCTGGCCGGTGCGGATCGCCTCGGCCAGGGCCGCGATCTCGGCCCCGAAGCGCCAGGTGTGGGTCAGTTCGGTGACCGGTCCGCGACCAGGGCTTCGGGCCGTCACCAGGTCGGAGAGCACCGCGCCAGCATCCACCGAGGTCAACTGGTGCGGGTCACCCACCAGCACCAGCCGGGTGTCGGGACGCACCGCCTCCAGCAGGCGCGCCATCAGGGGCAGCGCCACCATGCTCATCTCGTCGACCACCACCACCTGGTGGGGCAGCGGGTTGTGCCGGGTGCGGCCGAAGCCACGGCCGGCGCCGCGGGCGTCCAGCAGCTTGTGCAGGGTGGAGGCCTGGGCGATGACCGGCCGGTCGATGCCATCGGGCAGCCGGTCGAGGGCCTCGGTGACGGCCTCCTCCAACCGGGCCGCGGCCTTGCCCGACGGTGCGGCCAGGGCGATGCGCAAGGGGCTCGTGCTGGTGGACTGCAGGACCGCCAGCAGGCGGGCGACCGTGGTGGTCTTGCCGGTCCCCGGCCCACCGGCCAGGACACTGGTCCAGCTGTGGGCGGCCTCCCGCGCCGCGAGGCGCTGCAGGTCGGCCTCACCAGGGGCAAGGCCGGTGCCGGGGAAGAGGATGTCGAGTGTCCGCTCCAGCACCTGGTCGTCCACCTTGGGGGTCGGATGGGCACCGCGCTGGTCGAGCTCGTGGCGCACCACGCTCTCCTGGGCCCAGTGTCGTTCGAGGTAGAGCAGGTCCTCCACCAGACGGACCGGCCGCTGGTTCGGCGGGGCGTCCGCGCCCTGGCCGACCATGGTGCTGGCGCGCAGCCGTTCCAGCCAGGCCCCCGGCTCGGGCCAGGGCAGGCTGGCGACGTCCACGTCGCTGTTGGCCGCGATGTCCAGGGCCGGGTCGAGCATCTCGGTGGCGACGCGCTCGGCAGTTCCGGTGACCTCCAGGCACACCGATCCCAGCCGCAGGGCACGCACCGCCAGCGCGACGGCGAGCAACACCTGCTCGTCGGCCTCGCGGCACAGGCGTCCGAGTGTCTGGGCGACGTGCACGTCGGCGCCCAGCACCACCCCGGCCTGGTTGAAGGTGGCCAGCAGGCCGGTTGCCGAGACCACCACCTGCGCCCCGGGTGCGGCGGGGCGTGGCTGTGCTGCAGGACTGGTCATCGCTGGCCTCCGATCAGGTCGCTGACCCGCACCACGAGCTCGGGGCGCGGCAGCCAGGTGAACACGCCACACGGGATGCCGTCGACCACCGGGGTCTCGGGCCCGGCCATGCCGCGCACGAAGAGGTAGCCGACGCCGCCCAAGTGGCGCTCGGGGCGGTAGCCGGGCAGGCGCCAGGCCAGGAAGCGGTGCAGGGCCACGCAGTAGAGCAGCGCCTGCAGGGGATAGTGGGCCTCCACCATCAGGTCGGCCATCGCCTCGGGGTGGTAGTGCAGGCAGGTCAGCTCGGCCCCCGGTGGCACCGGGATGCGGTTGGTCTTGTAGTCGAGCACCCAGAAGTGCTGGTCGGCGTCGGTGCCCCCAGTTGCAGCGCCATCGGGGCAGGTACGCAGCACCGCGTCGATGGAGCCGGTGAGGAAGCCGTGCAGCGTGGCGTCGCGGACGCCGCTGTGCTCCAGGTGGGCCCCGTAGCGGGCCGCGAAGGCGTCTCCACCGGTGAGCTCGGAGTCCTGCAGGGCCCGGGCCACGTCGAGCAGTCGGTTCGGCCGGGCCGTGCCGCGGGGTCCCATCGGCAATTCGAAGTCGAGCTCGGCGAGCCGGTCGGCCGGGGCCACTCGGGCGAGGCTGAGACCGTCGGCGACCAGGCCGAGGGGGGTGTGCAGCACCTCGACCAGGCCGGTGGCCAGGCTGTGTTCGTCCACTGCGTCGATCGGCATCCGGGCCAGTTCGTGGCGCACCCTTTCGCGGACCTCCGCGTCCAGGTCGGGGGCGAGGGTGTCGACCTGTTCCAGCACGGCGTGCACGAGCGTGCCGAACTGGGTGCCACCCGGCAGCGGGGCCAGGCTGGAGACGAGGACGTCCGGCTCGATGGCGTCCGGTTGGCCGTCCCACTGTGGGTCCAGCCCCGCGGTCTCGGGCTGTGGCTCGTCGAGCACCAGTCCGTCGGCCTCCGATGGCACCGCCGACTCCGCCCAGGTGGGGCGCTGGTCGTGCAGGTCCTGTGTCAGCCCGGAATAGGACGTCCGGCGCCAGCTCGTGTCGATGGTGCGGCCCAGGGAGCGCGCCTGCAGGGCCGTGGCCTGGGGTGGGGGCGCCTGCCAGCGACGGGCCGGCCGCGGCTCGACGGTGACCAGGTCGACGTGGCCGGCGGGGATCTGGACCGCCGCGCGGGGGGAGTCGGGCAACTCTGGTTCGGCGGCGACCTCCTGGCCGTGACGGTGCTGGTCGAAGAGGAGCCGGTGCAGGGCAGAGGTGGTGGTCTCGGAGGTGGTGGCGGCCCACCACAGGACCAGCCTGCTGGATGCTCGCGTGGCTGCCACGTAGAGGCTGCGCAGCGATTCCGACTGCTCCTGGGCCAGTCGTAGCTCCTGCCGGCGTGCCCAGTCGGCGTCGACCCCGACGTCCAGCACGCGCCGTCCGTCCCAGTGCAGCACAGTGGCATCGCCCTGGCGGGGTGTCGGACGCCATTCGCTGGCTGCCTGGGGCAGCAGCACGACGGGGAACTCCAGGCCCTTCGCTGCGTGCACGGTCAGCACCTGGACGCAGGCGGTGTCGGTCTCCAGACGCCGGGTGCGGTCGTCGTCGGTGCCGCGCCGGGACTCGCGGATGCGTTCGGCCAGCCATTGCACCAGGGCTGGCGGGGTGAGCTGGTGGCGCACCACCTGGTCGTTGAGCAGCTGTGACAGGTGGCGCACGTCGGTCATCATGCGTTCCCCGTCGGGGCGTGCCAGCAGGCGCTGGTAGAGCTCGGTGCGGTCACACAGCACCTCGAAGACTCCGGCGATGCCCTGTTCGTACAGCACCCGGGCCAGCGTCTTGGTCTGGACCGCGAGTTCGGACAGCGTGCGGTTCGCGGCCGAGCTGCCGTCGTCGGCCACGGCAGCGGCCAGGTCTGCCTCGCTCCAGCCGACCAGGCATCCGAGGGCGGCACGCTTCATCGCCTGGGTGGAGGGTTGCACCAGGGCTCGCAGCAGGTGCAGCCAGGCCGTGGCGGCCTCGGAGGCCATCACGCTGGAGGCGCCGCCGAAGACGGTCGAGACCCCGCAGGACTCGAGGGCCTGGGTCACCTGCTCCCCACGGCGGTTGGTGCGCACCAGTACCGCCACGTCGCTCGGGCGAAGCGGCCGCCAGCCGTGGCCGTCGTCGAGCTCCCAGCCGTCCTCCAGCAGGCCCACCACCTCACGGGCCAGGTCCTGGTCGACAGCCCGTGCCGCGGCCCGGCCCGAGGCCGGCCGGGTGCCGTCGCCCACCAGGCGCACCTGCACCGCCGGTGCCTGCCGCGGTCCGCGCAGGCGGGCGGCCTGGTGGCGCGCCCGCACCGGGTGGGCGACAATGCGGGGATCGCCCATCGCGACCCCGGCGAAGAGCTCCCCGATCCCGCCCACGACACCGGCATCGCTGCGGTGGTTGGTGCCCAGCCCGAAGACCCGGTCGGCACAGGCCACCGCCTCGAGGTAGGCGTTCACGTCTGCGCCCCGGAAGGCGTAGATGGACTGTTTTGGGTCGCCGATCAGGATGACGGTGCACCGGCCGACGAAGGCCTCCCGCACGATCTGCCACTGCACCGGGTCGGTGTCCTGGAACTCGTCGATCATCACCAGCGGGAAACGCCTGGCCAGACGGTCGGCGGCCAACCGGCCGGTGACGGGATGGGCCAGGGCGTCGCGCAGGCGGTTGACCATGTCGTCGAAGGTGTAGACACCGGCGAGTCGCTTGCGCTGTTCCAGGCGCTCGCGCACCCGGTGGGCGAAGGCGACGCGTTCTGCACTCAACCCCTGTGCCTCGGCGGGTTCCACCGGCAGGTCGACCTCGCGCAGGGCCGCCCGTCCCACGTGGGCGAAGCGGGTGAAGGTGGCCAGACGTCCGGGGGCAGGGCCGGTGCGCTCCACCTGCTCGGCCAGGTAGACGTCGTGGACCACCTGCTCGGCCAGGTCACCGATGTCCTCACTGAAGCGCACGGTGTGGTCGTGGTCGGCCAGCAGCCCCAGTTCGGAGAGCATGCGCTGGCAGAACTCGTGGGTGGTGGCGATCGTGGCCTGGTCGATCTCGGCGAGGGCCTCGGCCAACCGGTCGCGGCGTTCCCGCACTGCCTGCGGGCTGCCTTGGCACAGCAGGGCGTCGACCGGGTCGGCGGCTGACGTGCCCTGTTCGAGGAAGGCGTCCAGGGCGCCGACCGCCTGGCGTAGCCGCAGGTAGGTGCGGTTGCGCAGCTCGCTGGTGGCGGCCCGGGAGAAGGTGACCATCATCACCTCGTCGATCCGCACCACTCCCTCGGCCAGGTGGCGGATGGCCAGGGCCGCGATGGCGTAGGTCTTGCCTGTCCCGGCGGAGGCTTCGAGCACGGTGGTGCCGGTGGGCAGCGGGCCCGTGAGGTCGAAGTCGCGGGGCTGTTCCAAGGTCAGGGTCATCGCAGGTTCCCCACGTTCAGCTGTCCACGCAGGGGCGCGAACATCCAGTCGGCCAGGTTCTCGAATCGTGAAGTTCCCGTCGGGCCGGGGTCACCATCCCTCCGGGGCAGCTCCCGCACGGCCGTCAGGTCGTCGGTGACGAAGCGACCCCAGTCGGCGTCGTGTTCGAAGCGGAACTCGTCGGCGGCCTTGCGGACCGGGTCGTGGTCCCGAAAGGGACGCAGCGGTGTCAGGCCCACCCAGGTGGCGGCGGCCTTGGGTGGCAGCGGTACCAGCTGGTGCAGGCCGCGCTGCCACAGGGCCACCATCTCGGTCAGGTGCTGACGGCACCACTCGGGCGGCGGGGCGAGCAGGGTGGCCATCGCATCGCGTCCGACGTGGACGGCGCGCCAGCCGGTGGACGGCGCCGGCTGGGTGGCGGCGACGAGCAGGAGCTCGCACCAGGACTCCAGCAGATGGGTGGCAGAGGTGCGGGAGAAGGAGTGGTGCACGATCTGCCCCCCGTGGACGCGCACCCGGCCGGTGAGCACGGCGGCGTCCAGCTCCAGCTCGCAGTCGAGGTCGCGAAGTTCGTCGCCCTGGCAGCGCTGCACGCTGCGCACGACCCGCTGGACCACCGGCAGCAGGGAGTCCAGGCTGTGGTTGCCGAGCTGCCCGGGCGGCAGGGCGCCGCGCAGGCGCTCAGCGGTGCTCGCCCGCCCGAGGTCGACCCCCTCGAGGGCCAGGCGCACCAGCCGGTCGCCGATCGCCCACTGCTCCAGGCCGGTGGTTTCGGCGGGAAGTTCTTCGGCCAGCGGCCGCTCCCAGTCGGTCATGGTGGTGCCGAGCTGGTGGCGCAGCAACTCACGGGCCGGGTGGCGCCAGAAGTCGACGAGCTGGGCGAGATCCAGCTGGACTGGGTCGAACTGGGCCGGGTCGAGCTGGGCGGGGTCGGGTGAGCTCATCGCGACACCGGGAGCTCCGAGCTGCTGTTGCCACAGCGGGAGTGCCGGTGGTGGCGGGGACAGTTCGGTGTCGCGACGGGCCCGCGCACCCGCCAAGGCCTCGACGTCGAAGCTGCGGGGCGATCCGGCCAGGAAGTTCTGTTCGGCCTGGGGCAGCAGGCTGTGCTGTTCGGAGGCCACGGGATGGTGCCGGTCCGCGGCCTCCACCAGGTCCAGCAGGGCGACCGGTTGGGGCAGGCCTTCGTTGGTGCGCGCGGAGCGGCCCTGGTGCACCACGACGAGCCGTTCGGTGGCGGCCAGCGTCGCGTCGAGCAGCAACTGGCGAGACCGCGCCCGGGCGTCGGTGCGGGGATCGCGGGCCGCGCGCGTCAGGTCGTCGCCATCGCGTGCAGGCCGGGCCGGGAAGCGAGAATCGTCCAGGCCGAGCACCACCACGACACGGCGGCTGTGCAGGCCCAGGTCGCCCAGGGCACAGACCAGCAGGGCGCCGCTGCCATGGTTGGGACGTCCGCGGCCGGGCTGGAGCAGTTCGTCGAACAGCGCCCGGACGTCGCTGGTGCGCAACAGGGCGGTGCGGGTGGCGGCCAGCTCGGCCAGGTCGGCGAGTTGCCGTCGGGCCGCGGCGAGCTGCCAGCCCTGCTCGGAGGGCTCGGCGGCGAGCAGGCCGAGCGCCTCCTGGAGGCGCTCGACCCAGGCCTCGACGGTGGCGGGCTGGCGCCATTGAGCCACCAGTTTGCGGACCCGGGAGACGATCTCGGCGAGCTGTCCCGCGACGGTCACGTCCGAGCCGTCGACCTGTTCCAGGGGCAGGGCCGTCCCCAGCCACTGCAGGGGTTCTGCCCCCATGGCGATACCGGTGAGGATGCGCTCGACGCCGGCCAGCCAGGTGGACTGGCGCACCTGGCCCAGCCCGAAGGCAGCACGATGGCTGCCGTCCAGCCCCCAGCGCACCTCGGCCTGGTCCACCAGTCGCCGGATGCGCTCCTGATGGTCCTCCTCGAGACCGAACAGGGCCGCCACGGGTGAACTGGCACACAGGTCCACCAGCTGCTGCGCGGTGGCGCGGTCGCCAGCAAGCTCGAGCAGCTGGCGCAGCAGGTCGAAGACGGGATTGGGCTGTGCCAGCGAGGATGAGGCCAGCTGGACCCTCAGCCGGTGGCCGGGGTGCAGCCGCCGGCCCACCAGTGACTCGTCCAGGCCGAAGCTGGCGCGCACCAGCGGTGCGTAGTGCGCCAGGTCGGTGCAGGCGACGGCGACGTCACGAGGCTCCAGGGTCGGGTCGTCGTCGAACAGGCGGCACAGCACCTCGCGCAGCACCTCCACCTGACGGTCGGGCCCGTGCGAGGCATGGACCTCCACCCGGACGTCCACCAGGGCCGTGCGGCCCTGTGGTCCAAGCTGCTCGACGCTGTCGGCCACCTCCTGCCAGCGCCTTTGCCACGTGTTGCGCACCCCGGCCCAACGGGCATCCAGCAGCTCGTCACCGCGCCGGGCGTCGAGGAACAGGACGGTGACGGGCGCGGCATCGGCCAGGGCGCGCACCAGTCCCTCGTCACTGGGACGGGCGGTGGTCGGGTCCACCACGTGCAGCGGAGCCCCCGTGGGCTGCTCGCGCAGCCGCTCGGCCAGGATCATCCTGCGGCTCAACGGGTCGGGTGCGGGCAGCCGCTCGAGCAGCGCCTGCCAGACCATCGCTTGCCAGATCTGTGAGTCAGCGAGCGGCTGGCCCTCGGCATCGACGAGTTCGCCGCGGCGCCAGGACTCCAGCAGTTCCGGGGTGGTCTCCAGGTAACGGTGGAGGAGCCGCGCGATCCGCTGGGCGGTGGCGATCCGACGGCCTGGGCGCAGCGAGTCGTCATCGCCCAGGTGGGCGGCCAGCGGTGCGAACCAGTCGCCCTTGGCCTCGGCCAGAACCTCGACCACCGCGAGGGTGAGGGCGCGGCGTCGCCACGGATCCCGGGCGGGGTCCAGGCCCAGCAGCTCGCTTTCGAGCCGTCGCCGCAAGCCCTGGAGGCTGACGAAGTCGATCCCGGCGCAGATCCCGGAGTTGTGGTCACCGGTGGCGGAACCCAGGCGCACGGCCAGTTCCTGGGCCAGGGCCCGCCGGGTGGCCGGGTCCTCGACGACCACGGTCTGGGGGGCGAAGGGGTCGGCCGGCGGGCGGCGCAGCCCCTCGACGAGCCGGTCGCACAGCACCGTCCAGTCGGGGCAGGTCACCAGTGCCAGACCGGGCTGGCCGGTGGACTGGTCGGCGGGGGCGGTGGTCGTGGTCGTCATCGTGGCTCCAACCCTAGGACGGGGTTGTGACAAAAATGCGCTGTGGCGGATTCGTGCGGCCAGCGTGCCGCCCGATCGGAGGCTGCGCAGGAGGGGGCGGGCCGTCGCGAACGGTTCCTGTCAGACCCGCCGACTAGGGTGGCAACGTGGCGAACTCCCTTGATCCGCAGGCAGTGCTGGCAGCCCTCGACCCCGAACAGCGGGAGGTGGCGACCACCTTCGACGTGCCGGTCGCGGTGATCGCCGGCGCCGGGACGGGCAAGACGAGAGCCATCACCCACCGGATCGCCTACGGGGCACACACCGGCGCACTCGACCCGCGCTCGGTGCTGGCTGTCACCTTCACCACGCGTGCGGCTGGCGAGATGCGGGGCCGCCTGCACGAGCTGGGCGTGGGCCAAGTGCAGGCCCGCACCTTCCACTCCGCCGCCCTGCGCCAGATCCAGTACTTCTGGCCCAAGGCCTACGGGGTCGAGCTGCCGCAGGTCAGCGACCGCAAGCTGTCACTGGTGGCAGAGTCCGCCTCCCGCCACGGCCTGAGCGTCGACACCGGACTGCTGCGCGACCTCGCCGGCGAGATCAGCTGGGCCAAGGTCTCCAATGTGACGGCGGGGGAGTATCCCGCGATCGCGCGCGCGGCCCATCGTGAACTGGCCTCGGCAGATCCAGAGACGGTGGCACGCGTCTTCACCGGCTACGAGGCCGCCAAGCGCACCCGCGGCCAGATCGACTTCGACGACATCCTGCTGTGTGCCGCCGCGCTGCTCAGCGAGCACGACGAGATCGCGGCCCAGGTGCGCAGCCAGTACCGCCACTTCGTCGTCGACGAGTACCAGGACGTCTCGCCGCTGCAGCAGACGCTGCTCAACCTGTGGGTGGGCGAGCGGCGCGACCTGTGCGTGGTGGGCGATCCGCACCAGTCCATCCACGCCTTTGCCGGGGCCCGTGCCGACTTCCTCACCAGCTTCGCCGCCGAGCACCCCGGCACCAAGGTGGTGCGGCTGGTGCGTGACTACCGCTCCACCCCGCAGGTGGTGGGCCTGGCGAACAAGGTGATGATGCCGTCTCGTGCCGCCCGCCTGGCGGCCGCCGCGACGGGTCGTGCCCAGCTGGGCGGGGTGCGTCTGGAAGCACAGCTGCCCAAGGGGCCCGAGGTGGAGTTCGGCTCCTTCCCCGAGGAGGCCGACGAGGCCCGCCACATCGCGCAGTGGCTGAAGCAGCGCCACCAGGAGGGCGTCGAGTGGCGCGAGATGGCGGTGCTCTTCCGGATCAACGCGCAGTCCCCGACGCTGGAGGCCGCCCTCTCGCAGCTGGACATCCCCTACCTGGTGCGCGGCAGCGAGAAGTTCTACGAGCGGCCCGAGATCAAGCAGGCCCTGGCCTCGTTGCGAGCGGCGCTGCGGGCCGAGCCGGAGGGCCCCGGCCTGCCCCTGCTCAAGGACGTGCTGTCCGGGGTCGGGTGGGCCGAGGACCCGCCGGAGGGTTCGGGTTCGGTGCGCGAGAAGTGGGAGTCACTGAACGCGCTGGTGGACCTGGCGCGTGAGGTGACCGTCGAGAATCCGGAGTTCGGGCTGGCGGAGCTGGCCGAGGCGCTGGCACAGCGGACAGCACTGCAGCAGGCCCCCATCAGCCAGGGCGTGACCCTGGGCACCCTGCACGCCTCCAAGGGGCTGGAGTGGGAGGCGGTGTGCCTGTTCGGGATCCAGGAGGGCACGCTGCCCTTCGTGCTGGCCACCACCGACGAGCAGGTGGCCGAGGAGAAGCGCCTGCTCTACGTGGGCATCACCCGGGCCCGCCGCCACCTGTCGATCACCTGGAGCCGATCGCGCACCGGCGGACGCGGCAGTCGGGGACCTTCCCGCTTCCTCGACGGACTCACCCCCGCCTCGCTGGCCAAGCAGGCCGAACAGCAGGCGCCCCGCCGCAAGCGCAGTGCGCGCAGTGCCCAGTCGCAGAACTGCCGGGTCTGCGGCAAGGGCCTCACCAACGGTGCCGAACGCAAGATCGGGCGCCACGAGGGCTGTTCCTCGGACTATGACGAAGAGCTGCTCGCCCGGCTGAAGGCCTGGCGCAAGCAGGTGGCCCAGGCCGGCGGCATGCCCGCCTTCGTGATCTTCACCGACGCCACCCTCGTGACCATCGCCGAGACCCTGCCGGCCGACGAGCAGGCGCTGCTGCGGGTCCCGGGCGTGGGACGTACCAAGATGGAGCGCCACGGCGCCGACCTGCTGCAGATCGTGGCGGGCGAGACCCCCGAGGGGATGCAGCAGACCCTGACCGGCGCCTGACCCGAGCCAGCGGTGAAAGCCCTTGTCAAAAATTGGTTGCGGGAACCGGCGCCGCAGCATAGATTCTTCACCACCAGACATTCGGGTCCCCCGGATGGGGCACACGACGAGAGGAGGCGAGCAGCGATGAACACGATCCAGGCCATGACGTGCTTCGGCACCTCCCCGGCGAAGACCAGCCACCCGCTGTTCGTCCGACCCGGTGAGCAGGCAGCCACCGACGTCACCCGCCCCGTTCCCCTCATGGACTCCTGAGCGCGATCCACCTCGCCAGGCCGTGCAGCCGGGAACACCCCGGATTCGCACGGCCTTCGTCGTTTCCGGGACCACCGCCCCAACGGCCCAGGAGTTCCACGAATGACCACCATGTTCGACCCGATCACGGTGCCCCTGTCGCTCGCCGCGTGCACTGCGCATGACCCAACCCTGTTCTTCTCGGACGACATGCTTCAGGTGCAACGCGCCAAGCAGGTCTGCGCCACCTGCCCGGTGCGCCGTCAATGCCTCGACGGGGCCCTGGAGCGCGCCGAACCGCACGGAGTGTGGGGTGGGGAGCTCTTCGATGCTGGACGGGTCATCGAACGCAAACGGCCAAGGGGTCGTCCGCGCAAGCACCCCCTACCCGACCAGGTGGCCTGCTGAGGCACCCCGCTGTTGCCGACTCACAGCTGCGGATGCCATCTGCACCCACAGTCCGGATGCACGCCGAAGCTGGCACGGCGGGGTGCGGGGTCGAACAGGTCGATGACCTCCACCCGGCCCTGCAGGCCCGACCCGTCGTCGACACCGCGTGCCAGCCAGCCCACCGCAAGCACCGCCCGGGCAGCCACCAGCCCGGTGATCGTCGGGTGGGGGCGGGCCCGGCGGCAGCCCAGGGCCGCCACGACCTGCGGCCAGGCGGTCTCCAATTGCCCGCGGGCCAGGTCGGCACATCCTTGGCAGGGCCCACGCCCCGGACGCACGAGCGGCCCGATTCGGCCCACGTCCCCATGGGCACCGAGCAGCAGGTGTGGGATGTCCTGGCGGACCAGTTCGGCCAGCAGCAGCCGGTCCGCCTCGACGGTGTCCGGCGCCACCAGCACCAGGTCCACCCCGCGTCCGGCCAGCTCCGCAACCTCGTCCACCCACGAGATGCGCGCCCGGTGCCGGGCTCGAAGGGCCCGCACCACAGCCTGCCCCTCGCTATTGCGTGCGAATGGATCCAGGCAGTCGAGCCGCCCCAGACCGCTACGCAAGAGCTCCTTGCACACCTGCCGTGCCAGGGGGCCACTGCCGGCCACCGCCAGGTGTAGACCGGTCCAGGCCTGTTCGGGGCGGGCCTTGACGACCATGCCCCGTCCGGCGAGGAGTTCCGAGACGGCTTCCTGCCGTTCCCGGTGGCGGGGATGGGCCTCGTCGAGGCCCGAGACCCTGACCCAAGTGGTCTCGTCGAGCCACCAGACGTCTCCGTGGTTGGTGGTGAGGTGTTCGCAACGGCTCCGGGCGCTCATGGCCGCAGTCTGCTGTGACCAGGGGGACACACACCAGAGCCAGCAGGCAACGGCCAACACCCGGCCAACACCCGGACAACACCGGCTCGACACGTGCGAGGGGGCGCACCGTCACGGTGCGCCCCCTCGTCGACGTCACTGGGACGTCAGGTCCTGACTGGTGCGATCACTTGGCCTTGCCGAGGATGCGGTTCAGGTTGGTGCCACACTCGGGGCACTTGGCCTTGGCCATGCGGGTGCCCTTGTCGTTCACGACGACATTGCCCGAGGCCTCACGCTTCGCCTTGCACTTGACGCAGTAGAACTCACCGCTGTAGGTCTCTTCGGCCACGATTTCCTCCTGGTTGATGTTGTCCGGCCGGCAGCCATGAAACAGGCGGCCACCGGGCTCGTCGTTCACTGTAGCCATGTCAGCAAGGATTGCGCCGCCTGAACGGGCCTGACGCGCCGTGTGGGGCCGCGATTTCGCCAGGCGCGCAGGCCCGCGATGGCCTCGGCGGCGCGAGCGACGGACACGAGGGCATGAAGAGGGCCCTCGGCGATCAAGATCATCTGCCTTCCCCTGCACATGATCGACCGGCCGAGGGCCTTGTGAGAAGGCTAGTCCACCCGCGATGGACCGTCAAGCCCTGGGGCTGCTCGTGTCCAGGGCTGTGCCACAGTGGAGGACATGGCGCAGAGGATCGACGTGGACGGCACCACGGTGGAGCTTCGCCGCAGCGCCCGGCGCCGACGCACCATTCAGGCCCGCCGGGAGGGCCAGGTCGTCGTCGTGATGCTCCCGACGGGCATGACCGCCGCCGAGGAGCTGCGCTGGGCCCGCACGATGGTGGCACGGATGCGGCGCCAGCAGGCGCGGCGCAGGCCCCCCGCCGGCGACGACGCCCTCACCCGACGGGCCACCCAGCTCGCCATCGAACACCTCGACCCGGTGGTGGGCCACCCGGTCCGGCCGGCCTCGGTGCGCTGGGTCACCAACCAGAACCACCGCTGGGGATCCTGCACCCCCTCGGAGGGCACGATCAGGCTCTCCCACCGGCTGCAGCAGATGCCGGACTGGGTGGTCGACCACGTCCTGCTGCACGAACTGGCCCACCTCGTCGAACCCCACCACACCGAACGCTTCCACGAGCTGGCCGGCCGAACCCCACACGCCGAGCGGGCCAAGGGATATCTCGAGGGATGGAGCGCCGCCCGGGGCACTGCGCCGGGCGGCGACGAGATCGACGGCGACTGACCGCTCAGGACTCCTCGCCCGAGCGGCCCTCCTGTTCGAGCAGCTTGGCCAGTTCGGCATCCAGGTCGTCGGTCTCGGGACGTGTGCTCTCGCCGCTGACATAGCCCAGCGGGTCGTCCAGGTCGTCCGCGGTCGGCATCATGTCCGGGTGCTGCCAGACGGCGTCACGGCCACCGACGCCTCGATCGGCGGTCAGCGCGGCCCACAGGTTCGCCGCATCGCGGACGCGCCGTGGACGCAGCTCCAGGCCCACCAGCGACTTGAGCACATCCTCGGCCGGGCCACCCGCGGCCCGGCGGCGACGCACCGCCTCGGCCAGCTGGGAGGAGTTCGGCATCCAACGCGCGGTGGCCTGGGCGACGACCTCGTCCACCCATCCCTCCACCAGCGCCAGCACCGTCTCCAGACGGCCCAGGATCTCCACCTGCTCGGCCGTCTGGGTCGGCTCGAAGAGGTTGCCCTGCAGCTTCTCGCTGATCTGCTGCATCTTCTCCGGCGTCATCTCGCCCATGTCATCGATGTCGATGGCGCTCTCCAGCGCCGACGCGTCGATGGTGATCTCCCGTGCATAGTGCTCCACCATCGCCAGCATCTGGGGCGCCAGCCAGCCCACCTGGTGGAAGAGTCGCTGACGGGCGGTCTCGCGCAGCAGCAGGTAGAGCAGCACGTCCTGGTCGCCCACCTCGAGCCCCTCGCTGAAGGCAGCCACATTGGTGGGCAGGATGCTCGCGCGGGCCTGTTCCATCAGGTGGAATCCGGTCTCGGAGCCGGTCACCACCTGGGTGGACAGCTTCGCGATCGCCTGGGCCAGCTGCATCGAGTACATCGCGCCCGCCGCCTGACGCAGCATGGGCTGCATCATCGCGCCGAAGGCACCCAATTCGGCGGGCATCTGGCCCATCTGGCCGCCCATCATGTTGCCCATGGCGCTGGCGATGTTGCTGACGATCGGCTCGGTCATCTTCTCCCAGGCCGGCATCGTCTGCTCGATCCACTCGGCCCGGCTCAGGGCGGCTGCACCGCGGGGCAGTTCCCCGAAGTCACATGCCTCGTCAAGCCACAGGTTGGCCAGGCGCTCGGCATCGGCCACCTCGCGCTGCTGCTGGCTGGTGGTGCTCGGGTCGGGGCCCAGGCTGGCAGCCACCTGCCGGGCGGCGTGACGGGTGCGCTCCCAGTTCACGCCGGAACCCTCGGAGGTCTGCTGGCTGAAGGCGCCCATCTGCTGCTGCAGCCGGGCCATCAGCTGGTTGAGGTCCATCTGTCCGCCCGGTCCGGTCGGGATGCCGAGCTGGCGCAGGATCTCGCTGAGGGGATCGTTCGGCTGGTCGTCGCGCGGTGCTCCGGTCGAATCGCTCATGGTGCCATTGAACCGCACGGCACAAGCCCGGTGAAGGTCCCATGGCTGGACGCGTCGGGTGGGGCGGGCTGTGCGCACACGGGTAGGGTGGCCGCCATGACCCGACAGACCTGGACCGCCATTGTCTCCGCGGTCTGCTTCGTGGGGCTGGCCCTGCTGCTCGCCCTGCTGCCCGTTCCCTTCGTCAGTTGGGGGCCCGGCCGCACCCTCGACCTTCTCGCAACCGACGACGACGGCGTCCCGGCGGTCCAGGTCGAAGGCCTCAAGACCTATCCGACCACCGGGAAGCTGCGGATGACGACGGTCTCGGTGACCCGGGTCGACTCCTCGCTGAGCCTGCCCGAGGCCCTCTACTCCCACGTGGCGCCCAAGCATGACGTGCTGGCGCGAGAGGTGGTCTACCCCCCGAGCAAGTCGGCCGACCAGGTTCGCAACGAGGAGGTGGCCATGATGGTGGACTCCCGTTCCGATGCCGTGGTGGCTGCCCTGC
Organism: Luteococcus sediminum; assembly: GCF_054783495.1. Taxonomy (NCBI): domain Bacteria; kingdom Bacillati; phylum Actinomycetota; class Actinomycetes; order Propionibacteriales; family Propionibacteriaceae; genus Luteococcus; species Luteococcus sediminum. Next base: position 7,247 of record NZ_BAAGQL010000043.1, on the reverse strand, counting down.
GGGCCGGGGGGCAGCCGGTGCGCCAGATGCCGCTGGTGGAGTCCGTCGGAGTGGCGGGGCCGTCCTATGACCGCCTCCAGCCCGGCGACCTGATCGAGCGCGTCGACCAGACCGTCGTCCAGCGGCCTGCCGATGTGGAACGCCTGGTGGCACGCCACCAGGTGGGTGACCCGGTGGTGCTCGGGGTGCTGCGCGACGGCCAGAGGCGCGACGTCACCGTCACCACGGCCTCGTCCAATGAGAACAAGAAGGTCCCGGTGCTGGGCATCAGCACTGTCAATGGCTACAAGTACGCCCCCGAGGTTTCCTTCGGCGTCGACGAGCAGGTGGTGGGCCCCAGCGCCGGGCTCGGCTTCGGCCTGGCCATCTATGACCAGATCACCCAGGGGGACCTGCTGGGCGGCCACGACGTGGCCGTGACCGGCCAGATCATGGCCGATGGCACGGTTCAGCCCATCGGCGGCGTGCAGGAGAAGGTGGCGGCCGCCGAGCGCGCAGGCTCGGAGCTCTTCCTGCTGCCGCGCGCCAACTGCACCGACCTGACGGGGATGCGCAGCAGCCTCGAGCTGGTGCCGGTCGAGACCCTCTCCCAAGCGGTCAAGATCCTCACCGACTGGCGCGCTGGAGTCGACCCGGCGACCCTTGCCCACTGCTGACCCACCGACGCGCCACACCTTCACGACCCGTCCACACCCGCATGACAAGGACCCTCGATGAGCGAGAAGCACCAGCCCAGCACCCAGCCCGACGCAGCCGAGGGCGCCCAGGACCAGCCGGAGGCGCTGATCGCTGCCCTGGTGGAGATCGAGCGCCACGTCGGACAGTCCGGATGGGACCAGCCCGCCCGCCTGTTCGCCCTGGTGCGCACTGCAGACCTGGTGGCCGCCGAGCCCCACCTGGCTGACCAGCTCACCGTCACCAGCGAGGACGCCCTGAGCTCGATCGAGCAGGAGGACTTTCGTGACGGGGAGGACCTGATGACCACCCTGGCCCAGATCGGCTGGTCCGAGAGCGTCCACGGCTGCGCCCTCGCCCTGGAGCGCACCTTCCTGCCCGCCGGCCTGGAGGACCAGATCCCGGCCAATCCCGACGAGGCGGCGCGCTTCGTCGCCAAGCATCCCCAGCGCCAGGACGTCCGCGTGGTGGTGGGGTCGCTGCGCGACGGCAGCAGCCACGGGCTGGCCCGCCTGGTCAGCGAGCCCCACGAACTCCTCGGCGGGACCCAGCTGGTCCCCGCCCTGGCAAACGCCCTGGCCCGGACCCTGGCCTGAGCAATGAGCACCGCACAGCCGACAGCCGGCCGGCCCCGCCCGTCCCGCTCCAACCCGCGCCGCCCGGCCCGTGAGAACGCGCCCCTGGCGGCCGTCCTGGCCCTGATGGCCGTGGGTCTGCTGGTGATGCTCGGCTCCCGACTGTGGACCGACTGGCTGTGGTTCACCCAGCTCGACGTCGGCCAGGTCTTCCGCACCAGGCTCGGCACCGGGGTACTGCTCTTCGTCGCCTGCGGCGGGTTGATGACGGCCTGCACGGCCCTCAACCTGCGCCTGGCCCACCGGATGCGCCCACGTACCCGCAGCGGCGGCTCACCACTGGTCGGGCAGACCCGGGCGCTGGTGGACCGCAGCCACCGCCTGGTGATCCTGGGAGTCTCGGTAGTGCTGGGCCTGGCCAGCGGACTGGCCGGTTTCCTGCAGCGCGACGTCTTCCTGGCCTGGCGCCACGCAACGCCCTTCGGCCAGACCGAGCCGTGGTTCGGAAAGGACGTCGCCTTCTACGTCTTCGACTACCCGTGGTGGCGCTTCGTGCTGTCCCAGGCCTTCTGGATCGCAGGGGCAAGCCTGTTCGCGGTCCTGCTGGCCCACCTGATGCTGGGCGCGCTGCAGTCCTTCACCGTCAGCACCACGCCCACGGGCCAGACGGTGGTCAGTCGCCGGCCAACCCAGTTGGGCCAGGGCGCCCAGGCCCACCTGTCGGTGCTGGGGGCGGTGCTGATGGTGCTGATGGCCATCTCCTGCTGGCTCGACCGCTACGGCTATGCGGTCACCAACAACTGGCTCTTCACAGGCATCGGGCACACCGACATGAGCGCCCGCGTGGTGGCCAAGGAACTGCTGGCCCTTGTCTGCCTGCTGGTCGCGGCGCTGCTGGCGGCCAATGCCCGGATGCGCCGTTGGAACATTCCTGTCCTGGCCCTGGTGCTGCTGCTGGTCTCGGCCGTGCTGGTGCAGGGCATCTACCCGGCGATCGTGCAGCGCTTCGACGTCCAGCCCAAGGGCCCGGCGCGGGAGCGCGCCTACATCGCACAGAACATCGCCGCGACCCGCGATGCCTATGACCTGTCCGACGTCGAGGTCACCCAGGACCATGACGTGACCACGACCGTCTCGGCCGGCCAGCTCAAGGCCGATGCCACCGCCCTGCCAGGCATCCGCCTGGTGGACCCGGCCCTGATCGGACCCACCTTCGAACAGCTGCAGCAGGTGCGCGGCTACTACTCCTTCCCCGAGGTGCTGGACGTCGACCGCTACACGCTGGACGGCCACTTCACCGACGCGGTGGTGGCGGCCCGCGAGATCAATGCCGACGAGATCCCCGACAAGAGCTGGACCAACCTGCACACCGTCTACACCCACGGCAACGGTGTCGTGGCGGCCTATGGCAACCGCCGCCAGGCCAACGGCGAGCCGGAGTGGATCGCCCGCGACATCCCCACCGTCGGCAAGCTGGAGGAGACCCAGTCGCGGATCTACTTCGGCGAGCGCACCAACACCTATGCCGTGGTGGGCGCGCCCGAGGGCACCGAGCCGGTGGAGCTGGACACGCCCGGGGGCGGTGCCAAGGGCTCGAACGAGACCCGCAACACCTATGACGGCAAGGGCGGCGTCGGCATCGGAGATCCGCTGATCAGGGCGCTGTACGCGATCCGTTTCGGTGACCCGAACCTGGTGCTGTCGACAGATCGTGTCAATGAGGCCTCGCGGATCCTCTACGACCGCACCCCGCGGGAACGTTTGCAGAAGGTGGCGCCCTGGCTGACGCCCGACTCCGACATCTACCCGGCGGTGGTCGACGGACGCATCGTGTGGGTGGTCGACGCCTACACCACTTCGGCCACCTACCCGAACTCCAACCGGGTGGACCTGCGCCAGGCCACCAGTGACTCCCAGACCAGCGTGCAGCAGCAGCCGCGGCCGGTGAACTACCTGCGCAACTCGGTCAAGGCTGTCGTGGATGCCGGCGACGGCACCGTCACCCTGTACCAGTGGGACGAGTCGGACCCGGTGCTGCGGACCTGGCAGAAGGTCTACCCGGGGCTGGTGCAGCCGAAGGCGAGCATCCCCGCGAGCCTGCTGGAGCACATGCGTTACCCGGCCGACCTGTTCAAGGTGCAGCGCGAGGTGCTGGGGCGCTACCACTCGACCAATCCCGACACCTGGTTCCAGCAGTCGGACCTGTGGGCGGTGCCCAATGACCCGGTCTCCAATGACGGGCGCAAGGAGGCCCCCAACTACCTGTCCATCAAGTGGCCGGGGGACCGCGAACCCGTCTTCAGCCAAAGCTCGGCCCTGGTGCCCCGGGGGCGTGAGAACCTGGGCGCCTTCATGGCGGTCAATGCCGATGCCTCGCACGAGGACTACGGCCGTATCCGGGTGCTGGAACTGTCCGACCGCCAGCAGGTGGCCGGCCCGGGCCAGACCTTCAATGCGATGAACACCGACGAGACGGTCGCCTCGAAGCTGCGTCCCTACCTGATGCAGGGCTCGGCCCAGGCCCATTTCGGGAACCTGCTGACCATCCCGGTGGGCGGCGGACTGCTCTACGTCTCACCGGTCTACACGCAGCAGTCCACCACCACCGGCGGCTACTTGGTGCTGCGTTTCGTGGTGGTGCGCTTCGGCGAGCACATCGGCATCGGCAGCACCCTGCAGGAGGCGCTGGACAGCGTCTTCCAGGGTGACGCGGGCGCCTCCACCGGGGAGGGGAGCGGTGGCGGGAAGTCGTCCGAGGCGCCGCGGCAGGACGGCACTCCTCCCACCGAACAGGCCACCGCGCAGGAGCTGCTGAAGCAGGCGGCGGATGCCTTCTCGGCGGCCGACAAGGAACTGGCCAAGGGCGACCTGGCCGCCTATGAGAAGCAGATGGACCTGGCCCGGAAGAAGGTGGCCCAGGCCGAACAGGCGCTGCGCTGAGCCCTCAGCTGACCTCGAGCTCCTGCACGACGAAGCCTGCCTCGGCCAGTGGCTCCCGCAGGGCTGCCGCGTCGCCAACCAGGACGACGTGGCTGTTCTCGGGGCGCACGACCGCGCGGTAGGCGGCGCTGGCGCTGGCCGGGCCCACCTGGCCGATGCGGGTGAAGTGCAGGTTGACGAAGTCTGGGTCCCATCCGGCCGCGGCCAGGGTGGCGGCCTGGCTGGCGATGGCCGAGGCCGTGTCATAGCGCAGCGGCGCCACGCCCAGCTGCTGGTTGACCGCGTCGGCCACCTCCTCGGGGCTGAAGTCCTCGGTGAGTTCCATGATGCGCAGGCAGTCGAGCACGGCCTGGGCGGCCACCTCGGTGCGCACACTGGTGGAGACCGCCCAGGTGCCGCCCAGGCGGGCGGGGGAGACGGCGAAGTGGACGCCGTAGGTGTAGCCCTTGCGCTCGCGCAGCTCGGTGTTCAGTCGGCTGCCGAAGCTGCCGCCCATGGCGCTGGCGGCCACCTGCAGCGGTGCGAAGTCGAGGCTGGTGCGGTCCAGGCCGATGCCGCTGACGCGGATCTCGGTCTGGACGCTCTCGGGCCGGTCCACCAGGTGCACGATGCGTCCCTGGTCGGTGGAGGTCGGGGCTCCGGCCGGGGTGGGGACGACGTGCAGGGCCCGGCCGCCGGGGGCCTTCCAGCCGCCGAAGCACTGTTCGACCAGGGCGTCGACGTCCTGGTCGAGGTCACCGGCGACGACCAGGGTCGAACCTTGGGGTCCCCAGTGGCGCTCGTGGAAGCTGCGCACCAGTTCGCCGGTCACGGCACGGACGGTCCGGGCGACGCCGCCCTGGGGCCGTGCCTCGCGGCAGGAGGGGTCGAAGAGCACCTGGCGCACGGCCAGGGCCGCCACCGACGAGGGGCGGGCCAAAGTCTGCTCGATCTCGGACAGTCGCAGCGCCACGTGGCGTTCGACGTCGGCATCGGCCAACGTGGGGGACTGGACGATCTCGGCGAACAGCGGCAGGGCCTGGGCCAGGCGGGTGCTGGGCATCTCGACCGAGCAGATGGTGGCCGAGGCGGAGGCACCTCCCTCATAGGCGGCGCCGGCCGACTCGAGCGCGTCGATGATGGCCTGGCCGGGGTGTTCCCGGGTGCCCTCGTCGCTGGCCCGCAGGGTCATCGTGGCGATGCCCTCGAGCTCGGGCACCTCGACGGTCAACGGCAGGTCGAGCACCAGGGCGGCGGTGACGACGTGCTGGCCGGGCAGGTGGAAGGCCCACACCTGCAGGCCGTTGTCGAGCACCCGCTGCCGGGCGGTGGGGAAGCTCCACGGCTGCGCATCGGTGATGGACGGGCGGGGCAGCGGCGTGTGGCTGGTCTGGTCGAAGGTCTGGCTCATGCCTGCTCCTGCGGGGTCTGGCTGGGGCTGGGGAGGTAGTGCAGGGCGCTGCGCTGTTCGGGGGCGAGCCAGCGTCGGGCCGCCTGCTGCACCTGCTGGGGTGTCAGGGCCACGAGCTCGGCGAGGTGGGTGTTGAGCCGGCCGGGGTCGCCGTACAGGGTGGCGAAGGAGCCCAGGGCATCGGCGCGGGAGTCGACCTCGGCGAGCTCGCCCAGCCATTCGCGCTCGAAGGAGGCATTGGCGCGGTCGAGCTCCTCGGCGGTGACTGGCTCGTCGAGCAGCCGTTGCACCTCGGCAATGACGAGCTCCTCCAGCTCGTCCAGGCTGTGGCCGTCGCGCGGCCGGGCGGAGACGAGTGCGAGCGAGGTGCCCTGGGCCAGGTCGAGCTGGGAGGCGCCGGCTCCCTCGGCCACCTCGGCCTCGCGCACCAGCCGCTTGTGCAGCCGGCTGGCCGGGCCGCCGCCGAGCACCGTGAGGGCCTGTTCGACGGCGAGGTGGTCCGGGTGGCCCAGGTCGGGCGTGCGCCAGCCCAGGTGGAGGGTCTCGCGAGGGACCTCGCGCACCACCTCGAGCCGCGGGATGCCCTGGTGGGGCTCCAGCGGGGCGGCGCGGCGACGCTCGGGCTCGGGCAGGGCGGGCAGGGAGCCGAAGTACTTCTCGGCCAGGACGAAGGCCTGCTCGGCCTCGACGGCCCCGGCGAGGGTGAGCACCGCATTGGAGGCGCGGTACCAGGTGGCGAAGAAGTCGCGGACATCGTCCAGGGTGGCGGCGTCGAGGTCCTCCATCGACCCGATGGTGGGGTGCGCGTAGGGGTGGTTCTCGGGGAAGTTCAGTGCCAGCAGCAGGTGCAGCTGGTCGCCGTAGGGGACGTTGTCGTAGCGCTGTCGCTTCTCCTCCTTGACCACCTCGCGCTGGGTGTCCAGGTTCTCCTGGCTGACGTCGAGGCTGGACAGCCGCTCGCTCTCGAGCCACAGGGCCAGCTCCACTGCGCCCGGCGGGACGGTCTCGAAGTAGTTGGTGCGGTCGAAGCTGGTGGTGGCATTGACGGTGCCGCCCACGGCCTGCAGTGCCGCGAGGTGCTCGCCCGAGGCCACCTGCCGCGAGCCCTGGAACATCAGGTGCTCGAACAGGTGCGCGAAGCCGCTGGCCCCCGTCTGCTCGTCGGCCGATCCGACGTGGTACCAGATGTTCACCGCGACGGCGGGGCTGGTGGGGTCGGGGTTGACCACCACGCGCAGGCCATTGGCCAGGGTGCGCTCGATGATCTCGTACTGCAGCGTCGGGTCTTTCGGCATACCCACCAGCGTGCCACAGCCCAGCGGAGGGGGCCGATGGCCACATGCGTCGGGCGTCCGGGGTGGTGGAGGGTGACTCAGGCCAGTCCCGGGGGCAGGGTGCGAGGTGGGGCGCACGAAAAAGTGCCGCCGGCCAGATCACGATCTGGCCGACGGCACTTGCCACATAGTAGCGGGGACAGGATTTGAACCTGTGACCTCTGGGTTATGAGCCCAGCGAGCTACCGAGCTGCTCCACCCCGCGTCGGTGAACACAACATTACACACACACTGACGAAAGACAAAATCGGCGCGTTGACTCATCGAAGATGCCCGCGTGGAGTGCTTCGTTGACTCATCTCAAAGTGCCCGCGTGGGGGCAGAGTGAGTGGA